>NZ_JBFRCL010000009.1:0-196521 GCF_040965695.1 Paraburkholderia sp. BR10937
CGCCACCGACAACCGCGAAGAACTGCAGCGCGCCCGCCACGCGTTCGAGATGGCGAGCGAGGGCCGGCGCGTGGCCGTGGTCTCGTCGGGCGACCCCGGTGTGTTCGCCATGGCGGCCGCCGTGCTCGAAGCGCTCGAAGGCTCGGATGACGCCGGCTGGCATGCCGTCGAGCTGGCGATCGTACCAGGCGTTTCCGCGGCGCTCGCCACGGCGGCGCAAGTCGGCGCGCCGCTCGGCCACGACTTCTGCATGCTGTCGCTTTCCGACAACCTGAAGCCGTGGACGGTGATCGAAAAGCGCCTGCTGCATGCGGCGCAGGCCGATCTCGTGATGGCGTTCTACAACCCCATCTCGCGCGCGCGGCCCTGGCAGCTCGAGCGAGCGCTGGACATCGTGCGCAGCGTGCGCGCGCCGCACACGCGCGTGGTGCTGGGCCGCGACGTGGGCCGCCCCGGCGAGACGCTGCGCGCGACGACCCTCGGCGAACTGCGTTCGGCGGACGTCGATATGCGCACGATGGTGATCGTCGGGTCGTCGGCCACGCGCGGGTTCGCTCGCGATGACGGCAGCGAGTGGATTTACACGCCGCGCTGGTATCGCGAGGACGCCTGACAGGCGCTCATGCCTTCAAGGTAGGCAGCGAGTCGCGCGGGTCGGGTGGCGCGCCCTCGAACTCGCGCGCTTTTACCTGATTGCGCCCCGCCTGCTTCGCGGCGTAAAGCTCCGCGTCGGCGGCGCGCAGCAGCGCCTGCGCGCCATCGCTCTTGTGCGGCACACAGGTGGCACAGCCAATGCTCACAGTCAGCGTGCCGTATTCGCTGTGCTCGTGCGCGATGCCCAGCGCCGCCACCTGCTGGCGCACCGCTTCCGCGATTTTCACGGCGCCGTCGGCCGGCGTGGCCGGCAGGACCGCGGCGAACTCCTCGCCGCCGTAGCGCGCCACCATGTCCGTTGCGCGGCGGCAGGCCTCGCGTATCGCGCGGGCCACGGCGGCAAGCACTTTATCGCCCTCGGCGTGTCCGTAGAAGTCGTTGAAGAGCTTGAACTTGTCGATGTCGATGAAGAGCACCGAGAGCGGCTCGCCCGCGCGTCTCGCATGCTGCCATTCGGATTCGATGCGCAAGTCGAGTGCGCGCCGGTTGAAGAGGCCCGTGAGCGCGTCGGTGACCGCGAGACGTTCGAATTCCTTTTGCGTGGCGAGCCGCGTGCGCATCGAAAATGCGAGCAGCCACGACGAAGCCGCGATCAGCGCGCCGAAGATCAACGCCATCGGCGCATAGATCCGCAGCCGATGGTGCCATGCGTCGAGTGCACCGTCCACGGAAGGCGCGACCACCGCGATGAGCGTCGTGTGCGGAACGCGCTTGTACGTGTAAACGCGCTCGACCTCGTCCGCCTCGCCCACGGCGATGAACGAGCCGGCACTGGTTTTCAGCATCGGCTGGATGTATTCCAGCTCGCCGATTTGCGCGCCCACTTCGTAGTCCGAATAGGGATGGTGCGCGAGCAAGGTCCCGTCGCTGAGCATGATGAACGCGCTGCCCTTCGGGTCGATGTCGAGCCGGTCGAACAGTTGCTGAAAATACGCAAGACGCATCGTGAGCAGCACGACGCCGCCGAACGAGCCGTCGTACTCGTTCACGCGGCGCGACAGCGCGATCGAATATTGGCCTTCGCGCGTGCGCGAGCGAATCGGGTCCGAAATATACATGCCGACCGAGCGCTCGTGCTGCGCCGTGAAATAGTCCCGATCCGCGAGATTGACGCCGGGATACGCTCGGCCGTCGCGCGATTCGACGATATGGCCGCTCGCGTCGGCATAGAACGCGTCGTCGAGATACGCGCCGGTCGCCACGCGGCCGAACAGCAGCTTGCGGCGGAGGTCCGGCGGCAGGCTTTGCGTGCGGCGGTCGCGCGCGCTCTCGGCGGCGTCGAGCAGCAACAGGTCGCAGATGCTGAAATTGGCCTCGAGGTCGTTCGACATCAGCGCAACGAGCGCGCCCGAATTGTGCTGCGTGCTGACGATGGCCTGGGTGCGCTGCTGCATCAGCCCCAACAGCACGATGGCGACGACGGCCGCGCCGACCAGCGAGCCCATCGTGCCGACTATGAACGGATGGCTCCCCACCCACTGCATGAGCGCCCGATTCCATTGGCGGAGGATTCGCAAACATCGTGTCCAGAGCTTCATGAGGCGTTTCCTCTTGCTCCGCTCGCTTCGTTGATCCCGCTTGAACTGTTTGCCGGCCGATTACAGATTGCATTCAGGCGCCATCATACTGCGGCTCGCGAAACCGCCTTCGAAGCGTGGCACACACTCAATTTCCCTGCCCCGGCGCCGTAAACCAGATGAACCCGCGAAGTGCATTCGCAACGCGAACCGCTCACCGTCCACCCTGCGCCGATGACCAACCCGACCACTGAAGATCAAGCCGAAGCCACCGACGCCGCAACCGAAGCTGCAACCGAAGCCGCCCCGCTCACGCCGCAAGCCCTGCCGGTCGGCGAGCCGCTCGCCTGGCCTGTCGTCGATCGCGACGGCGCCATGCTGCTCGACGCCGGCTCGGTGCTGATGGGCGAAGCGGAACGCGACTTTCTGTTCCAGCATTTCGCGCCGCATCGCGGCGACAAGGAACGGATCGAGGCTGCACCGGAGAGCGCGACGGCCACGAATGCGCCCAGCACCGGCGATACCGCCGCCACCGCGCGCGACATGCACCTGACCATCGGCGCGCTGATGGGCCTGCGTCCGCAGATGGGCGCGAGCGGCGCGCCGATGCACCCGTGCCGCCTGATCGGTTTCGCGCCCAACGAGGCGCTCTTCGTGACGACGCCCTATGTCGATGGCCGCCCCATCGCCATCACGCCGGGCGAAAACGTGGAGATCGTCGCGATTGCGAGCCAGGCCGTCTATCGCTTCGTATGCACCGTGCATGCGTTCAGCCAGTCGCCGCTCGACTACCTCGTGCTTTCGAAGCCCGCCAACATCCGCCGCCTGCGCGAACGCCGCTCGATTCGGGTGCGCGCGCAATTTCCCGTGCGCTACGGCATCGGCGAGGAAGGCGCGGGTTATGACGGCGTGGCGCTCGCGCGCGGGATCAGCGCGCTCGGGCTTTCGGTGAGCGCCGCGTGGGCGCTCGGCAAGGTTGGCGAGCGGCTGCGCGTGGCCTTTCAGCTGCGCTCGGGCGACAACGCAACGACGATCGAAACCTGCGCGATCATCCGTAACGTGCAGGCGGAATCGGGCGACCCCGCACACGCGACACTCGGCCTCGAACTCGACCGCCTCACGCCCGCCGAGCAGATGGCGATGAAAGTCTACGTATTCGATCGTCAGGACGACGTGCTGTACTGGACCGGCAGCATGCGATAACGCGCGTTCAGGCGAGCAGCGCCTGAGCGTCCAGGCACTCGCCGGCCCATGCCTGCGCGAGCGCCTCGCAGCGCCCCACGCGCAGCGCGCCAAGTTCGCAATCGATCACTGTGACGTGGTCGGCGTGGCGTGGCCGCGCGGGCCACTGCGTCGTGCGGCCGTCGCTGAACAGCCAGAGATGGCGGGTGCGCGCCGGATCGCGGCGCGCGGCAGTGTCGAGCACCAGTGCCGCGCGGCCGATGCCCGCTTCGAGCGGCGTGCCGCCGCCCCCGCCGATTGGCTCGATCCAGCGCTCGTTCCACCAGCGCGGCACCGCGGGCCCGAACCTCAGCTCGGCCCCGGCACCGCCGAAGGCAATCAGCGCCACTTCCACACGCTCGGCGCGGGCCCGGTCGAACAGCGCGATCAGCAATCCCTTGGCGAGCGCGAGCTGGCCGCGCGCGAGCATCGAGGCCGAGCAGTCCAGCACGAAGCAATGGAGCGCGCCGGAACCCGTCTTGCGTCTGGCGTAGTGGAAATGTTGCGCCTGCAACGACCCGGCGCGCTTGGCCGCGAGCGTGGGCGGCCAGGCGATGCGCTCGCCGCGCTTCGCGACTTGCGCGGGACCGCGCCCCGGGCCTTCTCGCCGTCGAGCGCCGCCCTGTGCGAAGGCGGCGGCCTGTGCCCGACGGGTCAGCGTTTTTTTGCGGTTAGCGGGATCACGCCCTTCACGGCCTTCGCCGCGACGGGCTCGGGCGGCATCTCGCCCCAATCGGCATACGATGATGATTCGGTGTGCTTATCTTCGTGCCTGGAGGCGGAGGGCGGCTGCGTCTCGGGGGAAGACGGCGCATCGGAACGCTGCGGCATGGCGTGCCGACGATGCGCGAGCACGCAATCGGCAACCTCATCGACGTGCTGCGGGCTCACCGCCTGCGCCCTTTCGAACGCGGCGAGCGCGCGCGCCGCACGCAGCATCACGAGATCGGCGCGCAAGCCGTCAACGGCAGCCTCGATACAACGCTGCGCCGCCCGCTCGTGGACGGCGTCGCTCCAGTCGAGCTTGCCGAGCGCAGCGCGGGCCGCCGCGAGACGCTGCGCGAGCGCGCGCTGTTCGGTCTCGCGCGCCGCACAGAACGCCTGCGGATCGGCGTCGAACGCGAGACGCGCCTTGACGATGCGTTGCCGCTCCGCGGCGTCATAAGGCGTGCCGAGTTCGACCATCAAGCCGAAGCGATCGAGCAATTGCGGACGCAACTCGCCCTCTTCGGGATTCATCGTGCCGACCAGCACGAAGTGCGCGTCGTGCGTGTGCGACACGCCATCGCGCTCCACGGTGTTCACGCCGCTCGCTGCCGCGTCGAGCAGCACGTCGACGAGCGCATCGGGCAGCAGGTTCACTTCGTCCACGTAGAGCACTCCGCCATGCGCGCGCGAGAGCAGCCCCGGCGCGAAGCGCACCGCGCTCTCACGCAACGCCGCTTCGAGGTCGAGCGTGCCGATCAGCTTGTCCTCGCTCGCGCCGAGCGGCAGCGTGACGAACGCGCCTTCCGGCAGGAGGGCCGCGAGCGCCCGCGCGGCCGTGGATTTCGCGGTGCCGCGCGGCCCGCTCACCAGCACGCCGCCGATCGCGGGGTCGATGGCCGCGAGCAGCAGTGCGCGCTGCAACGGCGCCTGGCCGACCAGCGCGGTAAAGGGAAACGCGGGACGCGTAGCCGCTGCGCTCATGGTCCTGATCCTTCCAGATGCTGCCCGGCTTCGAGCAGACGGTGTTCGAGTTGTGCGCGATGCTCGCCCGGCTCCTGCCAGAGACCGCGCTGGATCGCTTCGAGCAGGCGCTCGCACACGGCATGCAGCGCATGCGGATTGTGGCGCTGCATGAATTCGCGCGTGTCGTCGTCGTGCACGTAGGCGTTCGCGACGAGCGCGTACTGATGATCTCCCACTACGCGCGCGGTCGCGTCATAGCCGAACAGGTAATCCACGGTCGCCGCCATTTCCGCCGCGCCCTTGTAGCCGTGACGCTTCACGCCGTCGATCCACTTCGGGTTCACCACACGCGAGCGGATCACGCGCGCAATCTCTTCGTGCAGCGGACGAATGCGCGGCGCAGCGGGGTTGCTGTGGTCCGCGTGATAGAGCGCGGGCTGGGCCTGCGAAAAATGCCGCGCCGCCGCGGCCATGCCGCCCTGGAACTGGTAATAGTCGTTCGAGTCGAGCAGGTCGTGTTCGCGGTTGTCCTGGTTCTGCAGGACCACGTCGAGCGTCGCGAGACGCGCGCGGAACGCCTCGCTCGCCTCGTCGCCCGCGCTCTTTTGCGCGTAGGCGTAGCCACCCCACGCCCGGTACGCGTTCGCGAGATCGGCGTCGGTCTGCCACTGGCGATGGTCGATCATCGACTGCAAGCCCGCGCCGTACGCGCCGGGGCGCGCGCCGAACACGCGCCAGCCCGCGCGGCGGCGCGCCTCGTCGGCGGCCATGCCGTTCGCGACCAGCGCATCGCGCTCGCGCAGCACGCGTGCGCGCAGCGGGTTCTGGTGCTCCGGCTCTTCGAGATCGGACACCGCCTGCACGGCGGCGTCGAACAGATGCATGACGTTGGGAAACGCGTCGCGGAAGAAGCCCGATACGCGCAGCGTCACGTCGATGCGCGGCCGGTCCAGCGCCTCGACCGGCATGATTTCGAAGTCGGTCACACGCTGGCTGCCGGCAGCCCACTTCGGCCGCACGCCGATCAGCGCGAACGCCTGGGCTATGTCGTCGCCGCCAGTGCGCATCGTCGCCGTGCCCCAGACCGAAAGCCCAACGGCGCGCGGGTAGTCGCCGTGCTCTTGCAGATGACGCTCGATGAGTTGATGCGCCGATTTCATGCCGAGCGCCCACGCCGCTTGCGTCGGGATGGCGCGCGTATCGACGGAGTAGAAGTTGCGGCCCGTGGGCAGCACGTCGGGGCGGCCTCGCGAGGGCGAACCGCTCGGGCCCGGCGGCACGAAGCGGCCTTCGAAGCCACGGCGCAGCTGGCGCAACTCTTCGGGGCCGCAGGCGTCAAGGCGCGGCAGCACGTCGTCGCGCAGGCGCGCGAGCACCTGAGCCGCGTGCGGCAGCGATGCAGGCTCCGCATCGCTTCGTTGGCCTGAGCAAATGTCTTCGATCAGCGTGGCCGCGAGCATTTCGAGGCGTTCGCGCGTGTCGCCCGCATGACGCCATGGCGTATCGCTCACCACAGCGAGTTGCGGCGGACGCGGGCCCTGCCACGGCGCAGCCCAATCGACCGTGGCCGGATCGACGAGGTGATCGATACGCAGGTCGCGCGCAAGCGCGTCGATCAGGCCCGTGTTCGCGCCCTGCCCGTCGCCGCATGCGTAGCGCCCGAGCGCGAGCAGCGTGTCCCGCCGCTGCTGGCCTTGCGGCGATTCGCCGAACGTATGCAGGCCGTCGCGAATCTGCGCTTCCTTCAACTCGCAGAGGTAAGCGTCGGCGCGCGTGAGCAATTCGTCTTCCCCGGCCTGATCCTGCGGCGCGGAAATGCTCAACTCCTCGTGCAGCCGATGCTCGATGATGGTCGCGAGGATGGTCTTGCGCAGCAGCTTCGCGCGGCGGGGGTCCACCATCAAAGCTTCGTAATACTCATCGACCTGACGTTCGAGGTCTTGCATCGGCCCGTAGTTTTCGGCACGCGTGAGCGGTGGCATCAGGTGGTCGATGATCACAGCCTGGGCGCGGCGCTTGGCCTGGCTGCCCTCGCCCGGATCGTTGACGATGAACGGATACAGATGCGGCAGCGGCCCGAGCGCCATGTCGGGCCAGCAGGTGTCGGCGAGCGCCACGCTCTTGCCCGGCAGCCACTCGAGGTTACCGTGCTTGCCCACGTGCGCGATGGCGTCGATGCCGAACGCCTCGCGCAGCCAGAAGTAAAACGCGAGATACGCGTGCGGCGGCACGAGTTCGGCGTCGTGGTAGTTCGCGTAGGTGTCGTCGCCGCGCGAGCGCGACGGCTGAATGCCCACGAACACCTGCCCACAGCGCCAGCCCGCAATCATGAAGCGGCCGCGGCGCACGGTGGGGTCGTCCTCCGGCACGCCCCAGCGCGCGATCAGCGCGTTTTGCGCCTCGGCGGGCAACTGCGAGAAGCGCGCGCGGTAATCATCGAGGGAAAGACTCTGCCATGCGGGGCGCAGCGCGCGCGTGTCCGCATCGTTCGTCACGCCCTGCGTGAGGATGCGCATGAGCGCATCGCCGTCTTCGGGCAGATCGGCCACGCGATAGCCTTCGT
The DNA here is from genome assembly GCF_040965695.1 of Paraburkholderia sp. BR10937. Taxonomy (NCBI): domain Bacteria; kingdom Pseudomonadati; phylum Pseudomonadota; class Betaproteobacteria; order Burkholderiales; family Burkholderiaceae; genus Paraburkholderia; species Paraburkholderia sp. BR10937. Next base: position 7,627 of record NZ_JBFRCL010000009.1, read on the forward strand.
CACGCAGCATGCGCAGGATGCCGACCACCGAGGCCGGCGTGTCGAGCCCCACGCCATTGCCAATGCGCCCTTCGCTCATCGGATAGTTCGCGAGCACGAGCGCGAGCTTCTTCTCCGCGTTCGGCAGGCTGCGCAAACGGCACCACCGGCGCGCCAGTTCGGCGACGAACGCCACGCGTTCGACATCGGGCTGATATCGCACGACATCGACCTGCGTCTCCTTGCAGTGGTATGCGAGGCCCTTGAAGCTGATCGCACGCGTAATCACGCGGCCGTCCACTTCGGGCAGCGCGATATGCATGGCGATATCGCGCGAATTCAGGCCGTGATTGTCCTTGACCCAGTCTTCGCGATTGCCGCCGCTCAGGATCACCTGGAGCACAGGCGCGTCGCCGGCGAGCGCGATCGGTTCGGGGTCGTCGAGCGACGAAGCCGCGAATGCTGTGGTATTCAGCACGAGCGAGACGTCGTGCTCGGCCGCCAGTTGATCGAGCACGTCGCGGCTCAAGGTGTCCTTGAGCGAGGTGATCGCAAGCGGCAGCGGGTTCATGCCGCGCGCCAGCAGCGCGTCGATGAGGGCATCGAAAGCGGCGGTGTTCGCCGCCTGCAGATGCGCCTTGTAAAACAGCAGCGCGACAACCGGCGCGCCAGGTTGCCAGCGCGCGCGCCATTCGTCGATGGTCGCGACGTCGCGCTGCGGGCAATAGAGCGCAGCGGCGGGCAGCGCAACGGGTGGCGCAGGCTCGCTGCCCCAGTCGAATGCGCGCCACGCGAGCGCACGCAGGAACGATTCGGCGTTGGCCGCGCCGCCTTCGCGCAGATAACGCCACAGCAAGCGGCAAAACTCGGGCTCAGCGCGGCTCTTCGCGATGAGATTGGGGTCTTCCTGCAAGTCGCCCGAAAACATCGCGAGCAGTTGCCCGCGGCGCCCGGCTAGCGAGACGACCTGCTCGATGCCATATGGCCAGTACGTTTCGCCGCCCAGATGATCGACCACCACCACGCGCGCGTGTTGCAAGACGTCTTCGACGTAGAAGTCCACCGACGCGGGCTGGCGCAAATACGTGACGTTCGCGAGCCGCACGCTCGGGAAACCTGCGGGCAGGCGCGGCACGACGCTCGCCAGCAGCGCGAGCGTCGTGTCCGCCGAACTGAGCACGACGATCTCGGCGGGCTGCTGGTCGATCCGGACAACGCCCTGCGTGTCGTCGACGAAACCGCCTGGCGTAGTGCGCAGCAAATGCATGGGACTGCCTCGTCTAGCTCGGCGCGATCACTTCGCGACCGCGGTCTGCACGTTCGCCAACGCGGTATCGAAGGCCGCTTGCAGCGTCGCGCCATCGAGGTCCTCGCCGATCAGCACGAAGCGGCTCGCAAGCGGCTGCGCCGCGCTTTCCTGCGCGTTCCAGCGGCGATCGAAATAGCTGTCGAAGCGGCGGCCCACGCCTTGGATCACGAGGCGCATGGCCGCGCCGGGCAACGCGGCAAAGCCCTTCACGCGATAGATCGTATGCGCATCGACGAGTTGTTGCAGCGCCTCGATCGCGGTCTCGCGCGATGCGGCATTGCCTGACACCACGACCGAATCGAACTCGTCATGGTGATGATCGGGATCGTCAGCGGAACCATGATGGTCTTGACGCAGATGAATGCTCTCCTCGGAGGCCGCCTCGAGCCCGAGCAGCGTATGCAGATCGAGCTTGCCGTGCTGCGCGCGCACGATCTTCACCTGCGACGGCAGCTCTTCGCGCAGTTCGGCGATGAGCGCGTCCTGGCCCGCAACGTCCAGCAGATCGGTCTTGTTGAGGATGACGAGGTCGGCGGCCGAAAGCTGGTCTTCGAACAGCTCGTGCAGCGGCGACTCGTGATCGAGATTCGGATCGGCGCGGCGCTGCGCGTCCACGGCCTGCGGATTTTCGGCGAACTGGCCGCTCGCGGCGGCGGGGCCGTCCACCACGGTCACGACCGCATCGACCGTGAACGCGTTGCGGATCGACGGCCAGTTGAACGCCTGCACGAGCGGCTTGGGCAGCGCGAGTCCCGAGGTTTCGATCAGCACGTGGTCGACGTCGCTGCGGCGTTCGAGCAGTTTCTCCATCACGGGGAAAAATTCTTCCTGCACCGTGCAGCAAAGGCAGCCGTTCGCGAGTTCGTAGAGCTGGCCTTCCGTTTCGTTGCCGTTCTCGTCGCAGCCGATACCGCAGCCACGCAGAATTTCGCCGTCGATACCGAGTTCGCCGAATTCGTTGACGATGACCGCGACGCGCAGGCCGCCCGCGTGCTGAAGAATGTGACGCAGCAGCGTGGTTTTACCGCTGCCGAGAAAGCCCGTCACGATCGTCACCGGAATCTTGCGCATTTGCATGAAGTGCTCCTTCGGCGCCAGGCCGTATCGAGGGGCATGGTGCGTCGCGCCTGCCGTTCGTGCGGGTGTCCTGTTGCGCCCACGCGCGTATCCATGGAGACGCTGTCACGCGCAACGATTCAACAACCTGCAGGGGACGAACGGCCAGAAACGCACCCGGGCCTCGCCCGGCTGACGCATGAAAGTCACGGACCCGGCACCGCATCCCCGCAGCGCGAATCCCACGTATCTGGCCGGTATCCGGACTGACGAAACACCGCTTCGCCTTCCCGCGCGAGCGGCCTTGCGGCCGGCTTGCACAGTGGCGTGGACTGCATAAAGCATGGAAGCGGTTTGCGGCATTCGTACGAACGCCGCGCTCGTTGTACCGTTGCGGGTGCAGTTCAGGTTGGCCATGCCCGAGGCGGGATGGCTCCCTGATTCCCGTTTAACTGCGCGTGCATTATGAATCGCGCGCGCGAGCACCAGAGTGCGTGCGAGTGTAGGCGCGGGGGGCCTGCGCGTCAAGGAAGGCGTGGGAAGCCGCAAAAGCGTGTGCTATCGTAGCGCGCATCCGGCGCCTGCTGGAACGCGACGCTTTTGCTTGTTTTGCCTCTGCGGTCACGCCTTCGATCGACGCTCTCGCCGTGAATCCTGCCGAACATCGCGCCTCGCGCGCAGTCTCATTCGAAGCCACGCCGGAACCCGCGCAGCGCGTGCAGCCGCTTGCGCTCGGCATCGGCTGCCGGCGCGGCGTGACGCTCGCGCAGGTCGAAGCCGCGGTGCGCGCCGCGCTCGGCGCGTGGCCGCTCGACAGCGTAACGGCCGTGGCGACGCTCGACGCCAAAGCCGGCGAACCCGCCTTGCAAGCGTTTTGCGCGGCACACGCGCTGCCGCTGCAGACGTACACGAGGGAGCAACTCGCCGCGACGCCGACGCAGGCGCCGCCCTCCACCGCCGCGCAAGCGCAGTTCGGCGTGGACGGCGTATGCGAGCCCTGCGCGCGTCTCGCGGCGGGCGGCGCTCCGCTCGTGCGCGGCAAGCTGGCGCTCGACGGCGTGACGGTCGCAATCGCAGGCATTCTGCAAGATCACGAAAACGCGAACGCGAAAACGCCGCAACCAACCCACTCCCGATGATGAAAACCGATCCCGAATCTCACCAACGCATGACGCAGCGCCGCCGCGAGGGCCACGAGAAGAAGCAGGCCGCCGCGACGCACGAAAAGGGCCTGTTGATCGTCAACACCGGCAACGGCAAGGGCAAGAGCACGGCCGCATTCGGCATGGCGGTGCGCATGCTCGGCCACGGCATGAAGCTCGGCGTCGTGCAGTTCATCAAGGGCGCGCTGCACACAGCCGAACGCGATTTTCTCGGCAGCGTTGCGCACTGCGATTTCGTGACGATGGGCGACGGCTACACCTGGAACACGCAGAATCGCGACGGCGACATCGCCACCGCGCGCAAGGGCTGGGACGAAGCGAAGCGCATGATCGAGAGCGGCGAGTACGCCATGGTGATCCTCGACGAACTCAACACGGTGCTCAAATACGAGTACCTGCCGCTCGACGAAGTGCTCGGCGTGATCGCGTCGCGCGCGCCGCACGTGCATGTGGTCGTGACGGGCCGCCATGCGCCCGACGCGCTGATCGAAGCCGCCGACCTCGTCACGGAAATGCGCCTCGTGAAGCATCCGTATCGCGAGCAAGGCGTGAAAGCGCAAAAGGGCGTGGAGTTCTGAGCGCATGAGCGCAACGGTTGCCTGCCCCGCGCTCTTCATCAGCGCGCCCGCTTCGGGCCAGGGCAAGACCACGCTCACGGCCGGCCTCGCGCGACTGCACCGGCGCGCGGGCCGGCGCGTGCGCGTCTTCAAGACCGGGCCGGATTTTCTCGATCCGATGATCCTCGCCCGCGCGAGCGGCGCGCCGGTGCTCTCGCTGGACCTGTGGATGGTGGGCAAAGTGGCGTGCCGCGCCCTGCTCGCGCAGGCCGCGCGCGAAGCCGACCTGATCCTCATCGAAGGCGTGATGGGCCTGTTCGACGGCACGCCGAGCAGCGCCGATCTCGCGGCTGAGTTTGGCGTGCCGGTGGCCGCCATCGTCAGCGCGAAGTCGATGGCGCAGACCTTTGGCGCGATCGCGTTCGGTCTCGCGCGCTTTCGGCCGGAGGTGCCGTTTCATGGCGTGCTGGCGAACCGGGTGGGCTCGCCGCGCCACGCCCAGATGCTGCAGGAGGCGTTGCCCGCCGACGTGCGCTGGCTCGGGCACGTCGCGAGCGAAGCGACGATGGCGCTGCCCGATCGTCATCTCGGCCTGCATCAGGCCGCGGAGATCGACGACCTCGACGCGCGCATCGAACGCGCCGCCGACGCGCTCGCGCAAACTGCGCTCGCCGAATTGCCGCCGGCAGTGGCATTCGCCGATCCTTCGCATGACGAAGCGATTACGCGGCGGCTCGAAGGCCGTCATATCGCCATTGCGCGCGACGCCGCGTTCTCGTTTCTCTATCCGGCGAACATTGCGTTGCTCGAATCGCTGGGTGCGAGCGTGAGTTACTTCTCGCCGCTCGCGAACGAGCCCGCGCCCGCCGGCGCCGATGCGGTCTTTCTGCCGGGCGGCTATCCCGAGCTACATGCTTCGACGCTCGCGCCCAATACGCGGAGCGCGAATTCGTTGCGCGCGCATGTGTCCGCAGGCAAACCGCTCGTCGCCGAATGCGGCGGCATGCTCTATCTGCTCGATGCGTTGACCGACGTAGAGGGCACGCGCACGCCGATGCTCGGCCTGCTGCCGGGCGAGGCGGTCGTGCAAAAGCGCTTCGCGGCGCTCGGCATGCAGCAGTTCGACGGCGCGCATGGCGAGCTACGCGGCCACACGTTTCACTATTCGCGTGTTTCCACACCGCTCGCGCCCGCGCTCACGGCACGCCACGCTCAAACTGGCGCGCCCGGCGAGGCGCTGTACCGGCACGGCTCGATCACGGCCACCTATATGCACGCTTACTGGCCCTCCAACCCGGCTTTCGCGGCCGCACTCTTCCATGGCACAGCCCTTTGACGAAGCCGAACGCGCGGCGGTCTACCGCGCGATTTACGAGCGCCGCGACATGCGGCACTTCGCACCGGGCCCGATCGACCCCGCGACGCTCGCGCGACTGCTCGACGCCGCGCATCACGCGCCGAGCGTGGGCTTCATGCAGCCGTGGCGCATCATGCGCATCACGGACCATGCGTTGCGCGAACAACTGCATGCGACGGTCGAGCGCGAACGCATCGCGACCGCCGATGCGCTGGGCAAACGGCGCGACGAGTTCATGAAGCTCAAGGTGGAGGGCATGCGCGATTGCGCCGAGGTGCTCGTGGTCGCGCTGATGGATCGCCGAGAAGCCCACGTCTTCGGCCGCCGCACGCTGCCCGAGATGGACCTCGCTTCCGTGGCGTGCGCGATCCAGAATATGTGGCTCGCGGCGCGCGCCGAAGGGCTCGGCATGGGCTGGGTGTCGATCTTCGACGTCGACGAGGTACGCGCCCTGCTCGCCATGCCCCCCGGCGCCAAGCCGGTGGCGATACTGTGCGTGGGTCAGGTCGACGCGTTCTACCCGCAGCCGATGCTCGAAATGGAAAAATGGGCCGCACGCAAGCCGCTTGGCGAATGCGTGTTCGAAAACCGCTGGCCGCAGGACGAGCCGGCCAGCGTGGCCGAAGCGGCACCGAACGCAACGCCGGGCGCCTGACGCCCGCTCACGCCTCGCGCGCGTAGCAGACGGCCTCGACGTTGTTGCCGTCGGGATCGATCAGGAATGCTGCGTAATAGTCGGGGCTGTAATCGGCACGCACGCCGGGCTCGCCATTGTCTTTCGCGCCTGCGCGCAGGCCCGCTTCATAGAAACCAACGACCGCCGCGCGGTTCGCCGCCGCGAATGCCACGTGCACGCCGCGCGGCGCCAGCGTGGCATCGGCGGATATGGCGTGCAGCCAGAGTTTGGGCTCGCCCGGCTGACCGAGCCCCACGTAGGTGTCGTCGCGCATGCACACCACGACGCCTAGCGGCGCGAGCAGCGCCTCGTAAAACCGCACGCTGCGCGCGAGATCCTGCACGCGCAATCCAATGTGATCGAACATGAGCGACTCCCGTGATGTCTGCGCGCAACCGTTGCGCCAGATTCTGGAGCCAGCATAGCGCCTTCGCACTCGGCGCGGCCTGGGAAAAGTTGCCCTGAACTACTGCGGATTGACGGGTGAGACGGAGAGCACTTCCGGCATGCCCGGCGCCTGCTCCGCCGTGCCGGCGCTGGCCGGAGCCTTCAGCTTGACGCGCCATCGCGGCGCGCCCGCGTACGGCAGCCGCGCCAGTGCGCCCGCCACGAGATACGGCACGGCCTCGCGTGCGTCGGCGTTGCGGTCGCGCTTCACGGCGCTCACCTTGTAGACTTCGCCGCCGTCGGGCAACGCGAAGAAACGCAGCGTCAGCGTATGCACGTAGGGCCGCCCGAACCACGGCAACGACGGCCCCTCGGCCGGCGCGCAGCCGGCGCCGCAACGGCTATCCACGAGTTTCACCTCGGCGGGATGCGTGTCCCACGCCACCGAGACGAGATAGCGCGCCGCCTCGGGCGCGCCTGCCTTGAAGCCGCGCTGCGCGAGGCCGTCGCTCAGCAACGCCTGGTACGGGAGGATCTCGCCCGCATCGGCCTGGGCGGGGGTCGGCGCAAAACGGTAAAGCGCGGGCTGGCTGGTCGCCGCCGCAGCGGGCAGCGCGCCCGTGGCCGCGACGTCGGTCGTCACGCCCGCGCATCCGGCGAGGGCGACGAGCATCGGCAGGAGACAGATCGACAGCAAGGTCTTCACGAAACACTCCATCGGGTGGCCGCTGGCATGAGACCAGCGGCATTCGGGTTATGCATGTGCCGCCGCAACGGTCCGGCGCGGCTCAAACCGGCGCGTCGAACGCGGGCAGCGACATCGTCAGGACGGTGCCCTTGCCTGGCTCGCTGTCCAGCTGGACGTCGCCGCCGTGGCGCGTCACGACTGTTTTCACGAACGCCATGCCGAGCCCAGCGCCGCTCACCTCGGGCCGCTGTTCCGCGTGAAAGCGCTGGAACGGCTGGAACAGCCTCGCCTGATCTTCCTGCGAAATACCGTAGCCCTGATCGCGAATCGAGCAGAGCACACGCGGCGGTGCGCGGTCGTCCAGCGCGACGGTGCAGACGATGCGCGTATCCGCAGGACTGTACTTCACTGCGTTGTTCAGCACGTTCACGAGCGCGCGCGTCATGAGCGAGCGGTCGGCGTTGATCCAGCCCATCTGCTCGCCTTCGAACACGGTGTCGATCTGGATGCGCTTCGCGTGCGCCTGCGGCCACACTTCGTCGCTCGCATCGATCAGCAGCTCCGCGAGGCTCGTGGGCTCGAGCGCATACACCTGCGATTCGGCGCGCGCGAGTTGCACGAAGTCGTCGGCGAGCTTGAGCGAGCGGCGCGCGTAGCGCTCGATGCGCTCCATCACGCCGCGCACGGGCTCCGAGCCGAGCGTGCCGCGTTCGCGCTCCGTCTCGACGAGCGCGACGATCGAGGCCTGCGGCGAGCGCATGTCGTGCGACAGCAGGCGCAGCGCGTCCTCGCGCTGGCGTTCGGCGTCGTGCAGCTCGGTCACGTCGACGAGACCCGCGATCCAGCCTACCGCCTGCCCCTGCGCGTTGGTGCAGCACGCGTAGCGCAGCAGGTAGTCGCTGCCGTCGCGCGCGCGCACTTCCACGCCACGCTCCATCAATTCCGCGAACTCGTCGCGCGCCGGGTCGAGCGGCGCGGGCCAGTGCGCGTGCGCAAACGCCATCGCGTCGGGCGCCGGGTCGATCGGCTTGACGAGCGCGAGGTCGCCGAACACGTCCTGCATCCGGCGCCCTTCCGCGGCGCTCACGTTCAGTCGCTCGAGATACGCACGCGAAGCATGATTCGCGATCAGCACGACACCGCGCAGATCGGCCACGAGAATCGGCTCCGGCACGGAATCGAGGCTGTCCCACACGAAGCGGCGCATGTCCTGCAGCCGCTGCGCGGCCTGCGCCATGAGCGCCATTTGCTGGGCAAGCGCGTCGCCGGCGAATTCGCGGCGCGGCGTGGGAGCCTCGGGCAGCAGGTAGGGTTCGTCGGCAAGCTGGCGCAGTTCCTTGCGCAGATACGCCATCGTCATCTCGAGGCGGCGCCAGCTCCACACCGGATAGACGATGAGTAGCGCGACGATCGCGGGCACAGGCGGGAGCCAGAGGCGCGCGTGCAGCATGCCCGCGCTCGCGCCGAGCGACACGGCGATCAGGAACGCGAGCAGCAGCAGCGTGCGCAGCGGCGAGAGCACGAGGAAGCCCGCCAGCAGCAGCACGAGCGGCGCGAGCGAGGCAAGCACGACCATGACCGGCGGCACGGGCTGGATGGCGCCGCCGTTGAGCAGCGTGTCGAGCACGATGGCGTGGATGTACACGCCGGGCAGCGGCCCGAGCGTACCCGAGAGCGGCGTGGCGAAGCGGTCGTAGAGCCCCGAGGCCGTGACGCCGACGATCGCCACGCGCCCGCGCAACTGCTCGGGCGGCACGCGGCCATCGAGCACGTCGGCGAACGAGACCTTGCGGAAGGCCTGCGAATTCGCGCCGAACGGAATCAGGAAGCGCGACTCGCTGCCGGGTGCCGCCGCATGCAGCACATCATCGCGCTGCGCGGCGCCGGGCGTGCCGTGCGCGAGCTTCACGGCGCCGCTGCGCACCGCCCGCCAGACCGGCACCATCAGTTGCGGCCAGCGCTGCTGCGCGTCGCCTTCGAACAGCGCGACGCTGCGCACGATGCCGTCGCTATCGACTTCGAGGTTGATATGGCCCATGCCGGCGACCGCCTGCGCGAGCGGCGCGACCGGGGGCACGGCCTCGCGGTGGCCGGTGTCGTCGGCGGGCGTGAGCAGGATCGGCAGGAACGACGGGCGCGCGCGCAGCGCCTGCGCAAAGTGCGCGTCGTCGGGAGACGATTCGGTGAACAGCACGTCGTAGACGACGGCCGCCGCGCCCGCTTTCGCGAGCTGATCGACGAGCCGCGCGTGCAGCTCGCGCGGCCAGGGCCAGCGTCCGAGCGCGGCGACGCTCGCATTGTCGATCTCCACGAGCACGATGTCGGGCGACACCGGCAGCGCGCGCGCGGAGAGCAGGCGGTCATAGACCAGATGGTCGGCGCCGCTCGTGAGCCGCCAGAGCACGCAGAGCACGACCACGACCACGCCCGCGCAGCCCACCCCGACCCATTCGAACAGGAAGCGTCGCCCGACGGAGCGGCCAAGGCGCGCGGGCGGCCTCACGCTCCTGCGCGGCTCCGTCCCCCATCGAGCCTGAACGACTGGACCGGGCTGGCCTTCTGGTAATAGTGGCCGTTGTCGAACTGCTCGGCGATCACCGTCCAGTAGTAGACGCCCTTCGGCAGATCACGCACGACCGCGTCGCCCGCCGTGATGTCGGTACGGTCGATGAGCGGCGCGCGCAGATCGGACGTCGTGCCGAGCACGAAGCGAAAACGCGTGTTCGGCGCGTTGCGGTCGATGAACCAGCGGAACGCGAAGTCGCGCGAGCCTTCGATGGGACCGGCGCTCGTGCCGAGCGCGACGCGCCGGCGCTCGAACGCATACGACGCCGGCATGCCTTCGAGACCGCGGGCGTCGATGGCGGAGATGCGTACGAAGTAGGTGCCGTCTTCGAGGTTGGCAAACGACGCGCGCGGGTCGGCGCTGCGCTGGTCGCGAATCATGTCGAGCAGGCCCGCGTCGCGGCCGATCTGCACGCGCCAGGCGCTCGCACCCGCCGACGGCGCGATTTCGAAGGCGACTTCTTCGTCATCCTGTACTTTCGACGGATGCAGCAGCTCGGGTGCGTCGAGCAGCGTGACGGGCGCGCCCGCCGGCTGGCCCGCCAGCGTGAGGTTGCCGTGGTGCGCGGCGACGAGTTGCTCCGAGGCGGCGAGCGGCGTGCCCGGTGCCGGCGGCCGTGCGTGGGCGCCGCTGCGGCGGCGGGCCGGCGAGTCGGCGTCGACGCCCACCGCGCCGTCCAGCACCTCGACTGCCGTCGCGCTCTTGTCGCCATCGTAGCTCACGCGAAACTGCGTGCCGCGCACGCCGGCCACCACGGAAGGCGAGCGGATCTGGAAGCGATCGTCCTTCTTCGTGGCGTGCGTGACCTCGCTGTTCACCTCGCCATGATGGAGATCGACGATGCGGTCGGTCGCGCCCGTGAGCGCCGTTTGACGCAGCGTGGCAAGGTCGAGCGAGGTATCGGGCGGCAGCGCGATATGCGAGCCATCGGCCAGTTCGAGGGTGGCGAAACCGTTGTGGCCGGTCTGCACCCGGTCGCCTTCGACGAGACTCGCGCCGACCGTGAGCGGCAGGAGCGGACCGGCGCGGAACGCATGCTGCACGGGACCGTTCGCGGCAACCACCTTCGCGCTCAGGCCATCCTGGCGCAGCAGCGCGACCGGCACGCGCAGCGTCGTGCCCGGCTGAAGGTGATGCGGCTCGCTCACATGATTGAGGCTCGCGAGCGTCTTCCAGTCGGCGGGATTGCGCAGGTAACGCGTCGCGATGTCGTAGAGCGAGTCGCCCGGGCGCGTGACGTAGGTGGTCATCTCGGGCGGCTGCGCCGGCGAGTGCTCGCGGGCCTCGGCGCCGCGGGGAAGGGCAAGGAACGCGAGCGCGAAGGCAAGGAACGGCGCCGCGGTGGCGCGCACCGCACGCGCGCCCCTCACGCGTTGTCCCCCTCGATGCGTTCGAGCCGGTAGCCGTAGCCGTAGATCGGCGTGAGGCGATAGCCGTTTTCCGGACGCAGGCCGAGCTTCGAGCGCAGCATGGAAACGTGCGTGTCCATCGTGCGCGAAGGAATGTCGTCGGACTGTTTCCAGATCACGTCGAGAATGTGCGCGCGTGACAGCGGCCGGCTCAGGTGCTGAAACAGCAGCAGCGCGAGATCGAACTCCTTCTGCGTGAGCGCGACGTTGCGGCCGCTCACCGAAGCCTGGCGCGACTTCAGGTCGAACTCGTACTCGCCGAAGGTTTCCTTGAACGCGGGCGTGTGCAGCTGATAGGCGCGGCGCAGCAGCGAATTGACGCGGGCGCTCAGCACCGGCGCGGAGACGGGCTTGACGACATAGTCGTCGGCGCCGGCGTTGAGCATTTGCGCGATGTCGGCCTCGCGGCTGCGGCTCGTCATGAAGAGCACCGGCAGGCGCGTGGAGAGGCTCTGCCGCACCCAGTGCAGCACTTCGTCGCCCGCCATGTCGGGCACGTTCCAGTCGAGCACGAGCAGATCGAACGTCTGCCGCCGAAGCTGCCTGACGAGCTCGCTGCCCTTGGCGAACGCGTGGCAGACGTGGCCCGCTGCGCTCAAGGCCTGGCAGACGAACTCGGTCTGCGCTGCATCGTCATCCAGTACTGCAACTCTCATAGCACCCCGCAACCAGGTTTGTTCTTCATCGTCCTGCGATGGACTGCCTCCCTGCCGCACCGCGCTGCCACCGGGACCATCGCCTGGCGGGCTCTGGCGCGCGCTTCGGCGCCGGATCGTCGGCCGCCCGTCCTGGCCCTGGCGGCACGCGGAACCCGCCGTGCAGCAAAGGCCGCTACTCTCGCCGCGTCTCGAAAAAAATGGGAGCGCGAGGCCGCGCTCGATTTCGGTGAACAGATCGCTCTCATGTTAATCACTCATGGTAGTCGAATTTGCCTTCGTTCGAACCGGGCCTGGCCGCCTCGCCCGCGGCTGAAGGCGATTCCGCGAGCAGCGCGGTCAGATGGGAGCGCACGTGCTCCCATGCCGCATGCGCGTAGTCGGGCTGCAAGGCCGCGCGCGACTGCGCCATGACAAACACGCGCAACACTGTGGACGAACACTGTGTCAGGCGCTCGGCCGCGCCGAAACGCGAAAGGTGCAGCGCTTCGCTGAGCCACGGGAGTTCGGCCGCGCAGGAATCCGCGTAGGCCTCCATAGCGGCGCGCGCATGACGGTCGCGCGCGAGGTCGAGCTCGATGCGGTCGAACTCGCGGCCACCGTCGGGGCTGTCCACGCGCGAGCCCGGTGGAAAACGCATACGGCCGGATCGGAAAAACATGTAGCCCCCGTGAAGACAAGCAGGCAGAGCAACGGAAGTGAAGCGGCCAGGCGTTTTTTCGCGGACGCAACAACGTCGAGCCGCTCGCCATGCGCGAAGCGGCAAAAAGAATGCGTTCTGGAGTGCGGAAAAAAATGTGGCGACGGCCGCGTGCTGCGCACTGCGTGGTCTCCGGATTCCGCCCCCGGAGTCGGACCGCCAGCGCAGTCATCGTCGTACGCGGCGCGAGCCCCGCTGCCAGCGTCACCGCCCGACGCTGTCAGCGGGCCGCAGCCGCCTCCCTGCACGACGAGGCACGTGCCGCCATCGCCACGTCCACCTCAAAGCACTGGTTTTCCCAGCGTTATCCGGCGAACTCGGGTTCGCTCTGACTTCCTCTTGCTGACCGCATCGCCAGGTCCCGAGCGAGCCAGCCCCCGTAGCAGAAATCCGTTGCCAGCGGCGCATGCGCGAAGCTCGCGTGGCGCTGGCGGAGCGCGGCCGTGCTTGCATTTGCCGCGACGACGTATTCTCACCTGGGCGCCATGAATTTACTGTCAGGGATTGTTAAATCTGTCAGAACCGGCGAAAAGCGGTGAAAAGCCGGGCGGATGGCATGGCGCGGGCGATGGCTCCAGTGAGCCCGCGTAATGCGGCGCATGACCGTCACGCCCCTCGATTGATTCGCAATCCTAATTCGCAGTCGGAAAACAGCGGCGGCGGGATTCCCGCCATGGAGATCCCGCCGCTGCAGCAAAGCAACGCGCTATGCGTTAGTGCTCGGTTTGCCGCTCGTTGCCCCGTTCGCCACCCTGGCTGGGACCGTGGCCGCCCTGACCACCCTGAGGCGGCGCAGCCGGCCGCCCCTGCGGCTGTTGAGGTGCGGGCCCGGGCGCACGCATGCCACCCTGCGGCTGTTGAGGTGCGGGCCCGGGCGCACGCATGCCGCCCTGCGGCTGTTGAGGTGCGGGCCCGGGCGCACGCATGCCGCCCTGCGGCTGGGGCTCCGGCGGACGCGCATAGCCCTGCGCGGGCGCGCCGGCCGGCGACCGGCCGCCGAACTGCTGCTGCTCGGGCGGATGCCCCGCCTCGTGGGGACGCATGGTGCCGGGCTGCTCCATGCCAGGCGGGCGTTGCGCTCCGGACGGCGGTGCGCCGCGCATCGGCTCATTGGGCGCGGGCGGGCGCTCGCCGCCGCCAGGCGCAATCGCGGGCGGACGGCCAGGCGCGCCGTGCCACGCCGGCGCGCCTGGCGGTCGCCCGCGCTCAGGCGGCGGAACGTGATCCCATCGATGCTGTTCGCCATACCACGGCCGGTCGCGGTAGAAGCTGCCCCAGTAGGCACCGAGCGAGAACGCCACGATCGGCACGCCGATCTCCGCGCCATAGTCGGTGAGCGGCACGTAGTTGCCCTGATACGGATAACTGAGATACCCACCGTAGACCCAGCCGCGCAGACCCGGCACCGTGACGTCACACCACGAATAGTCGCCCACGCAGCCCATCACGGTGACGGGCTGGCCGGGTCCCAGTTCGGCAACGACGGGATAGTCGCCTGAAGGCCCGGCGTACAGATCCACAGGTTCGCTCGTGTAGGCCGCGGATTGCGCGCTGGCGTCGGACGACGCGAGCACGAAGCCGGTTGCGAGGCACGCGCTGGCGAGCGCAGGTACGAGCGCACGCAGGCGCGTGTTGAGGCGCTTGGACATTGAGTCTCCCTGTTCCAGCTAGTTTGTTTTTCCGCTGCGCAATTGCCGTGCCCGGGTCGTGACGCTGCTTCGAGGTTATGCGTTTTCTTTGACGTAGTGAAGCTCCACGAGAGCCATCGTTCGGTACGTACACCGAAGTACTGGATTCTCGACGAACGCACGCGCATTGCCGGCTGCCACATGATCCGCAACCTGATCGAGGAAGTGATCGAAGAGGAAGGGCTCGACGCGTACGAGAAGTTTGCCTATGAAGTGATCAAGGAAGGACGCAGGGGTCTGCAGACCCGCATCAAGGCGATGGCGCTGCCGGGCAAGTATCGCAAGGTCGCCTTCGTCGACGTGCCGTACAACCATCCCGATGTGCAGACCTCGTCGGCATTCGCGAAACTCGACTCGATCATGCACTCGCCCGTGGAAATAGAGATCCGCAAGGACGGTACGCGTGCGAGTGACAAATTCCGATAGATGTCCTCCGCTGTCGCCCGTCCCCGCCGGCGAATCAAGCTCCGCCCATAATCAACGAGCACTGGCCATGCCGACTGCGGGTCATCGACTATGCGACCAAGACGTTCAGTAACCGTGGCTTCCCCCAACCACGAGCGCATCGAACTCGGTTTTCACACGGCCTCGATATCACCTGCTTTTCATTCGTTCATTATTTTTAGAAACGAGGAAAATGTCCGTACCGCCAGATCCAGACAAGCCGGAAACTTTCTTATATATCAATCGGTTACAAGGGAACACTCGACTTTCCGTGTCCCAAGCCAAAATTACTCGTTTTCTTCGAAGTAATGCCCGAACTTGACCTGCTTGGTACGGATATAACGCTCGTTCTCCTCGCGCATCGGGATCGCGAGCGCCACGCGTTCGATCACCGGGAGGCCGTGCTGCCTGAGCGTGTCGAACTTCTTCGGATTGTTGCTCATGAGCTTCACCGACGACACTTTCAGCAGGCGCAAGATCGCCGCCGCCGAATCGTATTCGCGCGCGTCGTCGGGCAGACCGAGATCGAGGTTCGCCTCGACGGTGTCGCGGCCCTGCTGCTGCAGCTGGTACGCGCGGATCTTGTTCGACAGGCCGATGCCCCGGCCTTCGTGGCCACGCAGGTAGAGCAGCACGCCACGGCCTTCGGCCGCGATATAGCGCAGCGCGAGGTCGAGCTGCTCGCCGCAGTCGCAGCGGTAGGAACCGAACACGTCGCCGGTCAGGCACTCGGAGTGGAGCCGCGTCAGCGTGGGCTCGCCGCTGCCCACGTCGCCCATGACGAGCGCGAGATGCTCGGCGCCGCCGTCCTTCACCCGGTAGACATAGGACTCGAACGTGCCGTAGCGGGTCGGCAGCGTGGCAGTCGCGTCAAGCACGACGCATTCGTTGGCGTTGTCGCCGTCCGCACAGGACGACTCAGGAAGCGTAGGCATGATTCTCGAGCAAAAAACTGGCAAAACCGGCAAGGGGCCGGGTTGAGGTTCGGAACCGGAGTTTACCGCCATTTGCTCCGCCCCGCCGCCCAGCCCCGTAGGGGGCCGCCCGGTCTGCGCCGCATGCCCTCGGCATAAATGGTGCGACCCCGCGCATACCCCGACGACGCACGGCACGCGAGCCGCCTATACTGAAATGGCTTTCCAATGGCTTGACGGGCAATCCACCCGGCTTGCCGCACCGCGCAATGACTGGACAACCAGAAGGACGAAGAGGGTCGCCCTATGACAAGCGTTGCACAGGTACTCAAATCGAAGCCGGAACAGGTGGTGTACACGATCGAAGCCTCCGATTCCGTCTACAACGCAATCCGCCTGATGGCCGATAAGCAGATCGGCGCGCTGCTCGTGACCGACGGTCCATCGATCGCCGGCATCGTCACCGAGCGTGACTACGCGCGCAAGATCGTTCTGATGGACCGATCTTCGAAAACGACCGCCGTGCGCGACATCATGAGCACGCACGTGCGCTTCGTCCAGCCGGAGCAGACCACCTACGACTGCATGGCGCTCATGACCGAGCGGCGCATGCGCCACCTGCCCGTCATGGACGGCGGCAAGCTCGTGGGGATGGTGTCGATCGGCGACCTGGTGAAGGAGATCATCGCCGAGCAGAAGTTCACGATCGAGCAGCTCGAGCATTACATCACCGGCGGGTCTGGCGCCTGACGTAACGCGCCCGCCCCACCCTCCAGACCGCCAGACGTGAAAAAGCGCCCAATCCGGACGGGGTTGGGCGAAGCCACCTTTCGGCGGCGGAGGTTCCACGCATGAAAAATCGCGCGATGGTTTGCGCGGGCGGCGTGCGACAAAGGCGGAACGGTGTCCGCCTTCGCCGGTATCGGTTGGGAGCCAGGCTGGGTTGGGGCGCGGCCGGGTCAACTTGCGAGGGCGTCTGGGCCTGCCCGGAGCGCCCCGGCACCGGCTGGCGCGGGAGCGGCCAGCCGGTGGCCGGTCGATGTCGCCTGCACCGGTGCCTGGGCGACGGCCGTTTGCACCGTTCCGTTTTCCCCGGACTTCGGCACCCCATGACGGCGCGCCATGCCCGGCTATCCGCTCAGTTGCCCGCGCCGGTCGCCCACGCCGGTCGCCCGCTTAGTTGCCCGCTTAGTTGCCGAAGTACACCGACTGCGACGGACGCACCGTGGCCGGCTGGCCCGACTGCGCCGAACCCGAGGTCGACGGGCCATAGCCGCTCGTTTCAGCTGCCGGCGCTTGCTGCGCCAGGCCTTGCTGCTGGTTCACGCGGGCTTCGGCGGCCTGGATGTCGCTCGGGTAAGTCGCGTCGTTCGCGGTAGCCGGGTTGTAGCCGGCCTTCTCGAGCTGGATCAATTCGGACTTCACTTCGGCGCGTGTGACCGGACCGTTGCCTTGCACCTGGGCAAACGAAAGGGCCGGAGCAGCCACGAGGGCGGCGACGAATGCAGCTTGAATCAGGGTACGGGACTTCATGTTCATTACCTCCATCACTTGTTTTATGCCGGCGGCGGTGTCTGCTTGCATCGCCGAACCAGTGATTTCAGTGTATTGAGACAGGAGCCCAGGGGAAACCCTTATTTCGAGAAAATATACTTTCATTCGCGGCAACAATGCCGCGCGCATGCGATGTCCCGCGAGCGCCTTGCGGCGCGGCGCTTCGCGCGGATTGCGCCGAAGCACTCGAGCCGATCACAGCGGGGCCACACTGCCGTCCAGCAGCTTGCGCGGCCCGCTCACGAACCGGCTGCCCAGTTCGTAGAAGCGCAGCGGCCGGTCCATCTCGCGCGAGAGCCCGATGCGCGTCGTCACCCCGACGGGCCGCTCGGGTTCGTCCACGCGGCCGATCCAGAGTCCGTGCCCACGGCACAGGTCGACGCCGTCGAAGGCCGCCGCGATGCCGAACGCCTGCGAGAGCCGCCCCGGCCCGCGCGCGAGATCGCGCAGCGGGACGCCGGGGCGCAGCGCCTCCATCGCGCCGATGCCTTCGAGCGGCTCCAGCGCGCGAAACAGGATGCCCGCGCCCACGTCCACGGCTTCACTCGACATGTTGAACATCCAGGCGCTGCCGTAGGTCAGCCGCACGTGGGCATGACCGCGCTCGCGGAACATCGCGGCGTTATAGGGCCGGCGTCCGATGTAGGCGTAGCTCGTGGAGTCGCCCACGGGATACGCTTCGACTTCGACGAGCCGCCCGGCCATGCGCCCGCGCGCCAGGTCGCGCACGATGTATTTGCCGACCATGAAGCGCGCCAGCTCGGCGGTGTCGAGCGGCAGGTCGTTGCGGTGCAGTGGCAGGATCGTCATCGTCATCGAAGCGTTCTCGGGGTGATCGGCGCAAGCATCGCGGTTTCGCGGACCGGCGGAGTGTAGCGCTGCCGCGCTCGCCCACTGCTCATCTACCGCTTAGCCACGTGCGGCCGGCCATTGCGCTACCATCGTCCGCATATCCGCGCGAACGGTTCGCGCTACCTCATGATCCGGCGCGCGTCGCTCGACCATTCTTCACGACCCGACGAGCGCTAACGAAGGAGCTGCACGATGAACGAACAAAGCGCGATTGAATTCCTCACGACCGTGCGCAAGCCCCTGCTCACGCTGCACAAGGCGATTCTCGACCACGAGCGCAAGGACTACGAACGCGAGTTCGGCCCGGTCACGCCGGCGGCCTTCCTGCAGGTGCTCATCAACGGCTCGGGCTTTCGCTGGCTCATGCCGCTCTCGACGGTGATCGCCAACGTCGACGAAACGCTCGACGCCAAGGACGCGAGCCCCGACGATCGCATCGGCGCGGCGCAAGGCGTGGCGGCGCTCTTTTCCGGCGAGGAGTCGGCGCAGTTCTACGAGCGCTATCAGGCGTTGTTGCAGGCGAGCCCCGAGATCCTGCACTTGCACGGGACCGTAGCACCGCTGCTCAACGCCCTGAAGAACTGAGCGCGTTTCAGGCGCGCGGCGCCTTGCGCGGCGCCGTGGCCGCCGTTGCCTCGCCTGGCGCGCTGCCGCGCTTGCCCTTCGCGGCGGAAAGGCGCCGCCACAGTGTCGTCTTGCTGATGCCGAGCATCTCGCACGCGCGGTCGCGATCGCCGTTGCAGGCGTCGAGCGCGGCGCGGATCTCATCGGCTTCGGTGTTGAGGCTGCGCTCGCGCAAGGTGAGCGCGCCCTCGCCTGCCTTCGCCGCGGCACCGCTCGCCGCGCCGCGCGACTCGAACACCTCCGGCGCGATCGCGCGCAGCACGTCGGGCGTCAGCACGTCTTCTTCCGAATCGGCCAGTTCCACCACCATCCGCTCGACCACGTTCTGCAGCTCGCGCACGTTGCCGGGCCATGCGTGCCGCGCGAGCGCACCGCTCACCAGCGCGAGCGTGCGCGCCGCGTCTTCGGGCGTGCGGATGCGCACGGCCACGCGCGGCTCGCGGCGCGACGCCTGGAACAGCAGTTCCGCCGCCAGCAGCGCGATATCGGCGCCGCGCTCGCGCAACGGCGGAATGGCGAGATTGAGAATGTTCAGGCGATAGAAGAGATCCGCGCGAAACTCGCCCGCTTCGATCTGCTCGGTGAGCGCGCGGTGCGTGGCGGCGACCACGCGCACGTCCACGCGCGTGGGCTCCGTGGCGCCGAGGCGCACCACCTCGCGCTCCTGCAGCACGCGCAGCAGGCGGCTCTGCAACGGCAGCGGCATCTCGCCGATTTCATCGAGAAACAGCGTGCCGCGGTGCGCGGCCTCAATGAGCCCTACCTTGCCGCCGCGCCGCGCACCCGTGAATGCACCCTCCTCGTAGCCGAACAGCTCGCTCTCCAGCAGCGCCTCGGGAAACGCGCCGCAATTCATGGCGACGAACGGAAAGTCGCGCCGCGGGCTTTCGCGATGAATGCCCTGCGCGATCATCTCCTTGCCGGTGCCGCTCTCGCCGCGGATCAGCACCGTGGCATCCGACTTCGCATAGCGCCGCGCGAGCTGGCGCACGCGCTCGATGCCGGGCGTTGCACCGCTCAGGTCGTCCAGCCGGTAGCGCGCGACGAACTGCTGCGTGCGCTGGCGCGAGCGCAGCGTACGGTCGAGCCGCTCCACTGCGCGCGACTCCTGGAACGTGAGCACGGCGCCCGTCGTCACGCCGTTGTCGACCAGCGGCCCGCGGTGCACGACGTAACTCACGCCGCGCACGGTCTCGAGCGATTCGCCATCGGCTTCGGGCAGCGCGAAGGCGATGTCGGGCGCGAGCGCCGCGAGCGACTGGCCCGCGGCGGCCGCCGGATCGATGCCGAGCACGGCCGCGAGGCGCTGGTTGATCGCCTCCACGCGGCCGCGCGCGTCGAGCGCGACCACGCCGTCGCGCAGATGCTGCAGCACGCTGTCGAGGCGCTGGCGGCGCTGCGTTTCGCGCCAGGTGGCTTGCACGAGATCCAGCGCGTTGTCGAACGCCGCGCGCACCGAGGGCCGCGAGTAGACGAAAAACGGCACGAGCCCGAGCCGCGCCGCGAGATCGTTGACGAGACCCGGCCCCACGACCGCGCCCACGCCGCGATCGCGCAGGTCGAGCACGCAGGCCTCGGCGTCCTGAACCGTGCGGTACTGGCCGAACACCACGTCGATGCCATAGGCGCTGGCAAAGCGCCGCACCTCCACGGGCGTCTCGCCATAGGTCACGAGCGCGACGAGTTCGGCCTCGCGCCGCGCACGGGCGAGCGCCTGCATCACGTCGAAGCCGGTGGGCTGCACGAGCACCACGGGCAGGTCGACGCGCGCCTTCAGGTAGGTGCCGTTCGAGCCCGCCGCCACCACCACATCGGGCCGCTGGTTCGGCCCCGCCGCGGCGATTTCGGCCACCGCTTCCTCAAAGCCGCGCGGCACCACGCGCAGGTCCGCGAGCTCGTCGTATTCGCGGGCGATGTCGCGAAACAGGTCGCGCAGGCGGCTGATGCCCATGGCCCACACACGCGGGCGAATGGCGGAGGAAGCGGGAGCGGGAAAGCGGTTCATGTTGTCCAACGATACGGTCGCGACGTCGAGGGCCGGTGCAGCCGAAAGCCGGCCGTCAGCCCGATTTCGCATTATCGCGCGTCGATTTCATTTTTGAAATTGTGATTTCATCACGGAAATAAGGGTCCGCAACCGGCAAACGTAGTTCCGGCGCAAAATCAACGCGCTAGCCTCCATGCGCGGAGCTGGCACGCTATCTGCAGTATGAGGCGGCGATTCAATTGGAGACAGCCCGCATGAACAACAAATCCCCCGCCAGCGCCGGCGCGAAATTCCGCGCAGCCGTGGCCGCCGAACAACCGCTGCAGGTCGTCGGCGCCATCACCGCGTATGCGGCCAAGCTCGCGCAGGCGACCGGCTTCAAGGCCGTGTATCTCTCGGGCGGCGGCGTGGCCGCCAACTCGCTCGGCGTGCCGGACCTCGGCATCAGCACCATGGACGACGTGCTGATCGACGCCCGCCGCATCTCCGACGCCGTCGACATTCCGCTGATGGTCGACATCGACACCGGCTGGGGCGGCGCCTTCAACATCGCGCGCACGATCAAGTCGTTCATCAAGGCGGGCGTGGCGGCCGTGCACCTGGAAGACCAGGTGGGCCAGAAGCGCTGCGGCCATCGCCCGAACAAGGAAGTCGTGGCGACCGGCGAAATGGTGGACCGCGTCAAGGCCGCCGTGGACGCACGCACCGACGACGGCTTCGTCATCATGGCCCGCACCGACGCGGCCGCCGTGGAAGGCATCGACGCCGCGATCGAGCGCGCGGTGGCCTACGTCGAAGCGGGCGCCGACATGATCTTCCCCGAAGCGATGAAGACGCTCGACGACTACCGCCGTTTCCGTGCCGCCGTGAACGTGCCGATTCTCGCCAACCTCACGGAGTTCGGCTCGACGCCGTTCTTCACGACCGAAGAACTGAAGAGCGCAAACGTGGATATCGCGCTCTACTGCTGCGGCGCGTATCGTGCGATGAACGCCGCCGCGCTGAACTTCTACGAGACCGTCAAGCGCGACGGCACGCAAAAGGCCGCCGTCTCGACGATGCAGTCGCGCGAAGACCTCTACCGCTACCTCGGCTATCACGCGTACGAAGACAAGCTCGACGCGCTCTTCGCCGCGAAGAAGTAAATCCGCCCACCATATAGTTCACAGATACCTGGAGAGAGGAAGACACCATGAGCGAAGCAGAAAATACCACGCAAGCCGCAGGCGGTTTCAAGCCGAAGAAGTCCGTTGCGCTGTCGGGCGTGGCGGCGGGCAACACGGCGCTGTGCACCGTGGGCCGCACCGGCAATGACCTGCACTACCGCGGCTACGACATTCTCGACCTCGCCACCGCGTGCGAATTCGAAGAAGTCGCGTACCTGCTCGTGCACGGCAAGCTGCCGAACACGGCCGAACTGGCCGGCTACAAGGCCAAGCTCAAGGCGCTGCGCGGCCTGCCCGCCAACGTGAAGACGGCGCTCGAAGCCGTGCCCGCCTCGGCACACCCGATGGACGTGATGCGCACCGGCGTCTCGATTCTCGGCACGGTGCTGCCCGAGAAAGACGACCACAACCTGCCGGGCGCGCGCGATATCGCCGACCGCCTGCTGGCCTCGCTCGGCTCGATGCTGCTGTACTGGTATCACTTTTCGCACAACGGCAAGCGCATCGAAGTCGAAACCGACGACGACTCGATCGGCGGCCACTTCCTGCACCTGCTGCACGGCCGCGCGCCGTCGAAGTCGTGGGTCGACGCGATGCACGTCTCGCTCAATCTGTACGCCGAGCACGAGTTCAACGCCTCGACGTTCACGGGCCGCGTGATCGCGGGCACGGGCTCGGACATCTACTCGGCCATCACGGGCGCGATCGGCGCGCTGCGCGGCCCGAAGCATGGCGGCGCGAATGAAGTCGCGTTCGAGATCCAGTCGCGCTACGAAAACGCCGACGACGCAGAAGCCGATATCCGCGCGCGCGTGGAGAAGAAGGAAGTCGTGATCGGCTTCGGCCACCCGGTGTACACGATCTCGGACCCGCGCAACAAGGTCATCAAGGAAATCGCGAAGAAGCTCTCGAAGGAGCAGTCGAACATGAAGCTGTTCGACATTGCCGAGCGCCTCGAATCGACGATGTGGGAAGTCAAGAAGATGTTCCCGAACCTCGACTGGTTCAGCGCCGTGTCGTATCACATGATGGGCGTGCCGACCGCCATGTTCACGCCGATCTTCGTGATCGCGCGCACGGCCGGCTGGAGCGCGCACATCATCGAGCAGCGCATCGACAACAAGATCATCCGCCCGAGCGCGAATTACACGGGTCCGGAAAATCTGAAGTTCACGCCGATCAGCAAGCGCTGATCGCCGGAGGCGATGCGTCGTAGCGTGACGACATCGCCTTCGCTCCCGCGCACCGCCGCTCACACCACTTTTGGTCCCCAAGCCGTGAATACCGCCTACCGCAAGTCCCTCCCGGGCACCCGGCTCGATTACTTCGACGCGCGCGAAGCCGTCGAGGCCATCCAGCCCGGCGCCTACGCCACGCTGCCGTACACCTCGCGCGTGCTCGCCGAAAACCTCGTGCGCCGCTGCGACCCGGCCACGCTCGCCGCGTCGCTTACGCAGCTCATCGACCGCAAGCGCGACCTCGACTTTCCGTGGTTCCCGGCGCGCGTGGTCTGCCACGACATCCTCGGGCAAACCGCGCTCGTCGATCTCGCCGGCCTGCGCGACGCCATTGCCGACCAGGGCGGCGACCCCGCCAAGGTGAATCCGGTCGTCCCCGTGCAGCTGATCGTCGACCACTCGCTCGCCGTGGAATGCGGCGGCTTCGATCCGGACGCGTTCAACAAGAACCGCGCGATCGAAGATCGCCGTAACGAAGACCGCTTCGACTTCATCAACTGGACGAAGAAAGCGTTCAAGAACGTCGACGTGATTCCTCCGGGCAACGGCATCATGCACCAGATCAATCTGGAGAAGATGTCGCCCGTGATCCAGGCGCGTGACGGCGTGGCGTTCCCCGACACCTGCGTCGGCACCGACAGCCACACGCCGCACGTCGATGCGCTCGGCGTGATCGCCATCGGCGTGGGCGGCCTCGAAGCCGAGAACGTCATGCTCGGCCGCGCCTCGTGGATGCGCCTGCCCGATATCGTCGGCGTGGAACTCACGGGCAAGCGCCAGCCCGGCATCACCGCGACCGACATCGTGCTCGCCCTCACCGAGTTCCTGCGCAAGGAAAAGGTCGTGGGCGCGTATCTGGAGTTCCGCGGCGTTGGCGCATCGAGCCTCACGCTCGGCGACCGCGCCACGATTTCGAACATGGCGCCCGAGTATGGCGCCACGGCCGCGATGTTCTTCATCGACAACCAGACGCTCGACTACCTGCGCCTCACGGGCCGCGAGGAAGAGCAGGTCAAGCTGGTCGAAACCTACGCGAAGACTGCTGGCCTGTGGGCCGACACGCTCGCCAACGCGCAATACGAGCGCACGCTCACGTTCGATCTTTCGAGCGTGGTGCGCAACATGGCCGGCCCGTCGAATCCGCACAAGCGTCTGCCCACATCCGCTCTCGCCGAGCGCGGCATCGCAGGCAAGTGGGAAGAAACGCCGGGCCAGATGCCCGACGGCGCGGTCATCATCGCGGCCATCACGAGTTGCACGAACACGAGCAACCCGCGCAACGTGATCGCCGCCGCGCTGCTCGCACGCAATGCGAACGCACACGGCCTCACGCGCAAGCCGTGGGTGAAAAGCTCGCTGGCGCCGGGATCGAAGGCCGTCGAGCTTTACCTCGAAGAAGCCAACCTGCTGCCCGATCTGGAAAAGCTCGGCTTCGGCATCGTCGCGTTTGCATGCACCACATGTAACGGCATGTCGGGCGCGCTCGACCCGAAGATCCAGCAGGAGATCATCGACCGCGACCTGTACGCGACCGCCGTGCTCTCGGGCAACCGCAACTTCGACGGCCGCATTCACCCGTATGCAAAGCAGGCGTTCCTCGCCTCGCCGCCGCTCGTCGTCGCCTACGCGATTGCGGGCACGATCCGCTTCGACATCGAACAGGACTCGCTCGGCACGGACAAGGACGGCAAGCCCGTGTACCTCAAGGACCTCTGGCCGAGCGACGAAGAGATCGACGCCATCGTCGCGAAGAGCGTGAAGCCCGAGCAGTTCCGCAAGGTGTACGAGCCGATGTTCGCGGCCACGGCGGCCAGCGGCGAAACGACCGACCCGCTCTACGACTGGCGCGCGCAAAGCACCTACATCCGCCGCCCGCCGTACTGGGAAGGCGCGCTGGCCGGCGAGCGCACGCTCAAGGGCCTGCGCCCGCTCGCCGTGCTCGGCGACAACATCACGACCGACCACCTTTCGCCTTCCAACGCGATCCTGCTGGACAGCGCTGCGGGCGAGTACCTCGCGAAAATGGGCCTGCCCGAAGAGGACTTCAACTCGTACGCGACGCACCGCGGCGACCACCTCACGGCGCAGCGCGCAACTTTCGCGAACCCCACGCTCATCAACGAGATGGCCGTGGTAGACGGCGCCGTGAAGAAGGGCTCGCTCGCTCGCGTCGAGCCGGAAGGCAAGGTCACGCGCATGTGGGAAGCCATCGAAACCTACATGGAACGCAAGCAGCCGCTCATCATCGTCGCGGGTGCGGACTACGGCCAAGGTTCGTCACGCGACTGGGCGGCCAAGGGCGTGCGTCTCGCGGGTGTGGAAGTGATCGTGGCGGAAGGCTTCGAGCGCATTCACCGCACCAACCTGATCGGCATGGGCGTGCTGCCGCTCGAGTTCAAGGCGGGCACGAACCGCACGACGCTCGGCATCGACGGCACGGAAACCTATGACGTGATCGGCGCGCGCACGCCGCGCGCCGACCTCACGCTCGTGATCGAGCGCCGCAACGGCGAGCGCGTGGAAGTGCCGGTCACCTGCCGGCTCGATACGGCCGAAGAAGTGTCGATCTACGAAGCCGGCGGCGTGCTGCAGCGTTTCGCGCAGGACTTCCTCGAATCGTCACAGGCAGCGGCATAAACGGGAAACGGGCGGCGCAGCGCTCACACGCGCGCCGCCCTTCGTTTCAGGACAACACATGGCACACGTACCTCAGATCAAGATTCCCGCGACCTATATCCGCGGCGGCACCAGCAAAGGCGTGTTCTTCCGCCTCCAGGATCTGCCCGCCTCGGCGCAGCAACCGGGCGTGGCGCGCGACAAGCTGCTCATGCGCGTGATCGGCAGCCCCGACCCGTACGGCAAGCAGATCGACGGCATGGGCGGCGCGACGTCGAGCACGAGCAAGACCGTGATCGTGGCGAAATGCAGCAAGCCCGACCACGACGTCGACTACCTGTTCGGCCAGGTCGCCATCGACAAGGCCTTCGTGGACTGGAGCGGCAACTGCGGCAATCTCTCCGCCGCCGTGGGCCCGTTCGCGATCAGCGGCGGCCTCGTCGACCCGAGCCGCGTGCCCGACAACGGCGTGGCGACCGTGCGCATCTGGCAGGCCAACATCGGCAAGACCATCATCGCGCACGTGCCGATGACGAACG
This sequence comes from Paraburkholderia sp. BR10937, assembly GCF_040965695.1. Taxonomy (NCBI): domain Bacteria; kingdom Pseudomonadati; phylum Pseudomonadota; class Betaproteobacteria; order Burkholderiales; family Burkholderiaceae; genus Paraburkholderia; species Paraburkholderia sp. BR10937. The sequence goes on from NZ_JBFRCL010000009.1 coordinate 33,752, forward strand.
GCCACGTGCAGGAGACGGGCGACTTCGAACTGGACGGCGTGACCTTCCCCGCCGCCGAAGTGCAGCTGGAGTTCCTCGACCCGGCCGCCGAGGAAGAAGGCGCGGGCGGCGCGATGTTCCCCACCGGCAATCTCGTGGACGACCTCGAAGTGCCGGGCGTGGGCACGCTCAAGGCCACGATGATCAACGCGGGCATTCCGACGATCTTCGTGAACGCCGAGGCCATCGGCTACACGGGCACGGAATTGCAGGACGCGATCAACAGCGACGCGCAGGCGCTCGAGAAGTTCGAGACGATCCGCGCGCACGGTGCGCTGCGCATGGGACTCATCAATCACCTCGACGAGATCGCCACGCGCCAGCACACGCCGAAAATCGCCTTCGTGGCGAAGCCGGTGAGCTATACGGCGTCGAGCGGCAAACGAGTGGAAGCCGGCGATGTGGATCTGCTGGTGCGCGCCATGTCGATGGGCAAGCTCCACCACGCGATGATGGGCACGGCGGCCGTGGCGATCGGCACCGCGGCGGCCATTCCCGGCACGCTCGTGAATCTCGCAGCGGGCGGCGGCGAACGCAGCGCGGTGCGCTTCGGGCATCCGTCGGGCACGCTGCGCGTGGGCGCCGAGGCGCGTCAGGAAAACGGCGAATGGACGGTCACGAAGGCCATCATGAGCCGTAGCGCACGCGTGCTGATGGAAGGCTGGGTGCGGGTGCCGGGAGACGCGTTTTAAGGCGCGGTTTCAAGAAGTAAGCGGTTTGCGGTGGTGAAAAAAAACCGCCCTGACGCTGCGATGTGTCAGGGCGGTTTTGTTGTTCTTGCCGCGCTCACCCCTGCGGAGAAGAAGGCAAATACGGCATCGGGTCGACCGGCTTGCCATCGCGGCGCACCTCGAACAGCACCGCCACGCGGTCGTTGTTCTCGCTGCCCATCTCGGCGATCTGCTGGCCCTGATGCACCGTGTCGCCGGTCTTCACGAGCAGACGGCGGTTGTGCGAGTAAGCCGTGAGGAAATCCTTGTTGTGCTGGACGATGATCAGGCTGCCGTATTCGTTCAGGCCCGTGCCCGCGTACATGACCTTGCCGTCGGCGGCAGCGATCACGGGGTCGCCGGCCTTGCCCGCGATCTCGATGCCGCGCGTCGTGCCCGGCGCGAACGGTTCGACCACACGGCCATGCGCCGGCCACACGAGCGCGACGCTGTTCGCGTGGCGCGCCACTTCGGCGGCGACCTGGCGGTTTCCGGCTGCGTTCGCGTTGGCGTTCGCCGTTGCGCCGCCAGCTTGCGGCGCGGCCACCTGGACGGTGATCGTCTGCTTCGAAACCAGCTTGATCGACTGGCCTGCGCGCAGGTGACCGTTCGGCTTCAGGTGATTCCAGGCGGCCAGATCCTTGACCGACACACCGTGCTTTTGCGCGATGCGCGGCAGCGTGTCGCCGCGGCGCACGCGCACGTAGGTCGTTTTCGTGACGACGCGCGTGACGGGCACACTCGCCGCCTGTTGTGAGCTGCTGGCGTCGGCGCTCGCTGCGTCGGAAGCCGGGGCCGCTGCCGCCGTGTCGGGCTGCGGTTGTTGTTGCGGTTGCTGCTGGTTCATGTCGGCGCAGCCGCCCAGCAGGGCTGCCAGCCCCAACACGGCCCAGAACCCTTTGAGACCGCGCTGGCCGATACGATCGTCTTTCAACATTGCTCTCTCCTACGGTGCTTGCAGCCGCGCGATGCAGCGAGTGGATGCCCGGGACGGTCTGCTGCGTATGCCGCGCTCCCGCCCCCGTGGCGTGCCGGCTCGCCTGCGCCGGGCTGCTTCGATCTGCGTCTAAACCGACTGCATCTCGAACCATAAACATTCAACGCACGCGATCGCCCCATTAACGAACGAGCGTGCCATCTCAAATTCGATCCGGCATTGTAAAGCGCAACTCCACGAAATCAGCCCAGGGAGAACACTTTGAAACAAATGTTAATTAGCCGAATTCTTGCCCGATAAAAGCATCGGCAAGGGGCCAGAAGAAACTGCCCAAACCCGCGTCAGGGCGGCATTTGCCGCGCCGGCATGATCGTGCCCCTTCCCCTGACTTATCGGCACATGCCCCGGAAACTTGAAAGATGCACTGGCGGCGCCCGCTGAAAGGCATTTGAAATTGCGCTAATATCGGCGGCGTCAACGTAAACCCGTATGCGGCGGGAACCCTCGCGTATTCTTCAGGTCTTTGCCTGCGTTTGTCGTACGGCCGTCCCGGTGGCCACGGTTCCCGGCGCCAGGCGCCCGCGAACCTCGCCCGATTTCCCGATTTCCCGATTTCCCGATTTCCCGATTTTTCCAGCCAGGTACTCCCAGCATCTGCCCGCCCGGCCCGTTTCGCATCACCGGCTGCTTCAAGCGCCCCATACCGGCCCGGCCCGCTGCCCCAACATGCCAAAGTCATCCAACCGTCTAGTCGAACTCGATTTCTTCCGCGGCCTCGTCCTGCTCATCATCGTCGTCGATCACATTGGCGGCAGCATCGTCTCGCGCGTCACGCTGCACGCCTACGCGCTGTGCGACGCGGCCGAGGTGTTCGTGTTCCTCGGCGGCTTCGCCACGGCCACCGCGTGGGCCACGCTGTGCGCACGCCGCACCGAGGCCGCGGCGCGGCAGCGCTTCATCAAGCGCGCGTTCGAGATCTACCGCGCGTTCGTCGTGACGGCGCTGTTGATGCTGCTCGTCACCGCGATTCTCGTGGCCTGCAACGTCGATGCGCCCAACCTCGCCACCACCGATCTCGACGACCTCACGCTCGCGCCTGCCGCCGCGCTGCGCGACATCGTGCTGCTGCGCCGCCAGCCGTATCTGGCCGGCGTGCTGCCGATGTACGCCTGGTTCGCCCTCGCCGCCCCGCTCGCCTTGCCGCTCGCGCGCACGCGGCCGTGGCTGCTGCTCGCCGTGAGCCTCGCGCTGTGGGGCGTCGCGCCGCACCTGGCGCCGTGGTTGCCGCACGTCGAAGACGTGCAATGGGACTTCAACCCGTTCGGCTGGCAGCTGATGTTCGTGCTCGGCGTGATCGCGCAGGCGCAACCCGTGTTCCAGCGCGTGAGCGCGCACCGTCTCGGCACGCTCGCGACCCTCGCCGCACTCGCCGTCGTGGCGGGCGCCGCGATCTATCGCCTGCAGCTCGGCAACGTCGCGCTCGACGGCGACTTCAAGCGCAACCTCGCCTGGTTTCGCGCGCTCAACTTCCTTGGCATCGCGTGGCTCACGGCGCATGTCATCCGCCTCGGCTGGGCGAAGCGCGTGGCGCATGCGCTGCCCTGGGTGGGCCTCGTCGGCCGCAAGGGGATGCTCTCGTTCGTGGCCGGCGCCGTGATTTCGCTCACGGTCGACTCGGTGCTCTACTGGTACACCGACGGCTACCTGAACGTGCCGCTCGGCCTCTGCGCCGACGCCGTCGCGATCACCACATTGCTGCTCGTCGCGCGTGCGTCCGACCCGCTCAAGCGGCTGCTGCCTTCGCGCGCCAAAGCTTCCGCCTGAAACGACGCGGCTCGCAGGCCACGCACCGCGCGCCGGCACGCCGGTCACGGCTTCCGGCGCGCGCGAGCGGCTGCTAGCATGATGACCCCGCGCCGCCGGCGCGCCACCGCCCTCGATGTCCCTGCCATGCGCAGACTCCTTCGCACCGCGCTGCTCCCGCTCGCTCTCTCCTGCGCGGCGTTCGTCACGCCTGCGGCCCCTGCCGCGGCGAGCACGATCGTGGTCCGCACGTTCCACGCCGAGGCGCTCAACCGCGAGTGGCCCTACGTGGTGTACCTGCCGAACGGCTATCGCGCCGACCAGGGCCGCTACCCGGTGCTCTATCTCCTGCATGGCAACAACGGCGAGCCCATGGACTGGGTCACGCATGGCCAGCTCCAGACCACCGCCGACACGCTGATCGCCCATCACGAAATCCCGCCCGTGGTGATCGTGATGCCGCAAGGCGGTACCGACTGGTACGTCGACCGCAAGGAGCGGATGGAGACGGCGTTCTTCCAGGATCTGCTGCCCGAGATCGAGTCGCACTTCGCGGTGGACGACACGCGCGACGGCCGCGCGATCGGCGGTGTCTCGATGGGCGGGTTCGGCGCGCTGCGCTATACGCTGGAGCACCCCGACATGTTCTGCGGCGCGCTGCTGCTTTCCCCGGCGGTCTACGCGGGCGACCCGCCGCCCAGTTCGGCGGCGCGTCACGTGGGCGTGTTCGGCGATCATCAGTTCGATGCGCAGATCTGGCGCACGCTCAACTATCCGGCGCTCTGGAAGCCGTATTTCGCGCAGCCCCGGCGCGTGCCGTTCTTCATCGCGGCCGGCGACGACGACCTCGTGATCCAGGCCGAGTCGTCACTGCTCTACACGCGGCTGCGCGAGGCGGGCAATACGGCGGCGCTGCGCATCGTCGATGGCGGCCACGTGTGGCCCGTGTGGCGCGAACTGCTGCCGGCCGCGCTCAAGTACACGCTCGGGTGCTTCCGCTGAGCGAGGCGCGTGCCGCGCCTCGCCGCGAACCGGGCGTAACTGGGCGTCACTCCGCCCAGTTCACCCAAAGCACCATCAGCACGGTCATGAGCGCCGGGCCGATGAAGATGCCGATCAGCCCGAAGGTCGTCGCCCCACCCAGAATGCCGAACAGCACGAGCAGAAACGGCAAACGCGTGGAATTGCCGATCAGCACGGGCCGCACGAAGTGCTCGGCGACGAACACCACCACGAACCCCCATACCGCGAGCGCAGCCGCCGCGATCAGCGAGCCCTGGATGACGAGCCACAGCGCCGCGCCGCAGAACACGATGGGCGCGCAAAACGGCAGCATGGCCGCGATGGCGGTGACGGTGCCGAGCAGCGCCGCATGTGGCACGCCGGTCGCGATATAGGCGGCGGCCAGCAGCACGCCCTCGCCCAGCCCCACGACCACGAGCCCCGTCACCGTGGCGCGCACGGCGGCGGCCATGCGCTGCAGGAGCTGCGCGCCGTCGGCGCCGAAGGCACGGCGCGCACCGCGCATCACCGTCGCCGAGAGACGCGGGCCCGCGCGGAAGATCACGAACAGCGTGACGAGCATGAAGCCGAACGTCATCGTCGCGTGGGCGGCGCGCGCACCGAAGTGGCGGCCGAACGTGGCGATGGCGTCGCCGTGCAGGCTCTTCATCGCCGGGGACGCCTTGAGCGGCTGGGCGAAATTGGCCTGCCACCAGTCGCTCACCTGGCGGCTGCCGACCGGCAGATGCGCAACGAAGTCGGGCACCGGCACGCCGTTCTCTTGGGCGGCGCGCAGCCAGAGGTAAAGCTCGTGAGCCTCGCCGCCGGCCTGAATGGCCGTGACGGCGATCGGCAGGAGCACGAGCAGGCCGATCGCGGCCGTGAGCAGCGTGGCGATCAGCGTCTTGCGGCCCTTGAACCAGGCGCGGCGCTCGATCGCCTGATAGGTGGGCCACAGGACGATGGCAAAGACGCTCGCCCAAGCCACGGCGGGCACGAACTCGCGCACGATCCACAGCGCCAGCAGGACGAGCGTGGCGTACAGCACCGCGGAGGCGGCGCGCTGGATTTTCTGCTCGTTTGCGGAGTTCGGAGCAGGCGGACGATGAATCATGTAACCTCGTGAAAATTCAAAAAACAGGGGCCCGGGTTTCGTAGCTGCGCAGGTGCGGTGCAACCAGCCAGCGCGGTGCAGCAAACCAATCCAGCCGGGCCAGTCTTTCTCAGATCCCAATCCGCGCCAGCCGTTCCGTCCCCACCCTGGAACGCCCTCCAGGCGCCCGTTTTCAGGCCACTCGATGTCGCGCCACGTACAACAGTGCGTTGCACAAATTCGAGATGTCGACCCCCAATCCGCCGCAAACCCCCATTCCTTCGTGAATCGCAACGTGTCGCAGGGCGATTGTTGCTGATAATGGAATGGTGTTTCAACGGCGACAGAATGGCACTTGTCAGCGCGCAGGACTACATTCGCGGCACCACACTTACGGAGCCGACAATGAAGAAAAAAGCGTGCCTCTCGCTTGACGGAGCCAACGGTGAGCGCATCGAAATACTCGAGCAGACGGATACGGCGCTGGTGATCCGCTGGGTCGAACCCGGTCGCTGCCATTATGGCGAACAGCGCTGGCGCCGCCGCTCGGCGCATTCTTCGGGCACCTGCGCCGTGTCGCGCCGCAAGATCCGCCGCGGCGACGCCGTGTTCAAGCCGGCCGAACGTCCCGCGCCGCTCAACGCCTCCGTCATGATCGCCGCCGAAGTGTTCGGCGCCCTCATCGGCGCAGAACTGCCGAAGTAAGCGCGGCGACGTCGTCCGCGGCCTCAACGAGGCGCGAGCGAGATAGCCCGCGCGGCATGGCGCGGCGCGAAGTCCGCCGACGCGGCGCACAACGCCGCGACGCGCGCGAGCACATCGGCGTCGAAGCCCGCCGCGCGCGGGCCCGAGCGGTCCACATGCAAGAGCAACTGCTCGCTCGCCGAGACGGGCGAGGCGAGCGCATCGTCAAGATCGCCCGCGAACATCTCCAGATACAGGCGCACGCGTTTCGCGTCGTGCTCGATGACCCGGACGTCGACGCGCACCGGCGCGCCCTCCTTGATCTCGCGGAGATAGTTCAGGTGCGCCTCCAGCGTGTACATCGACCGCCCGCGCGCCTCGCGCGCAGCCGCGTCGAGCCCGATGGCGTCGAGCAGCGCGTCGGTCGCGTAGCTGTAGATCAGCATGTAGAACGCGTCGCGCAGATGGCCGTTGTAATCGACCCACTCCGCGCGCACCGTGTCGCGGTAGACCACGGGCGCCGTTTCGTTCGTCATCCAGTCTCCCCTTCCGTCTCCCCATTCGGTGCCCGCGTGCAGGCGGGAGCAGTGTAACCGCAGACCCGCCTCGTGCGCCGCGACGCCGGCAGGCTCCGGCGCCGCCGCATGCGTGCTCGTGCCGCCGTGCACGCCGCGCGCCGCTGGGGTAAGGTTGAACGGTCGCGGCGCAACCGCCGCCCTTCCAACGCCCTTCAACCGCCGCCTCCCGCGCGGCGCTTCGCGAGGCCCGGCCATGGCAGAAAACACGCCCCCGCTTCCGTTTCCCCCGCAGCAGTTCTCGCTCGACGTGATGCTCGAGAAGTACGCCAAAGGCGACGAGCAGACCGCCGACGACGTCTACCGCCGCGTCGCGCGCGGCGTCGCGCAGGTCGAGCCGCCTGCGCTGCGCGCCGAGGTCGAGGCGCGTTTCGTCGACAATCTGCGCAACGGCGCGCTAGGCGCGGGGCGGATCATGAGTGCGGCGGGCGCCGGCATCGAGGCCACGCTGATCAACTGCTTCGTGCAGCCGGTCGGCGACAGCATCCAGGGCTTGGACGCCGAAGGCCGCCCCGGCATCTACGTCGCGCTGCTCCAGGCCGCCGAGACCATGCGGCGCGGCGGCGGCGTGGGCTACAACTTTTCGGCGATCCGGCCGCGCGGCGCGTTCGTGCATTCGACGGGATCGAGCGCATCGGGGCCATGCAGCTACATCGACGTGTTCGACGCCTCGTGCCGCACCGTGGAAAGCGCGGGCGCGCGGCGCGGCGCGCAGATGGCCGTGCTCGACTGCGATCACCCCGACCTGCCGGAATTCATCGAGGCCAAGCATTCGAAAGGGCGCTGGAACAACTTCAACGTCTCGGTCGCGGTGACCGACGAATTCATGCGCGCCGTGGAAAACGACGCGCCCTGGCAACTCGTGCATCGCGCCGAGCCCTCGCCCGCGCTGCGCGCGTCGGGCGACCTGCAGCGCCGCGACGACGGCCTGTGGGTCTACGCCGAGACGCGCGCCCGCGCGCTGTGGGACGCGATCATGCGCTCGACCTACGACGTGGCCGAGCCGGGCGTGGTGTTCATCTCGCGCATGAACGAGGACAACAACCTGCGCGCGCTCGAAACGATCCGCGCGACCAACCCGTGCGGCGAGCAGCCGTTGCCCGCGTACGGTTGCTGCAACCTCGGACCGCTCGACCTCACCCGTTTCGTAATCGACCCGTTCGCGCAGATGCGCGGCGGCAAGGCGGATTTCGACTGGAATCAACTCGCCGTTCGCACGGGCACCCAGGTGCGCTTTCTCGACGACGTACTCGACGCGACGCTCTGGCCGCTGCCCGAGCAGCAGGCGGAGGCGGCGGCCAAGCGGCGTATCGGCGTGGGCTTCACGGGACTCGGCGACACGCTCGTGATGCTCGGCATCCGCTACAACTCGCCCGAAGGCTGCGAATTCGGCGCGCGCGTGGGGCGCACCATGCGCGACGCCGCCTATCGCGCTTCCGTCGAACTCGCGCGCGAGCGCGGCGCGTTTCCGCTCTTCGACGCGAGGACGTACCTCGAAGAAGGCACCTTCGCCTCACGCCTGCCCGACGACCTCAAGGCCGAGATCCGCGCGCACGGCATCCGCAACAGCCATCTGCTTTCCATCGCGCCGACGGGCACGGTGAGCCTCGCGTTCGCCGACAATGTGTCGAACGGCATCGAGCCCGCGTTCTCGTGGACCTACCAGCGCACGCGCCGGATGGCCGACGGCAGCCGCGAAACGTTCAACGTCGAAGACCACGCGTGGCGTGTGTTCCGCGAACTGGGCGGCGACGTGAGCGCACTGCCGGCGTACTTCGTGAGCGCGCTGGAAATGAGCGCACAGGAACACGTGGCGATGATGGCGGCCGTGCAGCCGTACGTCGACACGTCGATCTCGAAGACCGTCAATGTGCCCGCCGACTATCCGTTCGAGGACTTCGAAAACCTCTATCTCGACGCATGGCGGCGCGGCCTCAAGGGACTCGCGACCTACCGCCCGAACGAGACGCTCGGCGCGGTGCTGCAAACGCTGCCTCCCGAGACGGCGGCAACGGCCGACGACGCGCTCGGCGACGCCCTGCTCGACCCGCTGCGCGTGGCGATCGACCATCGGCCGAAGGGCGAGCTGCCCGCCGTGATCGAGAAGATCGAATACATCACGCAGACGGGCAAGGTGTCGCTCTACGTGGCGGTGTCGTTTCTCGAAGTGACGGGCCAGGTGGGCGGCGAAGCGGTGACGATCGAGCGGCCTATCGAATTTTTCATTCCCGTGGGCCAGCGCGACGAGCAGCAGCAATGGATCACGGCAACCATGCGTTCGCTCTCGCTCGCGGCGCGCGGCGGCTTCGTCGCGCGCAATCTGCAGGACTTGCGCAAGGTGTCGTGGGATCGCGGCCAGGTGCGCTATGGCGAGACGCAGCGTCTGGACGGCCGGCGCATTCCGCTGTGGCACGACTCCGAGGTCGCGGCCATCGCCTACGCGATCCAGCAGATCCTGCATCGGCGCGGCTTTCTCGATGCCGAGGGACGGCAAGTGCCGTCACGGCTGCTCGCGCAGCGGCGTGACGGTGCACTGGCCGCGCAATTCACCGGCAACGCGCGGGCCGGCGCGGAACAGCCCGGCGACCAGGTGCTCGACGGCGACAACGCGCTGCCCGCCGATACCCAGCACGCGTTTGCTCACGCGATGCTCGGCCGCAAGTGCGGGTCGTGCGGGGCGAACGCGGTGATCCGCAAGGACGGCTGCGACTTCTGCACGGCGTGCGGTGAGATCGGGACTTGCGGTTGAGGGCGGCGACACGCTCGAGAAAGCGCTGAGGAAGCGCTATGACTGCAAGCTTTCGGTGATGTGCCCGCTTGCCGTCACCTGGTCCAGCCTCGCGACCGACTCGTGGACCGTGTCGATATTGTGGACACCCGAGCAGGCAGACGGCCCTGTGATCGATGCCGGCCTGCCGCATACCAGCATGAGGACCGGCACCAGCGGCGCGACGCTGGCCACTTCCTCGACGAACAATGGGGCGCGCCACGCCACCTGCTCCGGGTAGATGATCACCGCGGCGGGCTGCTGATTCTCGATGGCGCGTTCCAGCTCCTGCAGAGTACTCACCGAGTTCGCGTGATAGCCTTGTCATGCCGGAAGCGTCACGACAAGGCGCGTCGACCGTGCGCCGGTCAACGTTTTCGCGTCATGGCCTGCAGCAGGGATTCGCCTTCCTCCGTCACACGCGGACGGGGCACACCCGTGGCCAGGCTCCCGAGTGCCACGAGCTGTTGCTCGAGCAGCGTGTCGAGGTCCTCGCGGTCCATTTCGATCTGGTCAGGCGATGACTTGACCAACATGAGCGTCGCAAATTCGTGAGGGCTCAGCACTGATGTCTCCTGGAATTTTGATGAGGCCTGGCCGAGAAACGCTTGAATGAGGCGTGTATGAGCATAGGCCCCGGATGACCGAAAAGTACACAACGGCCACGTGTTCGTAAATCCGTCTTTACGGACGGCCGCTGCCGGTCCGGGCCACCAGGATTCCTGCTGCCGAATCCTTCGAAAAGAGCAAGAAGGCATGAGATTTGCCCAGCTAAGTCGTTGCCTGGCTTACGACTTTGTCAGGGGCAGAACGTTCCTCGCAGCCCCAAGGTAGCCCGCAAACCCCTGCGCCAACGCATTCGCCTCGCCACTGCGCACGAGCCTTAGCACCTGCGATTCATAAGGATTACTAGTCAATTGGCGAAATACCACGCGCCCGCCGCCTGCCGCCCCGAGCGCGGCGGGTACGAGCGCGACGCCCATGCCGAACTCCACCATCGTCACGACGGTCTGCCAGAGCCGCGCTTCGTGGCGAATCTGCGGGCTGAATCCGGCCTCCACGCAGGTCGCGATGATCTGGTCGTGATAATGCGGCGACACCGAGCGCGGGAACAGGATGAACGGTTCGCGCGCGAGCGTGCCCAGTTCGATACGACGCCTGCGCGCGAGCTTGTGCCCTTCCGGCAGACAGCAGAGAAACGGCTCGGCAAACAGCAGCTCCGATTGCACCTCGGCCGGAAAGCGCCCCCAATGCGCAAAGCCGAGATCGATCTGCAGGCGCTGCAGCGCCTGCACCTGCTCGGCCGTGTTCATCTCGCGCAGCACCACTTCCACGGCGGGATGATCGGCCTCGAAACGCCGCACCGCCTCCGGCAGCCCGCGATACAACATCGAATTGACGAAGCCGATGCGCAGCCGCCCCGCCAGCCCGTGCGCGGAGCGCGCAGCGATGCGCCGCACTTCGTCGGCCTGCTCCAGCAGCCGCCGCGCCTCTTCGAGCAGCACGTTGCCCGCGTTGGTCAGCGCGACGGCCTTGTTGGTGCGTTCGAGCAGTTGCACGCCTAGCTGCTCCTCGAACTTGCGGATGTCGAAGCTCAACGCCGGCTGCGAAATGAAGAGCCGGCGCGCCGCGCGCCCGAAGTGCAGCTCTTCGGCTACCGCCACGAAATAGCGCAGTTGCTTGAGTTCCATGGCGGCCTCCTTCGGCGTGTTATCGATAGATGGCGCTTATCGTACATGAGATCGGTTGTATTGGACCGTTATCGAAGCCGCACCTAAGCTACGCCGAATCGCAGAGCAAAACAGCACGGAGACAGCACACGATGAGCGATCGCCCCGCCTTCGCCACCCGGGCCGCACAGGCCCCGCAGACTGCCCCGGCAAGCGGTTCGGCCAACATCCCCGATAGCCGCGGCATCAACTTCTACACCAGCGACCCCGGTTTCGCGCCCCTTTTGCGCAGCTATCTCGGCGCTGCCGCATTCGGCGCGCTCGAAGCGCGCCTCGTCGCGCTCGGTCAGCGCGCCTCCGACGAACTCGACGCGTTCGCGCTCGTCGCCGACAAGCACCCGCCCACGCTCGAACAACGCACGCGCAGCGGCGAAGCGATCCAGCGCATCGACAAGCATCCCGACTACGTGGCACTCGAACGCGTCGCCTACGCGGAACTTGGGCTCGCGGCCATGAGCCATCGCGAGAACGCGCCCGCGCCGCTCGTCAAATACGCGCTCACCTTTTTGTTCGTGCAGGCCGAATTCGGCCTGTGCTGCCCGGTGAGCATGACCGACTCGCTCACGCGCACGTTGCGCCGCTTCGGCTCGCCAGAACTCGTTGCGCGCTATTTGCCGATGCTCGCCTCGCAGAACTTCGACACGCTCTTCCAGGGCGCGATGTTCATGACGGAGCAGGCAGCGGGTTCGGACGTGGCGCGTATCGCCACGCGCGCCACGCGTGAGCGCGACGCGAATGGGGAGGACGTGTGGCGTCTTTACGGCGACAAGTGGTTTTGCTCGAACGCCGACGCCGATCTCGCGATGGTGCTCGCGCGCCCCGACGATGCGCCGCCCGGCATCAAGGGCCTCGCGCTGTTCCTGCTGCCGAAGACGCTCCCCGACGGCACGCGCAACGCCTATCGCATCGTGCGCCTGAAGGACAAGCTCGGCAGCCGCTCGATGGCGAGCGGCGAGATCGTGCTGGAAGGCGCGCAGGCGTACCTGATCGGCGAGGTGGGCCGCGGCTTTCATCAGATGGCGGACATGATCAACATGTCGAGGCTGTCGAACGGCGTGCGCGCGGCGGGCCTCATGCGCCGCGCCGTGACCGAGGCGCTGCACGTCGCGCGCAACCGCGAAGCGTTCGCCCGCAAGCTCATCGAAATGCCACTGATGCAGCGTCAACTGCTCAAGATGATGCTGCCCGCCGAGCAGGCGCGCTCGATGTTCATACGCATCGCCACGCTGCTCGCGCGCGCCGATGCCGGCGACGCACTCGCGGCGAAGTGCGTGCGCATTCTCACGCCGCTCATCAAGTTCCGCGCCTGCCGCGACGCGCGCCGCGTCACCGGCGACGCCATGGAAGTGCGCGGCGGCGTGGGCTATATCGAGGAGTGGAGCGACCCGCGCCTCGTGCGCGACGCGCATCTCGGCTCGATCTGGGAAGGCACGAGCAATATCGTCGCGCTCGACGTCGCGCGTGCAGCGAAACGCGAAGGCGCGCTCGAGGCGCTCACCCAGCACGTGCACGCGGAGCTTGCGCAAAGCGGCCTGCCCGAAGCAAGTACCGCGCTCCTGCGCGACGTGTTCGACCGCGCGGGCGCGGCGCTCGTGAGCGTGGCCGAATGCGGCCGCGACGAATCGGTGCGCCAGGCCGCGAGCGCGCTCTACCACGCCACGACGGCGGCCCTCATGGCCTGCGAAGCCGCGCAGATTTCGCGCGACGCGCCTGATTACCGGCGCCTCGCCTTCGCGCATCTGCTCGTGCGCCACAAGCTGCTGCCGCGCGACCCGCTCGCGCTCGACGAACGCGACGAAAACGCCGCAACGCTGCGTGCGCTGGTGGACGAACGAGCGCTGACGCTCGAGCAAGCCATGCAACTGATTCCGGCACACCGGGGCGACGCGCGATGAATACGAATCAGGAATCCGCAGCAAACCCAGTGAACGGCGCGCTGCATGGACTGCGCGTGATCGATCTGAGCCGCGTGCTCGGCGGTCCGTACTGCACCCAGGCGCTCGCCGATCACGGCGCCGAAGTCATCAAGCTCGAACCGCCCGACGGCGACGAAACGCGCGGCTGGGGCCCACCGTTTGTCGGCGATACGGCGTCGTACTACGTCGGCGTGAACCGCAACAAGCAGGGCATCGCCGTCGATCTTTCGCGCGAAGAAGGTCGCGCGATCCTGTGGCAGCTGCTCGAAGGCGCGGACGTGCTGGTCGAGAACTTTAAGCCGGGCACGCTCGCGCGCTGGGGCATGGACTACGAGCGCGATCTGCGTCCCCGTTTTCCTCGCCTCATTCACTGCGCGATTTCGGGCTTCGGCCCGGACGGCCCGCTCGGCGGCCTGCCCGGCTACGACGCCGCGATTCAGGCGATGACGGGCCTGATGAGCGTGAACGGTGAGCACGACGGCCCCGCGCTGCGCGTCGGCCTGCCGATCGTGGACATGGTCACGGGTCTCAACGCGCTCGCCGGCATTCTGCTCGCACTGGCCGAGCGCGAAAAGAGCGGCCTCGGGCAGTCGGTGGATATCGCGCTTTACGATTGCGGCGTGTCGCTCCTGCACCCGCATTTGCCGAATTATTTCGGCAATGGCCGCACGCCGCAGCGCAGCGGCAACGCGCACCCGAACATCGCGCCGTACGACAGCTACGCAACGGGCAGCGCGCCCATCTTCCTCGCGGTGGGCAACGACCGCCAGTTCGCAAAACTCTGCGCGCACCTGGGCGTGCCCGATCTCGCCGACGACCCGCGCTTCGCCGACAACCGCAGCCGCTGCGCGCATCGGCCGGAACTCAAGGCGGCGCTCGAAGCGCGGCTTGCCGCGCACGACTGCGAGCCGCTCGCGCGCGACCTGATCCGGGCCGGTGTGCCGTGCGGCCCCGTCCAGACCGTCGACGCGGTGGCCGCGCATCCGCACACGCAGCACCGCCGCATGATCGTCGAGATGGATGGCTATCGTGGCACGGGTGCGCCCGTGAAGCTCTCGCGCACGCCGCCGACCTATCGCACGCGCCCGCCCGCGCTCGGCGCCGACACGCGCGCCGTGATGGACGCGCTAGGCATCGACGCCGATATGCAGCAACGGCTCTTCGAATCCGGCATTGTCAAGGAGCCCGAAACGACGGCAAGCGCCTAGCGTTCCATCCCACCCTAACGGAATACAGACCGGCCCAAGCCGGCTCACCCCGATCAAGGAGACATGCATGACCCGCCCCGGCACCACCCCCGCGCGCCAGCCCGCTCGCGCTTCGCTCGCCGCTTTTGTCGGCACCACCATCGAGTGGTACGACTTTTATATCTACGCCACCGCTTCGGCGCTCATCTTCGGCAAGCTGTTCTTTCCCTCCCACGAGCCGTTCTACAGCACGCTGGCCTCGTTCGGCACCTTCGCCGTGGGCTTTTTCGCGCGCCCCTTCGGCGGGCTCGTGTTCGGGCATCTGGGCGACCGTATCGGTCGCAAGAAGGCGCTCGTCGCGACACTGTCGATCATGGGCGTCGGCACTGTGGGCATCGGCTTCTTGCCGACCTATGCGAGCGCCGGCGCGCTCGCCCCGGCGCTCCTCGTGCTGTTGCGCGTGGCGCAAGGCATTGCGATCGGCGGCGAATGGGGCGGTGCTGTGCTGATGGCGGGCGAGCATGCGCCCAAGGAAAAGCGCACGTTTCTCGCCTCGTTTGCGCAACTCGGCAGCCCGGCCGGCCTGATTCTCGCGCTGCTGGCGTTTCGCAGCGTCGCGCATCTCGACAAGGATGCGCTCTTTGCCTGGGGCTGGCGCTTGCCGTTCATCGCGAGCGCGGTGCTGCTCGTGGTGGGCCTGCTGATCCGCTCGGGCGTGGGCGAGTCGCCGGAATTCGAAGCGATCAAGACGCAGCGCCGCACCGCCGCGATGCCGATCGTGGAAGTGCTGCGCGACTCGTGGCGCGCCGTGCTGCTGTGCCTCGGTGCGAATGTGATCGGCGTGGCGGGCGCGTGGTTCGTCAACACCTTCATGCTCAATTACACGGCGCAAACGCTCGGGCTCGACCGCGGGCTGATTCTCGACTGCCTGTTCGTCGTCGCGTTCATCCAGCTCTTTACGCAGCTCTTTTCCGGCTGGTTTGCCCAGCGCGTGGGCGCCGGGCGCTTCCTCGTGCTGGCCGCCGCGCTGGCCATGATTTCGCCTTACCCGATGTTCGTGCTCGTCTCCACCGGCCGGCCGGTCGCCATCGTGGTCGGCATTGCGATTACGGTGATGTGCATGTGCAGCTCGTACGCGGTGATGGCGGGCTTCATGACGAATGCGTTCCCGGTGCGCGTGCGCTACTCGGCTATTTCGATCTCCTACCAATGTTGCGCGGCGCTCGCGGGCGGCCTCACGCCGCTCGTCGGAACGCTGCTCGCGCATGACTATCCGGGTCAGTGGTGGCCGCTGGCGCTGTTCTACAGCGCGCTTGCGGCCATTTCGCTCGTGTGTATCGCGGTGCTGCAGCGCAAGCAGTCGTCGGCCACGCAAGGCGATGTGGCGCTCGCGTTGCAGGACTAACGCTCTGCTACACGGCCGCCGTAATCGCCTTGATCAGCCCGTTCAGCGCAACGCGCCACGCTTCGCTGTTCGGGCCTTCGGTCAGCAGCGCGCCGACCACCTCGCGATGCAACGCATCGCGTTGCGCGCCGCCGGGCAGAATATCGCCGAAGCCCGTCAGCGACTGCGCGAGCGGCGTGCTGCCGCCCTCGCCCTCTTCGCGCGTCAAGGCGCGCAAGAGGTCTTGCGCCGCTTCGGGCACCGCCGCGATCATGAGCATGCGCTCTTCCCAGATCACGAAGCGGGCGAGCCGCGCCAGGAGGCCTTCCGTTCCAGCGCCGCTTTCGACGTTCGCGGTCGCGGCGAAGGCCGGCGTCGTGTCGAGCCATTCGATGAGACGTGTGCCGTCCATCGGCTTCGCGATGCCATAGCCCTGCGCGCCGTCCACGCCGAGAATGGCGAGCGCGCGAAGGAGGTCGAGCGTATCGACGCCTTCCGCAAGCACGCGCCTGCCCAGCGAATGGCCGAGGCGCGTCAACTGGTAGATCACGCGCAGCGTACTGAGCGCATCGCCGCCGCTCACCTTCACCATCTCGCGGTCGAGCTTGATCCAGTCGAACGGCAATTCCCGCAGGCGCGTGAGGCCACTATGCCCCGCGCCGAGATCGTCCTGCGCGAGCAGCACGCCCAGCTCGCGGAACTTCGCGAGAATGGCGCGCTGCCCCTGGCTCAGCGACAGTGCTTCGTTTTCCAGAACTTCCAGCGTGAGCCGCTCAGCCGGGCAACGGTGCGCGGCCAGCGCGGTGCGGGTGGCCTCGAAATAGCGGATGTCGTTGAGCGCCGCCGGCGGCAGGTTGATCGACACGTCGAGATCGCGGCCCTGGGCGTACCAGCGTTCGCGGTCGGCGAGCGCCTGCTCGATGCCGCGTGCGAAGAGCGCGAGCAGATCGTCGGAGGAGAGCGCCGAGAGAAACACGTCGGGCACGAGCAGGCGCTCGCCGTCGCGCAGACGCGCCAGCGCTTCGACCTTGGTCGCCTTGCCCGTGGCGAGGCTGAGCAGCGGCTGATAGTGCATTTCCAGCGCGCCGGTACGCACGAGCGCCGCCCAATGCTGGCGCACGCTCACCGGCACCGCGGCGCTCAGGCCGTCGTTGCCGGCGATGCGCGTCGCGGCGCAGCCGAGCAGCGTTTGCAGCAAATCGACGAAGGCCACCTGATCGGGCCCGACGAAGCCGCCCGGAAACGCGCTATACAGACTCAACACGGCGAGCGGCGGCTGCCCGGGCGCGGCCAGCGGAATCGACACCGAAGAGCGCACGCCCTCGCGCGCCGCGAGATCGCGCCACGGCGCGACGAGCGGATCCGTCTGATAGTTGACGACGCGCTCGGGCTTGCCGCTGCGCCACGCACGCCCAATGGCGCCCTGCCCTTGCGGATGATCGGCGCGCACGCTGATTTCCCGATCGTGCGCGGCAAGCACGTTGAGCATGCCGCCTTCCGTCTTGCCGCCCGCGCCGGCCTCGAAGTGAAAAATGCCCGCTTCGTCGGGACGTCCGATGGTGCAGGCGCTCACTTCGTCGTGCTCCGCCAGCGCGGCAATGACCTGGTCGATGAAATTCGTGTAGCTGCCCGCCTCCCACACAAGACGCGTGATGCGCAACAGCGCCTCCTGCTGCGAGTCCTGCACGGCCTGATACGCCTTGAGTTGCCACGCGAGATCGGCGGTCAGGCGGCGCGCGTAGAGCGAGAGTTGTTGTGTGCTCACCGTGCGGCCGACGTCCGCGTAGATCAGTTCCTGAAGAATGCCGCGGCTGCGCACGAGTTCTTCCTTGTCGAGCCCGACAATGGCATGAATGCGGCCGATGCGCTGCGCCATGTCCTCGTGCTCGCGCGAGGTCGGCCCGAGACTGGCGAGGGCAAGCAGATTCTGGATCTGCCGTGCCTTGAGGTGCGCGAGTTCCGCACCCGAGAGCATTTCGAGGATGCGGCGGGATTTGGGCAAGCGGCCCAACTCCTCGTAGAAGCGGTTGACCACGTGGGCCGCGTGCTCGTTTAGCGCGCCAATCAGCGTTTTCATTTTTGAGCCTTCGATATCACCGCCCTGGCGTCACGGCCCGGATCTGCAAATCGGGCAGGGTGTCGCGCCAGGTTCATGGCCGTAATGGTCATTAGCGGCCGCTCGAACAGCGATTCTGGCTCGCACAGAAAGAATGATACGTCATGCGCCGCAGGCGTCCGCGCACGATGGCATACACAAGGCGGCACACGCGGGCGCTAAAAGCGCCCAACGTCCGCCTTCAAAGCGGCGTGAGCAGCGCCTCGCCCGCGAAGTGTCGCGCCGCGTTTTCGGCGAAATGGCGCACCGTGGCGGTGCGCACGTCGGGGGACGCGCCGGCCACGTGCGGCGTGAGCACAATGTTGTCTAACCCGATGAGCGCTGCGGGCGGCTGCGGCTCGCCCTCGTAGACGTCGAGCCCCGCGCCGCCCAGCGTCCCCGCCTTCAGCGCGAGGGCGAGCGCGGCCGTATCGACCACGCTGCCGCGCGACACGTTGACGAGAAAACCCTGCGGACCCAGCGCCTCGATCGCGGCGCGGTCGATCAGATGCTTCGTTTGCGCGCCGCCCGGCGTCGCGATCACGAGAAAGTCGCTCCATTGCGCGAGCGCCATCACGCTCTCGAAGTAGCGCGCCTGAGCGCCTTCGCGCGGCTTGCGGTTGTGATAGCCGAGTTCCATGCCGAAGCCCGCTGCGCGCCGCGCGACCTTCTCGCCGATATGCCCGTAGCCGACAATGCCGAGCCGCCGCCCCGTGACCGTGGGGCGCATGGGCAGCGCATCGCGCCACACGCCGGTGCGGCAGGCGGCGTCGAACTGCGGCACGGCGCGCACGGCCGCGAGCAGGAGCGCGAGCGCGTGGTCCGCCACGCAGTCGGCATTGACGCCCGCGCCATTGCACAGCGCGATGCCACGCTCGCGCGCATGTTCGAGCGCGATGTTCTCGTAGCCCGCGCCAAGCGCGCCCGCCAGTTCGAGCGCAGGCATGCGGTCGATTTCGTCGGCGGTGAGGCCCGTCGTGCCGTTGGTCAGCACCACGCGCACGTCCCTGCCGCGTTCCGCAATTGCTTTGGCGCGCGCATCGGCATCGGGCGCGTAGATCACGTCGAACTGTTCGCCAAACCCGGCGAGGTCTTCAGCGGGAAGCAGTATCAGGACCAGCAGACATGGCTTCATCGTCGTGTCACCCTTCCGTCATTGTTTCGATATGCGAATCGAATACCGCGGTGCCCGCGCGTCGACTTCACACGGCCGTCACATAGCGCGGCGGCAGCACCTCGACGCGCGGCGCGGCCGCGGCGGCGGCGTCGCGCGCCCGGCGCATCTGGTCGGCCGGGCTCATGCCGAAGAGGCGTTTGAATTCGCGGCTGAACTGCGACGCGCTTTCATAGCCCACGCGCGTGGCCGCTGCACTCACGGTCAGACCGTCGTGCGTGATCAGGAGCCGCGCATGATGCAGGCGCGTCGTTTTCACGTACTGCATGGGTGACGTCGAGGTGACGGCCTTGAAGTGCGCATGAAAGACGGCAAGGCTCATGCCCGCCTCGGAGGCGAGCGTTTCGACGTCGAGGTCGCCGCGGTAGTCGGTGTGAATGCGCCGCAATGCCTTCGCGATCCGCCCGAAGTGATGCTGATGCGTGAGCGCCGCGCGGATTGCGTCGCCCTGCTCGCCCATGAGCACGCGGTAGCAGATTTCGCGCACGATCGAGGGGCCGAGAATGCGCGCCTCGTACGGCTGCGCGAGTGCTTCGAGCAAGCGCAGCACGGCGTTCGAAAGCGTGGCGTCGAGCGGCGTGGCGTAAATGCCAGAGGGCTCGGACACAGCGCGGCGCGGGTCGTCGAGCGCCATGAGCAGTTCGGCGACGGTCGTGAGATCGACGCGGATCGAGATGGCGAGAATCGGCTTCTCGGGGCTCGCCTCGGTCTCACACTCGAACGGCATCGGCACCGAGAGGACCAGGTATTGCTGGGCGTCGTAGATGAACACCTGGTCGCCGAGAAAGCCGCGCTTGCGCCCCTGGCAGACGATGAAAATGCTCGGTTCGTACATGACCGGCTGGCGCGGATGGCTTTCGCTGCCGCGGTAGAGCCGCACGCCTTCGACGGCCGTGGCGTGCACGCCGTCGCGTTGCGTGATTTGCATGAGCAGGTCGACCGTGCGCGCCTGCGTGGCGGCCGCGGGCGCGATGGCCGCCGCGGCGAGGGTTTTGACGTAGCCCATATCGGTTGTGCCCCAAAAGATGAAGTCAGGCAGAGGAACAGGCTTGCCAATCTATCACCGAACCCCTCGATGTGCTGCGCACCAGGAGAATCAGGCAAGTCTTCGATAGCTTCAGGTATTCCCTGGGTGGGCCGCGATCCTTACGATGGGAACCCTGCCGCAACACCCATGCACTAGAGGAGAGCCAACACATGTACCCAACCTACGGATACGCCGCCCGCGACGCCGCCTCGCCGCTCGCCCCGTTCGAATTCCAGCGCCGCGACCTGCGCGAACTCGACGTCCGTATCGACGTGCTGTTCTGCGGCGTGTGCCACTCCGACCTGCACCAGGCGCGCGACGAATGGCGCAACACGATTTACCCGGTCGTGCCGGGCCACGAGATCGTCGGCCGCGTGGCCGAAGTCGGCAAGGGTGTCACGAAGTACAAGGTGGGCGAACTCGTCGGCGTTGGCTGTCTCGTCGACTCGTGCCGCACCTGCCCGAGTTGCGCCGAAGGCCTCGAACAGTATTGCGAGAACGGCTGGGTCGGCACCTATAACGGCGCCGACCGCGTGAGCGGCGATATCACCTACGGCGGCTACTCCACGCAGTTGGTGGTGGACGAAGCGTTCGTGCTGCGCGTGCCCGAGAACCTCGATGCTGCTGCGGCCGCACCGCTCCTGTGCGCGGGCATCACTACGTATTCGCCGCTGCGCATGTGGGGCGCGGGCCCCGGCAAGAAGGTCGGCATCGTGGGTCTCGGCGGCCTCGGCCACATGGGCGTGAAGCTCGCGCATGCCATGGGCGCGCACGTGGTGCTGTTCACCACGTCGCCCTCGAAGATCGAAGACGGCAAGCGCCTGGGCGCGGACGAAGTCGTGATCTCGAAAGACCCGGGGCAGATGCAGGCGCACGCCAACAGCTTCGACCTGATCGTGAACACCGTGGCCGCGCAGCACGACCTCAACCCGTTCATCGAACTGCTGCGCCGTGACGGCACGATGACGCTGGTGGGCGCGCCCGAACACGATCACCCGTCGCCGCAAGTATTCAACCTGATCCTGAAGCGCCGCCGTCTGGCGGGCTCGCTGATCGGCGGCATTGCAGAAACCCAGGAGATGCTGGACTTCTGCGGCAAGCATGGCATTACGTCGGATATCGAAATGATCAAGATGCAGGACATCAACAACGCCTATGAGCGCATGCTCAAGAGCGATGTAAAGTACCGCTTCGTGATCGACCTCGATTCGCTGCGCAAGTAGCGCGCACGCAGCGCGGCAAACAAGCGCCGCGCATCCAGACGTAACACCCTGCCCCGCCGGGCCATCCGTTCCGGATGGCCCGCCAGCCCTTCCCCTTCGAGGCCTCCTTTTTTGGCCTCCCGTAGTCGAGCCGGCGTCACATGCGCCGCCATCCAATCGTCATGGCTGTTTAACCGCTGAGCGTCGCTTTCCGCGAGACGCCGGCACCGCGAAGCGCATTGATCGCTACGCGGCTCACCCTTTTGCTGCAGCAGCGCGGATTTCGTTCAAGCCTCAAGCCCATTGCAGGAGCTCGCCCGTGATCGACCGCATCCAGGCGATGCGCACGTTCGTGCGCATCGTCGACACCAACAGTTTCACCAAAGCCGCGCAGTCGCTCGATATGCCGCGCGCCAGCGCCACCACGCTGATGCAAAACCTCGAATCGCTGCTGGGAACGCAATTGCTCGTGCGCACCACGCGGCGCCTTTCGCTCACGCCCGAAGGCGCCGCTTACTACGAGCGCGCCTCGCAGATTCTCGCCGACATCGACGATGCCGAAGCGAGCGTGCGCCAGTCGCCCGGCGCGATCGGCGGGCGCTTGCGCGTCGAGATGCCGGGGCTCATCGCCAACGCGATCGTGCTGCCCGCGCTCGACGACTTCCACGCGCGCTATCCGCAGATCGACCTCGTGATCGGCGTGAGCCTGCGCAACGTCGATCTCGTCGGCGAGGGCGTGGATTGCAGCATCCAGCTCGGCGAGCTGCCCGATTCGGGACTCGCGGCGCGCCGCCTCGGCGTGCTGGAGCACGTGACCTGCGCGAGCCCCGCTTACCTCGAGCGGCATGGCGCGCCGCAAACGCTCGACGATCTCGCACAGCATCCGGTCGTCAACTTCCTCTCGCCGCTCACGGGCCGTCCGTTCGAGTTCGACTTCGAGGTGGACGGCAGTCCGACCAAGGTGAAGGTGGACGGGTTCGTGCATGTCTCCGACGAGTTCGCCTACCTCACGTGCGGTTTGCAGGGCTATGGGCTGATCCAGCCGCCGCTGCTCGCGGCGCAGCCGTATCTGGACAGCGGTGCGCTGGTCGAGGTGCTGCCGCAGTGGAAGCCGCTGCCTACGCCCGTTTCGGTGGCGTTCGTGAAGTCGCGGCAGCTGTCGCCGCGCGTGCGCGTGTTCGTCGACTGGCTCGCGGAGTTGTTCGAAGACGCGGGGGCGGTTAATCGCGATCTCTCGCGGGTGCGGCAGTTGTTGGAGGGGCTGCAGTTGGCGCCGGTCTGAGCATTTGCGGTTTTTTGCTTTGGCCTTTAGCCAGGAACCACAACAAAACCAAACCCACGCGCATTCAGCGCGGCCGCCTGAGCGCCATACCCCGCCGCGCGTGAAACCGCGCAACCGTCTCATAGGGCAACCAGACATCAGCCTGATACGGCGCAATCCCCGAAGGATTGTGAAACCACACACCGCCGTCACCACGTCCGTGCAGCAGGATCAGATGGCCGCCCTGCCCGGGATTCTCCCGTTCGGGGTAGCGAATCTCGGGGCTCACAGAAACGATGGCGAGCGTTTCGGCATCAACGCGCGCAGCACTCGCCGCAATGTCCTCGTCGATCATCACCTCCACGTGCACGCCGAACGCGGCTTCCACCCATCCGGCGAACGGCCGGTAAATCAAGCCATCCACGCCGCCATCTTCGCGCACGCGATATACACCGTGCCGCAACGCTTCTTCGAGCATCTGCGCGCGTGGCGCATGCGCGACGCCCCAGTAGTCGAGCGCCGATTCGAGGCAGGTCAGACCGCACAAGCGCTTGGCCCAGAAGCGGTAGGCGTCGGCCTCCGAGAAGCCGCTCGCCCGCCAGTGCGGATCTTCGCAAGGGTCGGCGCCGCGCTCGACGATGGGCGCCACCCAGTCGGCGCTGCCCCACTGGCTGTAGTACGGCACGCCTTCATGCCGCCATGTCCCGCCGCTGCGCACGTCGTCCAAACGATACCCCTCGCCCCAGTAAGGTTGATCCTCCGCGCGCGAGCGCACGGCGTTCAAAATCGTGCATCTTCGCAGCCGCGCGCCGTCGCCGCAATGCCGCGAATATCGCAAGCCGGATGTAAACGAAGCCGAATATACGCTTACATTCTCGTTATTCGGCGCCGCATTACATTTAGCTAAAATAGCGCCGTCGTTTGGCATTTTATGCGTTTAGAATATCGTGCTCCCGTGCGCAGGCCGTGCGAGGTCCGGTCAGACCGGCCTCACGGCGCCACGACATGATCAATCAGAAACTGAATCCACGAATCCCCCCTTTGAGCAGTATGTCGAACGTTGCCTACACAACCGACTCGGCCTCGGTGGCGGAGCGCGTACGCGAGCTGATGAGCCGTCACGGCATCGGCAAGCGTCAGCAAACGACCGAGCTGTGCCGGATTCTTGAACTGAGCTTTTCACAGGGGCACCGCAAGCTGCGCGGCAACAGTCCGTGGACGCTCGCGCAGATCAAGAAAGTGGCCGAAGCGTTCGGCGAACCCGCGGGCCAGTTGTTCGGCGCGCAATTGCTCGACCCCGGCATGGTCGGGGCCAGCGCGCAGGAGGCGATGCTCTGCGTGAGCGCCGCCGAGCTGCCCTGCACCGCGTGGATCGGCGCACCGGTCGAGGCGGGCAGCCGCCCCGACTTCGTCGCCTACGAAAAGCAGGGCCAGTGGCGCGTGGTGCGCCCGGACGGCGCGCTCTACCAGAACGCGCGCGAAGTCCACAAGATCGAGATCTACCCGCGCCGCGCCGAGTCCGACAAGCCGCTCATCGCCGTCGTCGACGACGACCGCTCCTCCGCCGACAACCTGCGCGACTACCTCGAGCACAGCGGCTACACAGCGCTCGCGCTCTACGGCCTCGCGGCATTCAACGAAGCGCTCGAAAATAACGTGTTCGACGGCGTGGTGATCGACTGGCTGTTCGGCAGCCAGACCGCCGCCGAGGCGATCCGCAGCGTGCGCGCCTCCGAGAACCCCGACGCGCCCATCTTCGTGCTCACCGGCGAACTCCTGACCGGCAAGGCTAGCGAATCGGAAATCAGCCAGGTCGTGCGCCACTACAACGTGGCCTGCTACGAAAAGCCGGCGCGCATGGCGATTCTCGTCGCCGATCTTTCGAAGCGGCTCAACCGCGGCTGACGCCGCGCATCGTCCGCTCCCACGCCTTTCAGGCGGCCGCGCGCGGCGCGCTCAGCGCGCGCTGCAACGCCGCGCGCAGCACCTCGTAATGCACCGGCTTCGTGAGCCGGTCGAAGAACGGCGCGCCCTCGCCGCCCGGCGTCGTCTTGCCCGCATTGTCCGGAAGCGCCGCCAGCCCCGCCACGTCGGCGCTCACCGCGATCACGCGCGGCTGCGCGAGCACGTCCTGCGCGGTTTCGAGCCCCGCCACGAAGTCGTAGCCGTCGCGGCCCGGCATGTGCAGGTCGAGCAGCACCACGTCGCATGCCACGTGCGCGAGCAGCGCGAGCGCACTGTCGGCGTCGCCGGCCGCGAGCGCGCGATAGCCCATGTGCGCGACCATCTCGCAGAGCGAATCGCGCACGAGCGGGTTGTCGTCGACGACGAGCACCTGCGGCAGCGCCCGCGCGGGCAGCGCCGCTTCGGCCACGGCCGCGGGCGCCGGCGGTTCGACCGGCGTGACGGGAATCCGCACGGTGAAGGTCGTGCCTTTGCCCACGCGGCTTTGCGTCTCAATCGTGCCGCCGAACAGCTCGACGAGGCCGCGCACGATCGCGAGCCCCATCCCCGCGCCCTCGTAGCGCCGCGAGCGAGACGTGTCGAGCTGCGTGAACTCCTTGAAGATGAGCGGGATCTGGTCCGGCGCCACGCCGGGCCCCGTGTCGCCGACGACGATCACGAGCGTGTCGCCGCCAGCAGGCTTCGGCGCGCCCTCCTCGTCCGGCGAGCGCCGCGGGACCCGCGCGGGCGCCTGCAGCCAGAATTCGAGCCGCACCTTGCCGCGCTCGGTGTAGCGGATCGCGTTCGTGACGAGGTTGCCGGCGATCTGGCGAATCCGGTGCGGGTCGGCCACCACGCGCCGCTGCGGTCCCACCCACGCATGCTCGAACACGAGCCCGCGCGAGCGTGCCGCCTGCTCGTTCTCGTCGACGATCGACTGCAGCAGTTCGCGCGGCTCGAACTCTTCCTGGCGCAATTCGAGCTTGCCCGCGCCGAGACGCGCGTAGTCGGTGAGATCCTTCATCTGCGCTTCGAGCTGGCGCGCGGCGGTTTCGAGGCGCTGGATCACCTTGCGGTCGGCTTCCGAATGCGAGTTGAAGCCGAGCAGCTCGATCGACGAAACGATCGCGTGCAGCGGAGTGCGCAGTTCGTGGCTGATCATGCCGAGGAAGGCGTCCTTCGCCATGCTCGCCTCGCGCGCAGCGCGGCTCGCCTGGTGCTCGGCTTCGAGCGCCGCGCGCTGCTGGTGCAAGAGGCGCGTGCGCCGGTAGCCGTTCATCACGAGCAGCACGCCCGCCGCCGCCGACAGCACGAGCAGCACGAGCCCCGAGGCAAACAGTTCGCGGCGTTTGGCGATGAAGTCGTGCCGGATCGCCTCGCGCTCGGTCACGTCGGCGAAACGCCGGTTCAGCGCGAGGTCGGTGACCTGGGTCCAGTGCAGGTCGAGCGCCATGAGCATCGGCACCGCGCGTTCGGGGTTGTCCGCGAGCGTGGCGATTTCGGCCTCGAACGGCGAGATCGTCGCGGCCAGAATGGCGAGATCGGCGTCCTGGCGGCGCTTGAGGCCCGGCGTCGAGTCGAGCGAGAGCGTCGAGCCCTTCATCACGTTGAGCTTCGACTGCAGCACCTCGTAGCGCAGCCGCACCTTGTCGAGATCGCGGTCGATGCCGTCCGCGAACATCAGCAACTGGCTCTCGAAGCGCGCGTAGGCGATCTGGAGCTGCGCGGCGTCCCAGTACAGGCCGTCGTAATTGCCCGTGATGCGCTGCACGACCTGCGGATTGAGCAGGTTCGCATAGAGCAGATAGCCGACCGCCACCACGGGCGGCGCGAGCGCCGCCATCCAGATGATCGCCTGCAGCAGGCGTCGCAAGGGACGTTGTATCACCCGCTACTCACCGCTTGATCGTCATCGACTTGATCTGCCACGCGAACTTCGAGTCGCCGGCCGCGCCGTCGAGCTCGAGCGGATGCTGGTCGCGTGGATAGATCAGGAACAACGGGCCGAAATTGCTCACCTTCAGCCGCTGGCCGTTCATCTCATAGGCGACCACCACGCCGTAGCGCTCGGCGTCGGCCACGGGCACGACGCAGGTGTAGTCGTCGAGCGTATGGATCTCGATCTGGCTGCCGTAGGCGCCCACGGCCTTGAGCACGTCCGAAAGCAGCGGGCCCGTGAAGGTCGAGCGCGGCGTCCAGGTCGTGGCCGTCGTGATCGAATGCGCGGGCAGCGCGAGCAGCTGCGCCTCGCTGAAGTGATACGCCGTGTGGGCCGCGTTGTTGGTTACGCGCACCTCGCCATCGACGTCGAGCGAGAGCGCACCGGTCGAACCCGCCGCCTGTGCAGAAGGCGCAAAAAACGGCGCCGCACCCGCGAGCGCCACCACGGCGGCCCAGCGCCGCCAGCCTGGCCATCCCATCCAATGCCACATCTTGCCCGAGCCCTTTCGCGCGATGATTCGCGTCGTTTTCGTGTGTCTTTGCGCGGCGCTGCGCCGTATTTTGCGGCAATGCGCGGCTTTTTCCTGCTGCGTTTCCCTCGTTTTCCCGCTCCCTCCACCCGCCATGCCAGCAGGCGCTGGTGAGCATAGGCATAATATCGTCAAACATTGTGCTGACAATAGCCGTCTTTTTCTCGTACACCGCTATCGGAAACGCGCGTTGCGCAGTTGCCGCGCAGTTACCGCGCAGTTGCCGCGCAGTTGCCGCGCAGTTGCCGATTACGCGCTTCGACACCCAATTCAACCCATGGATAAACCTGTCGTTCCGCTCACCTACGAACAGCTCGATCACTGGGTCGAGTCGCTGCAGCCGGCGCTGATCGCGGAGGAATTCGACCTCGTGGTCGGCATCCTGCGCGGCGGCGCGCCGCTCGCGCTGATGGTTTCGCACGCAACGGGGGCGGCTGTCGCATTCCTGCGCTATGACCGCACCACGCGCGAAGTGCGCTGGGACTCCACGCTGCCGCTGCCCGAACCGGGCTCGAAAGTGCTGCTCTGCGAGGACATCGCGGGGCGCGGCCATACGCTCGTGGACTGCATCGCGTTCCTGAGCGAGCACGGGCTCGTCGTACGCACGCTCACCGGCGCCTACGACGACCTCAGCCGTTTGCGCCCCGATTATTCGATCGACGCGAGCGGCTATTTCGCGCTGTTCCCGTGGGAGCGCCAGGCCTACACCGACCGCTATCGCGCCGACTGGATCCGCGACGGCGAAGGCGAAGGCACGCGCATGGCCGAAGACCACGAGTACGCGGTCTACGCCATCGATCTCGACGGCGTCCTGCTCCCTGACCTCCCGATTGCGCGCTACGACGAAGACCTTGTCGCCGCGCTCGCCGAGCGCGATGAGCTGGTGCCGTTCGAGCGTCTGCCCGGCATCGACATGAAACGCACGCGCGCGATCATCACGGGGCGTCCGGAGATCGACCGCGAGCGCACGCTCGCCTGGCTCGAACGCCACGGTTTCGGGCACCTCGAACTGATCATGCGCACGCCCGACGACCACGACGACACGGCCGCGGCCGTGGCGGCGCACAAGGCCGCGGCGGCCATCCGCAGCGGCGTCACGCACTTCATCGAGAGCGACCCGGTGCAGGCGATCCTGATTGCCCAGACCGCGCCGCTCCTGCGCGTGATCTGGTGGAACGCCCAGGCGCGCACGGGCACGCTGATCGGCGCCTCTGCCTGGAGCTGAGCGAGCAGGCGCTCACACGTCGCCGCGCCGGCCCTCGATGAACCGAGCGGCGCGCGGCGACGCCACCACGATGAGCTTCATGGTCGCGCGCGTCGCGCCGACGAAGAGTTTGCGCGCGGCGCGCTCGTCGAATGACTCGAAGTCCACCTCGGTCAGGATCACGCATGGCGCGGACTGGCCCTTGAAGCGGTAGATCGATTCGAGCAGCAGGTCGCCCTCGCGGTACTGCGGATTGCCGAACAGGTCGTATTGGCCCGTGAAACTGCGCAGCCGGTGCGGGCCGAGCTGATCGAGCGTCGCGAACAGCGAATGCTCGCGTCCGCGCCAGGAAAGCACGACGATGTCCTGCTTGCGAAAGCCGAGCGAAAGCGCCTGCGTAATCGCGCGTTTCGTGGCCAGAACCACCCCGGGCTCCGCGCCGGGTCCGGTTTCATGCTCGTCCCAGCTCGCCACCGTCACGTCGGAGCCGTCGAACGGACTCGCCGCCGCGAGCTGCGCGATGGCGGGCACGGTCGGTCCGGCCACGTCGCGCAAAAACGCGAGGATGTCGCGCGGGCTGCGATAGTTCGTGGTCTCGCGCAGCACGGTCCAGCCCGTCAGCGCGAGCGGCTCGCGCACGTACAGGTTCTGCAGCGGATCTTCGAGCCACCACCACGCGGCGTCCGGCCGCAGCAGACGCCCGAGCGCGCCGACCCACGGCTCATGGAAATCCTGCCCTTCATCGACGATCAGCACGTCGAACTGCCAGCGCTCGCCAATCGGCATCTCGCCGAAGCGCCGCACGAGGTCGTCGAACGCGCCGGGGCTTCCGAAGTCGGGCGCGTGGCCGCCGTCGCGCGCGACCCAGTCGCACAGCTGGTGATAAGTCGCCACCTTCGCGCCGGGCGGCGCGAGCTGCGCGATGTGATCCGCGAGCGGCCGGTTGAAGCACACGTAGAGTGTGCGCGCGCCGCGCGCCACCGCGTCCTTCATGACCTGGACGGCCAGTTGCGTCTTGCCCGAGCCCGCCGTGCCGATCACGCGCAGCCGGAACGGTGCGAATTCGAGCCGCCGCGCCCATGTGGCGAGGCCGCCCGCGAGCCGCGTGACGAGCGTGCCCGCCGCGCCGAGCAGCGCGCTGGTGTCGGGCGTGAGCGAAAGTTCGTCGGCGAGAAAGTGATGGATCCTGGCGGCGCACGGCAGGCGCGGCTCGTCGGCGGGCATGGCTTCGAGCACGATGGCGGCGAACTGCGCCTTGCGCGTGGCGTCGACGATGCGCGCCGGGTTCACGCCCGCGATGGCGGGCTCGCGCACGACGTGGTCAGGGCAGTAGAACAGCTCTTCGAGCACGTAGGTGCCCGCGCCGAACGACGCCGTAAAGCGCCGGTGCAACCCTTCGACCGTGCGCGCCAGGGCGATCGCCACGTTGCGCTCGGTTTGCATGTACGCCTTGACGAGCCCGCCCGGCGTTTCGCGCAAAAAGCCCGTTTTCTGCTCGACGAGCATCACGCGCCCGGCCGGGCTGACGATCACGAAATCGGCCTCCCCGAACACCGAAAAGCCTTCGGAAAGCCGCGTCCAGTGCACGCCGTGATAGACGGTGTAGCCGTTCGGCAAACCGCGGGCGAGCGCGGCGAGCGTTTCGCGCTCGCGCGCGGCGGCGCCGGTGGCTTCGAGATGCTGCCAGTCGTCGGGGACAATGCGGGCCATGGGCGGGTCTCGGGCGGATGTTGAGGTTCGTGGCGGCCGCGCAGGCAAGCGAGGGAGCGCTGCCGCACGAAGCGGGCGCGGCGGCGGAACTCCGGGCGCCGCGCAGCGCCTATTCTACGAAATGCCTGGCTGCACAAAAAACCGCGCGAGAATCGTGTATCGTGGCGGCCTGCGCCAGGTTGACCCTTTTTCCTCTTGCAAGGAGTACGCGCCAGATGATCACGATCTGGGGACGCGCCAATTCGGTGAATGTCCAGAAAGTCCTGTGGTGTTGCGATGAACTCGTGCTGCCGTTCCAGCGCATCGACGCGGGCGGCTCGTTCGGCCATCTCAACGAGCCTTCCTATCTCGCCATGAATCCGAACGGCAAGGTCCCGACGATCACCGACGGCACGTTCGTGCTGTGGGAGTCGAACGCGATCCTGCGCTATCTGGCGATGGAGTATGGCCCGTCGAGCCTGCTCTACCCAACCGACCCGAAGGTGCGCGCCTCGATCGAGCGCTGGCTCGACTGGTCGATCGGCACCCTCGCGCCCATCGAGCGCCCCGTGTTCCTGGCGCTCGTGCGCACGCCGCCCGAAAAGCGCGACACGGCGAAGCTCGCGGCCGACTTCGATCAGCTGACCCCGCTTTGGCGGCTACTCGACCACCATCTGCAAGGCCGCTTCTTCATGGAAAACGAGCGCTTCTCGCTCGCCGACATCGTGCTCGGCGCGTACGCGCGGCGCTGGTTCGGACTCGAAGGCGTGGAGCGCGAGCCGCTGCCGAATGTCGAGCGCTGGTATCAGCGCATCGCGCAGCGCCAGGGCTTCCGCAAGTACATCGATCTGCCGCTCACCTGAGCCGTCGCTCCATGGCGGCGCGGGCGGGCCGGCGGCGCGCCCCGTATAATCGCAAGCATGAAGACAGCAAAACCGTCCCCGGACGCCTTGGCCCTGCACAGCGACACCGAGGCGCACGACCACGCGCACGATCACGGCCACGCCCACTCGCACAACGGTGTAGAGGGCGCTTCGGTCGAGTCCGCGCTCGCGATGGCCGAAGCCTATTGCCGCGAGCGCGGCGAAAAGCTCACGCCGATCCGCCGCAAGGTGCTGGAGCTGCTGCTCGCCTCGGGACGCGCAACCAAGGCGTATTCGCTGCTCGACGAAATGCGCCAGATCCATCCGGGTTCGGCGCCGCCGACTGTTTACCGGGCGCTCGACTTCCTGCTGTCGGCGGGGCTCATCCACCGCATCGAATCGATCAACGCGTTCGCCGTGTGCCACGACCTCACGCAGTGTCAGCACGGCATTCTCGTGGTGTGCCAGCAGTGCGGCAACGTCACCGAGCTGCACGAGCCCAAGCTGCGCCAGGCGTTGGTTACGCAGATCGAGGCCGCGGGCTACCGGCTCGCCGGCGACGGCATCGAGCTCAAAGGCCTCTGCGCGCAATGCCAGGAGAGTCAGGCAAATTCGGCCGACAAGGCTGCACAGCCGGGCGCCGCTGCCGCGCCCGAAGCCGCCGCGCAATCCTCGTCCGTTAGCTGACCGTTCTTGCCCGCCCTTGAGCGCGGGCAACAGCTCAGCCGCGCCGCATCTCGCGGCGCTTCAGTCCATCCGCACCCGCACCTTTGCCGCCGCGCTACGCGCGCGGCGTCACAGCGACTGGCGCGCGTCTATCGCGTCGCTCAGCAGCGTCACCAGTTCGTCCGGCCGGGCCGGCTTGGTCATGAAGTGCTGGAAGCCCTCGCCGATGCTGCGCAAACGCCAGCTTTCGTCGGTATGGCCCGTGAGCGCGACCGCGACGGTCGGTGCGTGATCGCCGCGGATTTCGTAGTCGCGCAGGCGCTGGATCAGGTAGAAGCCGTCCATGGCCGGCAGGTCGAGATCGCAGACCACGGCGTCGGGGTGCAGGCTCAGGGCCGCTTCGACGCCGGTTTCGGCGTCTTCGACCGCCACCACATGCGCACCCTCCGCCTCGAGCAGCGAAGTCAGTGACGCCCGGCTGTGCGGGTCGTCTTCGACGAGGACGATGGTCGTCCGGTCGAGCTTGTGTACTGCGTTCATTGTGTTTGCTTACATGCCTTTCTGTCTGTCAGGCCGAGTGCCGCAAGGCTACGAGCCCGGAGTCACGCCGGGCGCACGGCAACGCGGGCCGTCCTGATAGAGCAATCTTGATGCCGTCCGGTTCCTGCGTGCCGCGCGTGCGCCCATCCGCGCCGCGCACGATAGCCGCATCACAAGACAGCCCGATGACGGCCGCGCTCACGCTTTGCCGCCCTGTTTTTTGTCCAGCTTTGGATCCTGTCGCGAAGCGGCAAGGCCCTTGGCCTTACCAGTTTGCGCATAGGCTTCGAGTGCACGCTGGCGTGCCAGTTCATGCTCGACGACAGGTTCCGGATAAGTTTTGCCGAGGCGCACGCCCGCCGCTTCGAGTTGCTGCGCGCCAGCCTTCCACGGCTGGTGCACGAGCGCATCGGGCAGGCCCGCCAGCTCCGGCACCCAGTGCCGCACATAGGCGCCGCGCGGGTCGAACTTCTGGCCCTGCAACACCGGATTGAAGATGCGGAAATATGGCGCGGCATCCACGCCCGAGCCCGCCACCCACTGCCAGTTGGCCGGGTTGCTGGCCGGGTCGGCGTCGACGAGCGTGTCCCAGAACCAGGATTCGCCCGCGCGCCAGTCGATCAGGAGATGCTTGCTCAGGAACGACGCCACGACCATGCGCACGCGGTTGTGCATCCAGCCCGTGTGCCAAAGCTCGCGCATGCCGGCATCGACGAGCGGATAGCCGGTCAGCCCACGCTGCCACGCTTTCAGGCCGGCGGCGTCCTTGCGCCACGGCATGGCGTCGAAAGCGGGACGCAGGTTGCGCGTCGCCAGATCGGCGTAGTGAAAACGCTGGTAATGACAGAACTCCCGCCAGCCCAGTTCGCTCGCGAATTTTTCGGCGCTCGCGGCGCGGCGCGCCGAGCCGCATCCGTGCGCGTGCTGGGCCGCCTTGAGCGCCGCCCAGACCTGGCGCGGCGAAATCGCGCCGACGGCGAGATACGGGGAGAGGCGGCTCGTCGCGGCGTCGCCGGGTTCGTCGCGCTCGCCGGCGTAGGCGTCGAGGTCGGTGGCGAGGAACGCGCGCAGGTGCTCCAGCGCGGCTTCCTCGCCCGCGGGCCAGGCCGCGCGCAAGCCGCCCGACCAGTCGGGCGCGCGAGGAGCGAGGCCGAGCGCGTCGAGCGTCGATGCACGCTGGGTAAGACGTGCTGGCAGCGATTGAAAAATCATCCGTTCGGGCTCGCCTGCCGGCGGCGGCGGATCGCCCATGCGCAGGCGGGCGCGCCAGTAGGCGCTGAAAACCCGGAACGGCTCGCCCGACTGATTGAGCACCGTCCACGGCTCATTGAGGAGCTGACCACTGAAGCTCTCGACAGTCACGCCGCGCTCGCGCAGCGAGGCTTTGAGGGCGCGATCGACCTCGCGTTGCGATGCGCCGTAGCGACGGTTCCAGTACACGGCTTGTGCGCCGGTTGCGGTGACGAGGGCGTCCAGCGTCGCCGCTTCGTCGCCCTGCAAGAGCAGCAGGCGGCCGCCGCGCGCAGCCAGCGCAGCTTCGAGCGCGCGCAGCGATTCATGGCGCCACCAGCGTGCCGCACCGCCTTCCGGGCGCTCGCCCGAGGCATGCGGATCGTGGATCCAGACGCAGATCAGCGGCAGGCCGCTCGCCGCGGCCTGCGCGAGCGCGGGCTGGTCGGCGAGCCGGAGATCGTCGCGAAACCAGACGATGGCGGGGGCTTGATGCGCAGAAGCGCGGGAAGAAGCGGAAGAAGAAGGCAGACCGGACCTCGACCGGGAAACATTCGGCGGCGTAGCGCACGGGACGTGCCGCAAAGGTCCCGGAGCGTACCACGGCGCACGCTGGCGACTAATCCGTATCAATGCCCGTATCGGCGTGTGCGTCGATGCGCCCTGGCCCCACGCCCTCGGTGATGAGCGCGACCGCATGGCGCGCGATCGCCTCGACGCCGACATGAGACTGCTGCGCGTCACCGCGCCACATCTGGCTGGTGGCGAGCGGCAGCAGCGTGAGTCCCATCAGCGACTGGAACAGCAGCGCAGGCTCCAGCGCCGGGTTGAGCCGGCCCTCGCTCTGCCAGCGCGCAATGGCCGTGTGGGCCTTTTCCTGGTGCTCGCGACCCACGCGCTCGAGCATGCGCTGGCGCAGCACGCCCCCCTCGCTGATGACGTCGCGCACCCACAGCGGCGGAAACCACGGATTGCGCTGCCCCAACGCCACGAAGCGCTGCACGAGCGCGGTGAGCGCCGCCACGGGATCGTCGGGATGCTCCGCGAAGATGTCGCCAAGCGACTCGCGCAGCGGCACGAAACGCTCGTCGATCAGCACGTCGATCAGTTGATCGCGCGTCTTGAAGTAGTAGTGATAACCTTATGTTTAGTAGGGCGCGAGACTGACTGATCGACCAGCTTAAATCGACCACCCAGAATAGGGACCACCTCTCGACATCAAATCACCCCTTCTCAGTCACCTCACGCAGCGCGAGCCGCACGCACCGGGGAAGTTGACCAGTGAGGTGGCGAACCCCCGTGTGGCGTCCAGTGGGCGGCCCCATGCCTAGCACGACGTCGCCTCCAGCATCGATATGAGCGCTGTACAGGGCGACATTCCGACTACTGCGACATAGGCAAACTGCGTGAGTTAGAACGCCGCTCGCGCCGCCGCGCATAGAGACATGCATGGCATTCGGCTTCTTTACCAATGAGCATCATTTGGCCCCTGACTAACGCGCGCTTTGTCAAACGGCCTCCCATGACATAGGCACAATCACCGCAATTGACCATACCCGGCAAAGTAAGTAATTTGTAAGTTAATGGGTGCGTCGCGGTCGCAGTCGCCTGAATTGAGCACTCCGCGCGGTTCGATCAGCAGTGGCTTCGGGTCGCCGATGGTACCCACGACGACAAATTGCCCCGTACGCACGACGATTTGACCTTCGCACGTTTCGAAGCGCCACCAGCCTCCGAGCAGGATGGCGTCGATATCGACTTGCTAGTCCCACACTCTGCACCGTTGCCCGGCTCGACACGAGCAACAGAAGCGTCCGTCGTTTTGTGATCTGGGGAAAGCCCCTCGCGGAGGGTCTTAGCCGCAAAAGGTGCCGTGCCGATATCCACAGCGCAAAAGCAACCTTCTCTAGATTGCCATGGTGGAAATGCACTGCCCCCGATCCCTTCTGTGGCTGCGGCGGAGGCTAGCTTTGTCCACCGCGCGCCGTGTTGCCTCCATACGTAACCCCGCGCAAGTCGATCATTCGTTGTGACTTCCGACCTCAGCACAGATGCGTTCAGCTGTCTCAATCCGTTCGAGTTCAGTTCAGAAGGTACACGTTGAAGATTCAACAACCATATAGCGTTGAATTTTCAACGACTAGATGTGTTGAAAATTCAACACATCTTCCATAGTCATGACATTTACCGCCACCCATAAGACATTGATGACAATGTTGCTCTCATTTTTCTTGATTAACTCGATTTATATTCTATGATTGCTTGTACAGTTGGATCTGGGAACTGCGATGGCAACGATGTCGTGGAAGGCTAAATACGACGCCGACCCTAAATAAATTTCTTTGGCGACCTCGCCTTTCAAGGGATTCGCCCTCTAGATCCCATGCAAAGGCACTTGCTTGGGAGCAACGTCGCAAAGAGACGGATCGACAACGTTGGAGCGTTCCAGCACTTCCTCGAACTGAGCCAGCGCTCGCTATCCAATGGCAGTCCAGTCTGTCGCGCCAAGGCCGCACATGGAGGGTCACCGTGGTCGTCAAGAACCAACATGGATGGACACGCGATAGGGTTGATCTCCAAGTGCACGCTTTTGTCCATAGAAAAAATCACGACACAACGCTGTCCATCGACCTACGTCAAGCAGGAATTCGCACGGGAGGATTGTTTCAAGAGATGCTTGACGGAGCAGAGTGCCCTGCCTCAATACATCACGCCAATGCTCTCCGCCTTATCGTGCGCGAAAGCTCAAGCCCCCGACTACGACAAATATTTTCCACGCCAGCGGCCGCTCTATTTCCGTCGCAAATAGCCGAGCTAATCAGCCTCGTTGATGACACTCTCGAAAAACTTACAGGCCTCAGGATAAAGGGGCCCTACGTCACCGCAGTACGGCACTTTCTTAAGCAATGCGACCGTCCTCTCGCAAACGGAGATCCAGTCAAAATTGTCGAAATGAAAAGCCGATTCAACGCGCACGGTGGGAAGCCGATTGATCGGCGGATTGCCCCTTCATTTGACCCGTTCAACCCTAGGGAAAACACTCCACCGCTGAGCGCAATTGAATTCAACTCCTTTAAGGAACGCGACGCTGTTGCTTTAGAACACCAAACAGCCGCAGTACAGTCCATCATCACATCATGCGAAGCGCTCTTTAATGTACATGACGCATTCATCGAGAAACTTCGTATCGCGAGAAGCACAGATCTTCCCAATTCACTGCATCGAAATGTGATATCCAACATAGAGGACGGTGGGATCACAACACACGCGGTATTCAAAACGCTTGATCCTGACACACGATTCCTGCTTATTGCGAGGATGGTTGTCAATGCCCGCCTTCATCGCTCGCCATCCAAGTCGTTTGTTCCCTCCGATTCGGTGCCCGCACTCGTTGACGCCCTTCCCTATGAGCGACGGGGCGGCGCATATGACATCATGCTTTCTGAATTCTATCTACCAAGACATATTGTCACCGCCTGCATCGCCGTCTTGATGGCTACAACCGGCTGGAACTTGTCGACCGTTCTCTCACTTACTCGCGATAACGTCCGTAAAAACGAAGACGGCAGCTACGCACTCGAGGGACTGAAGTCAAAGACTGATCAAATTCAGCTTACGGAAACAAATGAAAATTTGTCGTCTGTGGAACCTAGCTCCACACAGATCCCGTCCAAAGAGATCGACGATCGCACAGCCATTCGCTCCCTTGACTACATTGTCAAGCATCGGAACAATATCGAAACTCATTGCCCGAAATCCTTAAAAAATGACTCCCTTTTTGTCTCATTGAAAATGCGAAATCGAAGCTCACGCTATGAGTTCGATATTCAAAACCCGACCAAGGAATTTCATCAGATCTGCACCGCTCTCGGCATCCCCTCAATTGCACTTGCCCAGATTCGCAATCTAGTTGCAAATCGACATTACCTTTCGTCCGGCGGCAACATTTTTTCAACTCAAGATTTTTTGGCGCATTCTAGTGCGGATGTAACGAGTCAATATCTGAATACAACTCTCGTTAGATTGCTTGGTGAAGCCAACATGCTCAGGTTCATGCGATTACTTGAGGCTTGCATATTGTATTCCACAGGTAGGCAGAATAGGCTAACCAAAAAACAGCTCACTGACGTCCAAAGGAACAATCTCCTGCTCTTTCCAACCAGCACTCTCCAGGATGACAAGATCGAGTGCATTGCGGACCGATGGATTAATTCATTCGGCTCCTACCCTATCGTCATCGGCGAAAACGAACTCAAGCACACTATTATCCAGCGTCGTTTCTACAGAAGGTCGACCAGTCAATTGATCAGCGCGAACCACGAGCGATTCGTTCGATTCCATCTCCCGCGGATCTTGTTCTGCGAATCTCTCTATCGCGTCTTGTCTGCCGGACAGTTCGCCCAAAAACTTCACTCTCTCGAAGCGGAGTTCCCCGATGAGGCGAACGTCATCCACTAATGCTGACCGGTCAGTTCACCTAAAGGCACCCACATCGCCCTTTGATAACGTAGCCAAGGATTCCCGGTACTTAAGTGCGTGGGACGATCACGAGGTACGGGTGAATGTTGCACACCACGCGTCGGATGTCCCAATTATTGCGGTTTTTAATCTTCACGACGAATACATCTCAAGTAGGAATGGCGATGGGATAGACACTGAAATCCAGCCACTCACCACGTTTCAGAACCATACTCAATCAGTGAAGATTGTAATTAATGAATTACTAAAAACATCAAGTGGAGTGCTGAAAAACGATATTTGTCAAGGTATTCGAATGTGCGTTCGAATATTTTCGTGGATGCACCGGCAAGCTATCTATTCCTTATGCGAAATTGAAAGATCGAACACGAAGGAGTTGAGCGAGCAAATCGGAAATTTCGGATGGTGGCAAACGCTAGACTATGAAGGTGCTTTGCGCGAGTTATCGCATTCAATGCGTAAGCATCCGAAAGTCCGATTGCAAATTACTAGCTCCGAAAGTAAGTCCGTTCACCGTATTAACCCGAGATCTCTAGAGAAATGTATTGGGCTGCCGGTACATTCAGCTTATATCCCCACCTGGTTTAGAATTGAGACGGCAAAAAAAAGTGGGAAGGAAGTCCAGCCAAGTCAGCTTGAAAATAAGCGGCTAAATGGAAACAACGCCGAGCACTACCGAACCCTCCGCTTTCTCAATCTACTAAGTAACCAACCAGATGGGATCGATTCCATAAACTTTACACCGTTTCTATATATCGCGACGGAGGTAAAGCGCGTGGAGAAGATTAGAAAAACACGTCTGAATCGGGAAAAAACAGAAATTTCCGATCGCGATCAGGGTGATGAGATCCTCGATCTAAGCGATGAACCTTCTCCGCGCGCGACGCCAAACTTCCCAATTGACGCAGCCGTAAAGATGCTTTCTCAGGCTATTTCTTGCGTTTATGAGTGGCGAGCCCCAATTCTCGCAATTCTGGATATTTGTCGCACTAAAGTTATATTTCAAAACGAAAATAACTATAAGCGCAGCTTCATCATCTTCCCCTTTGACGAAGCAAACTCCATCTTGCAAGAATCAGGAATTCCGCTTCAAATCGATAATCTAAAAAACAAGAACATTTCACGAGAAACTCAAACGTCAAAGCCCATCTTTGTGACACTGAATGATATTGTTAAGACTATCATGTTTGCGTCGGCTTTTCTATGCATGATTAATCATGGGAGGCGACCGAACGAGGTAATCGGAAGATATGTTCCATACGGATTGTACTTCGGATGTGTCAATTCGATCGATGCAGAACATGGACTTTATTCCATTGACATCTACATTGAAAAGCAACCACGAGAGTATGCAAAATTCTGGTGCACAAAGTTAGTCGCTGACTGCGTACAGTTACTCGAGGATATTCATCAGAGATTTCGCCCGTTGTCAGATGCTCCGATAACACCGCATATAGACCTGTCTAAACGGCGTCTCGACCACCTATTTTTCTATAGGAACTTCTCGCAGGGGTCGTTCCTCAGGGCGAAATCGGACCAATTTCACTGGCGCGACGACTCGCATCTTTTTTTTGATCTCGCTGGCGTCGACGAAAGCATCTTCTCCAACAGGCAGATACCCTGTCGTCGAATGTTCATTAGCCTTTTCGTCCGACGCTACGATCTCCCTGAACTCGTAGCGTTACAAAATCATATGTTGGACCTCAGCATTGAATCACTACGCGCCTACTACCTGGAGCCGGCACATCGGAAGTCAAAAGATAGGCACGAGCAAGCATTACGTGCGATGGAAGCGGATGCAAAGGATATTGAAAATATCCTGATATCTGAACGATCAGCACTTCTAAAGCAATTTGTTGAACGTTTGCTTCGCGACGAACCCGTCGGAGGTGCGTTTCCTATGATTATTAGCAAAGTCATCAAGAAACTTTCGCGCTCAGTCGAATTCCAGTCCAAACCTGTTGATGCGCAAGCAGACAAGATTGTGTCAGAGCTGGCAAGACGAGGATATGAACTTTCTGAAAAACAGAATGGAAACTGCATGGCCGGAAAAGCGCGCCACATGCGGGGGGCTAGCCATTGTTATGAAGACGGCAACGTCCGTCCCGAGAACGCCAGCCCAAAAAAATGTCAAGGATGCATACATTCCCTGACCTCCACCACCACCATTCTCATCTTCGAGCAAGACCGAGATCGCTCCGTTGCGCAGTCAGAAGACAAGCGGCTTCCTCCTGCAGTCAGAAAAATAGCGACCACGCACGCGTCCGAAATGGATCTGATTATTAAGCAAGAAATGGCCTTAGCCGAGCGAAATCGCGCTGTGATCGCGAAGGTCATTAACGATTGGAACGCAGCTCTAGACGATTTTCGCCTTCTCAAAGAAGACAGCACGACAGTTGACAGATCATGAGAGAAAGCGACCACGTCTCCGCCCAGCAGAAGAAAAGAGTCGAGGCGATACTCGAAAAGAAGATTGCTGTGCTCCAGAGCTGGGCGCGCGAAGGCGTACCTTGGATGCTCACGGCAGATGCCAAGCTGGCTCGTGACACTGATGGCCATCCCATGCTCGTCCACTATCCTAGAGATATCCGGTCATTCGCATGCTGGGACGGGAGTCTGTACACCGCGTCCGACATCGAAAAGAACCCCGGACTATCCGAGCTCAAGCGCTTTGCGAGAAGCACCCTGGTTCAGAAGCACAATCTGGACAACCACACTCGCGTCAAACATCTTCTGCGCGAGATTTGCCTGAAGGCATCGCGGCAACTTGAAGAGTTAGATTTCGGTGGAAGAATCCGCAAGCTTGAGAGGGAAATTGAAAGTTTAAAAGCAACAATCGTGCGCCAGGAATCTGAAATCGATATTTTTAGAACTGAAGCCGACGAGGAAAGGCAACGTCGAGTGAAGTCCGAGAAGCGGCTTGATCGAATTCGCAAGTACGCGCGAGAAAAGATCGAACAGCTTGAGAGGGACCGTGCTACAGGGAGCACCCCCACAAGCTCGGCCAACGTCGTCAGCCTCAGGAAGCAAATGCACACAAGGAGGCGACCGCAATGAAATCACAGCCATCCAAGGCGAAAGGTAAGGAAAACGCAACCCGCCTTCAAATATGGATACGCGAGACACCAACGGAAAAAGTCCCAGTTAATCAGTTCGGGAAGGCTGCACGCCAAAAGATCTGCGCTGAACTCGGCATCGCACGCTCTACTGTCAGCTCGAATGCGACGATCAGGATACTGTTTGATGAACTTGATATGGCTATATCAGGAATAAAGTCTGCCGACAATGAGATTTTATCGTCCGGCTCGAGAGCGGCGCAGAAGAATGTAGTGATTGCCTTACTGGCAAGCAACTCGAAGTTTGTCTCTGAGCGCGCCTCTCTAAAGGCTCGGATGGAACGCTTAAGCTATCTTGAGGATACGGGTGGCCTTCTACACGTTCTGCTCGGGCCCGAGAACTAGTCATGAACGGCACCATTGTGAGCGTGCGACACATTGGGGGCGGAGGCGGTGCGATATTTCGTCTGCGTATGCGGGGCCGTGCGAGGACGATCACGGTGATCGCTGCTTACGATTCTCTTGTTCGGCCGCCTGTTTCGGGGGAAATATGGACTGTGGCCGGACAGGTGGAACGCGCACCCGCGGGCACACAACAGATCCGCGCATCGCAAGCACTTCCAGTAATGCCGACGGGCGAACAGATTGTCGATCTGTTATCAATGCATCCACGCTTCGGCCTCCTAGCTCCTAACGTCGCCAGAAAAATCTGGCGAAAGCTTGCGGATGATCTCTACGTCGCGCTCGAACTATATGACATTGTGGAATTGATTAGAGCGGGCGTACCCGTCGATATCGCAGACTCCATCGCGTTGGAATGGAGACGCTACAAGCGCGAGTTGACTGTAACCGATTGGCTGAGCGCGGTGTCGCTCTCGGGTGCGGCCCTCCAGCGTGTCTACCGAGTGATTCCTCATCTGACCCACCTCAATCTTTCGAACCCGTATCACGCGTTTCCGCTGATAGCATGGAAAGAAATCAATTCGCGTCCTGATAGTAATCGGACTGAGTATGCGAGCGAGAGAATGCTTACCGCATGCGAGAGCGCCTTCTATTTCAGCGGTCAACTTTGCTGCAATTCGTTAGATGAGGGAATCCTGTTCCAGAGAGTAAGCAGGCGGCTGGAGGACCGACCAGCCGCACTGGCAGGAATAGCATGCGCAGTCGAATCTGCCCGGCTTGTTGAGCTTGATACCTCGTCGGGTCGCAGGTACGTAAATCGAGGTATCGCGATCATCATGGAATCCCTGGCTCTGGTGTTGCGGATTCAGAACGTACGCCCGACTGGCGAAGTGTCAGAGGGAGCTTCTGTCGCGCCATTGCTCATAGTGGAAACGGATTCCGTCAGTGAAAAAGTTGCGTCGGAAACGCTTTTTTCCCAATATCCAAACGGACGACACGTTGTCCCAACCTTGATCGAATGGCAGTCCGGTGTTCAACAGATTCCATTGACCCAACTGCTCCAACGGTCACAAGGTGTTGAAAGCAAACAAATCATTGTTGTTCATCGCGCGCACGCGCTGGATTTGCTTACGCTAAACAAGCTGCTCCACCTCGTTTCAGAACCTAATTCAATAATTCTCGCGGGAAGAAGAACGGGCCGGCTGGCAAGCCGCGAACACCAACCGTTCCAAGCAATTACAAAGTGCGGGAGGTTTCCCGTTATTCGATTGGCGCCGTCCGGAGAATCCAACTTGCCGCTGTCCGAAGCAGGGCCACCTGACCCGACTGCCTTCGTCGCCGCCGTGAACTTGGTTCGCTCCAAACTTCCAAGTGAAATTGTCCGCTGTGAGGATGCCATCGAGGAGTTGCTTGCGCAGTCTCGCGTAGCAAATGACTCAGGGAGTGTCATCATAATCTCATCCAGCGCAAGCCGGATTGCAGAGTTGAACACCCGTCTTCAGAATGAAATGTTAGATGAACTTTCTCTAGGCGGCCGTGAACCGGATCATGTCCGTGTCCACAACGATATGGTCGCAAGTGTCGGCGCCCCCGTGACATGGGTTACGAGAGACCTGAGATATTCCAGGCTGCCGGGTATAACTGCCACACTGTCAGATATCGCAATGAGACCTACATTTGTGCTCAAGGGCGCATGCCCTGTCTCCACGCTAGCTACCGCCGACTTTCCGTGTGTTGGATGCCTGCAACTTTCGAAGGCAGACTTGTCTGACCTTGAGCCAGCCTTCGCACTCCCACTCGAATCGGCATCGCTCGGGAGCTGGTCGACTGTCATTCTTGACTGTCATCCCGACTCCATAGGCGATCTTAACTGGCTGATGTCAAGTTCGTCATTGGCAAAAAACAAGGTCGTATTCGTTCGGTCGCCGTGTGCACCGGCATCAGATGTGCAAGATCAGGGGCGGCTGTGCTCACCTGATCCGTTCTTTATCTCTCTCTTGACCATGGAGGCAAACCATGAGAGGCAAGCATAAGACCACGAACCCGCAGCGACGCAAAAGCACACTAGCTGCATATGAATCCGTTCTGAAATCGGAGCCAGTTCCGGCTGAATTCCTCGATACGTTGAGATTGCTCAACTTCTCCAGACTTTTCAGATACTATCTGAAGCCTATTTGGCCTAGAGAAATCGAGGAACTAAAAAAAGAGATCGAGGAACTGGATAAACTCAGATTCGATTCTTTTCTCAGAAAATTGGGACTGCGCGATACAGACGAGGGATCTTCTTCAAGCGAGGAGTAGCTTGCACTGCGACGGATTTCAGGTGCCACTTGACTCCGGGGCCCCGTACGTGTCGTTGTTTTCGTTCAGGAGATATCCGTGGCGAGCAGCATATTCACGAGATCGGTTGAGCATGTCACGCTGATCCGCTTTCAGCGCGCGGACGGCACTGAGAAGGTGGCTTTTCGCGACCGCGATCATCGCTTGATGAAAGAACCAACAGACTATGTGGATCTTATTAGGCGAGAGGCTGAAAGGAGCAAGAAGACAGCAACAGCGATAAAGTCCGCTGTGGATGCAGCCCTGTATGCCTTAAAAGATCTGCACACCTCCATGTCGAAACTTCACTTGGAATTATCTGATCTGGATGATAATCATCTTCAGAAATTCCGAAATCATTGGCTTGACGCCACGATGCGGAGATCGAACTCTCGTGGCAACGCAATGCGCGCGAAGCAGACGACCAACGTGAAACTGCGTATTGCCTACGCATATCTAGACTGGTGCCAGCAAACTGGAAGGGTGCCACCGGACACGATTGGATGGATCGGATGCCGTATCAGGTCCTCTCTGCCGAGCGTCGGCACGTCGCAGGTTCCAGCGGTGTACACGGATTCGCATAAACACCCGCTCGTGTTCAAGGGAATTGGCGAGAGGTCGCGTAGGGGGCGACGACAGCACTGGGCAACGGCCGACGAGATTGCCGATGTAGAAACCTGGCTTTCCGATAACGAGAACCCACATGCATGGCAAAGAGATCAGTTACTCATCAGGGTTATCGACGCTATGGCCTGGCGAGCAGGGACCGTACTTGGACTGACAATTGACGATTTTTCTGCCGAGCGAATCAAGGAAGCTGAACGCAGGCATGCTGCCATTTTTCACGTGGAGCCAGTCGTACAGAAAGGCGGCCATTCACTGACTTTTTCGTTGCCGTGGGCACTCACCTACAGAATCGCCGATTATATCAATGGTGAAAACGGACGCGTTGCCTTGATGAAAGAGGCTGGAGCTACAGAAAAGGTGGCAAGACGCCGCGTCTTCCTGGCTAGCAACACGGGGGCGCCCCTCAAACGGTCGGGGCTTTCTTCCCGCCTTTCCAGCGTATTTAAGGCGGCAGGATTTCCTGTCGGTGCAGGGGTACATTCAATCCGGCGTGGAACCGCCAAGCGCGAGGCCCGCGCCGACATCGAGTTCCGGCAACGAAACGGGCTATCGACCGCCCCCGAAGATATCACGGAAGGACTAGCCGAGAAGCTGGGTCACACGTCTCATTTTGCGCAAAGGGCATATCTCGAAAGTGTGGCCGACAAGCGACTCCTATCGGTGGAGGAGCAACTGGCCCAACAACTCGATGAGGAAAAGGCCAAGAACGCCGCTTTGAGCGCTCAAGTCGCTACTCTGCAGGATTTTCTGCTTTCCAGTCAAGCCCGAACATCTCGAACCGTACGTATGTCGAAGTTCGGTACTCAACGCACATCACCGCGTCCGTCGCACCCTGCCACTCTGATTCATCGCTCTGCGTTTGAGTCGCGCACTAGCTGAACTTCACGTTGTTCCACTTGATCC
Organism: Paraburkholderia sp. BR10937; assembly: GCF_040965695.1. Classification (NCBI taxonomy): domain Bacteria; kingdom Pseudomonadati; phylum Pseudomonadota; class Betaproteobacteria; order Burkholderiales; family Burkholderiaceae; genus Paraburkholderia; species Paraburkholderia sp. BR10937. Next base: position 78,731 of record NZ_JBFRCL010000009.1, read on the forward strand.
GCGCACAAAAGTTACGAAGCTCGAAGAGCATCTCATGCGCGGATTCCTCGCACTAGAAGTGCAATTGCGTGTCGAGCGATGTCGTCCGGCGTCAAGCTAGCCCTATGGGACTCGTTACGCCACATCTTCGAGGTTGCAAGCGGAAGGAGAGTCAAGCCGAGCAAAGAAAGAAACACAAGCGAAGGTTCGAGATCTGCATTCAAGCGCCCTTCTTCTTGCCACCTTCTAATGCACTTGAGGGATTTCCTTTGGTGTTCGTCACCAAATCGCTCGTGCATTCGTTGCTGCAATATCCCGCCCTCGCTAATGACTTCCCGCACCCACAAAGTGGGAAACCATGGATGCTCGCGCGCGACATTCACGAGTCGCCTAGCAAGTTCGGTGATGGCCGAGACCGGATCGTCAGGATTGTCCTCAAACGCCCCGCCAAGCATGGCGCGAAGCGGGACGAAACGCTCATCAATCAACACGTCGAGCAGCTGGTCGCGCGTCCTAAAATAATAGTGCACCATCGCTGGCGTAACACCCGCCGCACGTGCGATTGCAGCCAGCGACGTATCGAGTATTCCGTGCCGCGCGAAGAGGACGAGTGCCACATCAAGCAGACGCGCCCTCTGCATAGCACCGGTCACGCCACCTACAGGCCTGCCAGGCCGACGGCCTACTGGAGCAGCTTCTACCACTACGGCAGCACGGACATTCGCGCCGGTGAGTGGCAAGCTCCCTCGCGAGCCTTTTGTGTCGGGGCTTTCAGGCATATGGGCACTCCGGGATAGCGATCACTGACAAATTTGACGAGCTAGAGCTTTTAACCAATATTAACTTTCACATTAATTAATTGCAAGTTTCCGCCACCATGCTTCAACGCATAACGGGAACCGAGGCGATGGAGACTATCCGATCCTGCGCCTCGCGCTGCGATTGCAGTTCGTCTCGCTAGTGCGATACACACGACCGAGCATCTAGGGAAGGTCTGCAAAAGTCCTGGCGTTGAAGTCTGGTTGTCCTATCCTGGAAGAACGCGAACTAAAGGAGTTCCTCGATGACACAGCTCGGTCTTGGCCTGGATCTTTCAACGAAACGCACGCGCAAGCGGGAATTTCTCGATGAGATGAGGCGCGTTGTGCCATGGTCGAGGTTGATTGCGCTGATCGAACCGCACTATCCGAAAGGTAAGACTGGAAGGCCGCCGTTTCCGGTTGCGACGATGCTGCAGATTCACTTCATGCAGCAGTGGTTTGGGCTTTCGGACCCGGCGATGGAAGAGGCGCTTTATGACGTGCCGCTGTACCGTGAGTTCGCGGGGCTGGACGAAGGTATGACGCGTTTGCCGGACGAAAGCACGATTCTGCGGTTCCGCCATCTTCTCGAAACGCACGGCCTGGCCGCGCAGATGCTCACGGTGGTCAATGAGATCCTTGACCCGTCCTGCCTTAGGTTGACACCTACATAGCAGCTAGAAACGCTCGATGAACTTCGTCGGGCGTTTTGTATTTTAGCGAGTGGTGCGGTCGTTCCTGGTTGTAAATCTGTACGGACTGCCTGACCATCGCGGTGGCCTGCTCCAGGTCGGCTGGCCGCTGGAGAAGCAGTTCTGTCTTGAGAATGCCATTGACCCGCTCGGCCAGAGCATTCTGGTAGCAGTCGTAGCCATCGGTCATCGAACACGTCAGCCCGTGGCGTTGATGAAGCTGCTGGTAAGCGGCAGAGCAATACTGAACGCGACGATCACGTTGTGCCATTCGAAGACCGTCAATCTTGAAGCTGAAGTTCGGCGTGCGCAACTCGTCGTCGGCGCAATAGGGAAGCCCAATTTCATTCCTGGCGAGTGGATAAGCGACGGGGCTATCGTTGTCGATGCGGGCTACCACGTCGGCGGTGTTGGGGACATTGAGTCCGGCGACCTGCTGGATCGATGCGCTTCCGTTACGCCAGTTCCAGGGGGCGTCGGCCCAATGACCATCTCGACGCTCATAATTCCCAGCTATTCGCGAGGACGGCGCTCGTGCATCCCGCTTGCGATTTAACGTTCGGCGAGCGCCCTGATGACCTTCGCATGGGTCGCGAGGACGCGCCGAACTGCGGCGCGCACGATCCGCTCCCCCTCCGGGCCAGACAGATCGATGTTGACCGGCCGGACGGGTTCGCGGCGCGGCAGGATGGTGATGCCGTGGATCTTCCTTACGGTCATGATGGCTCCGGCGATTCCGGTGATCTGCCTTGCCGCGCAGCGGCACGTGAAGGTTATGCCTAAGAGAAACAAAAGGGACTGGTTCGCGTCTGACGCGAATGCCATGGTCTGATATCGTGATTCGTACATAGACGGCGCGGAGAAACGCATATCGAGCGAGGACTGCGGCATCCTTTCAGTCGGCGATACGGTGCCGGTCGGCCGGTTACGCGCCAACCGGACCCATACGGGTCCCGCGCATCCGGCATGGGATCGGGGTGTAGTTCGCCAGCGTGTTTCGATAGTGCCGAATTCCGCTGGACATATCGAGCACCCTGCTCCATCGAAAGACGCTGGAAGCGTCGGCGACTTCCTGACGTGACTCACCACGGCCTGTACAGGTCTTCGCGGGGCGTGGCCAATCTGTCTTGCAGCAAGTTGAAGTCGTCGATCCGGGCAATAGCGCTTGGGATCTCGAGCGTGATTTGCGGGGCCTCGAGTTGGAGCATGAGCCAATTGCGCACCCATTTACACCCATTTATATCACCCCTCCGGAATCGAACCGGGTTTGCGCACACTCATCCGGCTCACGCGGCAGGCGAAACTTCACAAGTTCGGGGAGATCTGCCCCCCCCGCCCCGCCTCAATGACATGCGATAGGACGACCCTGCATAACCATTTTCCCCAAGTATTTTCCCCAAGACCTTGCAGACCGCCCCACCACATGCTCGATGTAACTTGTCAGCTTTTTCCTCCGTGGACAGGGCATCGGGTTCGCATCCACCCCGCCTCGATCGTCTGTCCTGGATTGCCGCATGTTTCGCACAGCCGTCCGCTCATCATCTCGGCGAGTTCAATCATGCCGCGTTGTCGCTCGTCGGCGCCGGAGGCATTGAAGCGCAACGTCCCGAACTTTTCCTTGACCTGCCTCACGACGACCTGCGGTGCGCCATGCCTTGTCGCGAGTTGCAGTCGCGCGCTCAACACGTCAATCAGATCAAACCAGCCATCTCCGCACTCGAATCCCCACAGCGAGAATACCGATGGCATGGCGTCCGGCGTGTCGGCGACTGCCAGATCAACTGCAAAAATGAGCGGGTATCGTTCCCGCAGGATTCTCGACAACTCTTCGCGCACTGTCCTCTTTCTCCCTTTCCGGCATTGCTGTCGCGGCTAGCCGTGCCGCACGCCGCGCGCCTCTTCGTGCGCAGCGGCAATCACACGCTCGGGCTCCGCGGCCAGCAGGTCAAGCGGGCGTCTGCCGTCGAGCCAGCTGTTGACCGACGCAAACCAGAATGCGAGCCGCCAGCCATCTTTCGTCTCACCAAACACGTGCAGGACCCTCGCAAGGGCGGCCAACGGTCGGTACTGCCGCTCAGGATCGAGCCCGTAGGACGGAAAGTATTCGCCTTGCCCGCGCCGGACGGAAAAGAGCCGCCCCTCCTGTTTCCAGCGCTCTGCCAGGAGAGGCTGGGTATCAGCATCCGGGCAGGCGAGCCTGTCCACCTGCTCCGCTGTCAGCCAGTCACACGCGTCGAATACAGCCTGTCTGGCGGCTTGCAGCCTTGAGGCCCCCTCATTGCCAGCATCCCTGTCGTCTTCGCTGCGCGGCCTGTTCATCAGCAGTCCTCTCATCAAGATTCTCGTTCAGCGCATGTTGTTCCACGTCCGTGTTGTCGTCCTGAACGGCTTTCGCGCTCTCCTCTTGCCAGATCCCGGCTCGCTGGTCGGCCACAGCCACAGGGACATCAGCGTCATTGATTCGCCGGGACAGGATCTCGGCAGCAAACGCCTCGGCGCGCTCCAGACTCAGGGACGGGCCCAGCAGGTCACGCATGCGGTCACCGGCGGCAGCAGTCGAGGACAAGGAGGCCGCCGCGCCCGCGTTGACGATGGAGTCCAGCACCGGAATCGCAAACTCAAACCCTGTCGCCCGCTCAATCATGCGCGTGACAGTGTGGCGCGCGTGCGACGGATCCATCCCGTATGAGATGGCCACGTCGACCAGGGGCCACCGATGCGCGCCAATCCCATAGCGGTGGGCCAGCAGGTCGGCATCCCGCCGGGCTCTCGCATCCAGCGTCTGATCTGGCCTGAGCAGACTGCGTCCCCGGGTCGCCAGGCATGCCGCGACACTCCGGATTGCAGCTTCGAGCATGTCCGCTTCGATAACCACGCGCCACCGACCGTCACGGACACGGGGATGCGACACCGGAGGTGCCAGCAGTTGCCCCGGCGCAAGCAGCAGTGCCTGCTCCCAGGCGCGAAGACGCCACGCCGTCAATGCCTTCGGAAACACTCCCCGCTCCCACTGCACGAGCGTGGGGCGGGATACATGGCTGGCGCGCGCCACTTCCGCGACCGACAGGCCAAGTTCCACGCGCAGCCGCCGTGCGTGCAGGCCGATGTCCCGGCAACGGGACGGGGGAACTCGCGCTTCTCGATCCTCCGCGCCTCCGCGGGCCGCGGTGTTCGCTGCGTGAAACACGATGCCCGGCAACGGCTCAGTCTCATGGCTGAGCAGCCATCCTTTCGGCACCTGCAGGGCCGCTTCCAGCGCGTTCACCGTCGCGGCGGCAATGCTGTCGGGTACCAGGCCCCTCTCCCAGTGCAGATAGGTCGATTTCGCCACGCCCGCCTTGCGCGCGAGTTCGGGCTGCGTCATCCCTGACGCTTTCCGGCGGTCACGCAGGCGCTGCGCGAACTGCGGTGCAAGCGATGGCGGTATCCACTCACGCGCCCCGGTCATCGCGGCCTCCCCGTCATTCCTGCGGTCCTTTCAGGGAAAGGACGCATCCGCCAGGCCCCGAACGACCGGAGGATCGTTCCCGCGCGGACATTCCGCATTCAACCGGCGCAGGCATAGGCATTGGCCCTCGCATCATGCAGCGCATGGTGCTCACCGCCATGGCGGGCGTAGTAGGCGGCGAGGCGCGTCCGGTCGCGCTGGCCCGCGATGTTCTCGATCCGCCAGCCGCCCGGCAGCGGGCCGCCCATCAGGAACCGGAACAGGTTCAGGTCCGTCTCGTAGTCGTAGCAGAGCACCGGCCCGGTGTCGCGCGGCACGCTCACGAGCCATCCACGCAGTGCCTCGCGCAGCGCGGCGAACGGCATCGCGCGCCCCTCGAACTGGCCGAGCTGCGGCAGCACCACCGCGCGGACAAAGTCGCTGCACAGCGCCGGATCGAAGTCGGTCCGCTCGCCATAGAACTCGTCCCCGTTCTCGCCGACGATCGCGAGACTGATGAGCTGGCATTGCCGGAAATCGGTGAATTCCGTGTCGATGAAAAACCGGTTGTTCGAGCCACCTTGCTGTTCATCTGGCAGTGGCCAGCGCAACGCACCGTGAAAGCCTGTATCCGTCATGTCCCGCGCTTCTCTCTCTCTCTTGCTGTCCCCGGGCGCGTCATCGCGCGCAGCGGCAGCCGTATGACCACCCGCCCGATGGAGAAAATGGTTTTTTTCGCCTTCTTCCCCAGCCCGTCTGCACCAGCCGCCACCTCCGGCAGCGGCATGATCCTGCCCCGCTCATGCATAACCGGTAAATATCATCTGCCGGCCCGTCCTTGCGGGTGCAGGGGGACGCCACCCTCCTGGAGCCCTTCCAGCGCCTGCCGAAGTGCCTGCTGCACGCCGGTTGAGGCCACGCCGGTACGTCCGGAGCAGACGATGAAGCGGGGATCCTCCCGCGCCGCATCGGCAACGCTCGGATGATCGTCCAGGGCGAGCCAGAGGGCGATCGACCTGCGCTGCACTTCCGCCAGGATTTCCGCAGCCCGTGTCGGGCGTCGACAACGCTCGGATGATCGTCCAGGGCAAGCCAGAGGGCGATCGACCTGCGCTGCACTTCCGCCAGGATTTCCGCAGCCCGTGTCGGGCCATACCCCTCCACGACACCGGCAAACCGCGCGCCGAGCGGACCCAGCAGCTCGATCAGGGCGGCATCGTCAAACCGTCTTCGCCAGTCCGAGCTGACCACAACCCGCACCTCAGGAAAGGGCGCAAGTATCCGCTCAAGGACCGGGCACCACATGAAGAGGTTCGGGTTCTCTATCAGGCGGAAGTTGTCGTCGAGCGCCAGCTCATCGCAGGCATGCAGGACGCCGTCGAAATCCAGAAACAGCACCGGGTGGCTCGTCGCCTCGATTTCAGGAGGTGTCGTGGCGGTTACGTCTGCCGGTCGAAAATCGGTCACTTGCATCAGGTGTCCAGGGACAAGCCAACATCCATTCTCCCGCCGTTGCCGCGTGTGGCCTTGCCGTGATAAGGCGGATTATCACGGCCAGCCCGCTTCCAACTGGTCCGATGCGGCAAGCCGCACCTGCAGTTTCGCGAGGACCGCCAGCGCACTGATACCCGGCACGGGATCGGTGCCCCAAGCCCGACGCACCGCAGGCCAGCCAGCATCGTCGTCGAGCGCGAGCCATGCCTCGGGCCGCCGTCGTCATACGTCGCCCAAGACCTGCACCCCACGCGGCGATGCGCAGCTCAGGGTACGGCTCGAGGCAGCGCAAAAGCAGCGCTGCACTTTCAAACAGCGCATGACCCGGCGGGCTCGCGATATACGGTCCGGCGCCAGGACGGCGCCAGAAGCCCCCCCGGGCGAAGCACACCGTCGAAATCGAGATACAGCACAAGGGTGCCCCGTCGCCGCGGGCGCGTGTCCGGCTCCTCAATGGGCAAAGCCGGCCCCAACTCCGGATACGCAACCACCGCGAGTCTGCGTCAGGAACGGGCCTGTGTCGCTGGCGCCTTCGCGCGCCAGAGCCGCCTGCCGCGCGCCGGGCGCGTTGCCAGTGCAACCGGCACGGAGAACGTGCGCCCCGCCGCGGTCGTGAACCGGGTCACCGTCACCAGCCGCTCGCCCTGGCTGTACCGTTCGGACTCGGTAACCCCCACCCGGATCTCGCTCAACGGATCGAGCGTCCAGCGGTCAACTTCGCGTGCGAACTTTGTGCTCAGCACGGCGGCGCCCCGCAGCACAACGTCCCCGCCGACGAACTGCTCCAGGTGCGGCGCCGTGGTGGACAGATCGAGCATCACAATCGACGGGACGACCCGCGAGCGAGCCGGCGACACCCGCAGGATCAGCACGTCCCGTGGAATCAGCTGCTCGATCGCCGTCCACGCGGTCGCGCCTTCGGGCTCGCCGAACGGCAATGCATACGGCGGCAACCGGTTCTTTTCACTCGTCACAAACATACAACCACTACCTCGAATGCTTTCGTTACCAACGAACTGTTCGCCGTGCAACCTGGGAAGACAGTTTCCGCCTGCAAACTAGAACCATGCCCAGCAGATTAAAAGACCCACGTCACCCCAAAATGGGTCGTAAATGCCGTGGCCAAACGACCATCATACCGCGACCATCACGGGATGCAAAGGGTATCGGTCAAAATGGACGACGCGGGACACCTGAGCGCCATAGGCGCGACGGTTCGCGCTCGCCGACAGGAATTTGGCGTCTCACAGGAGGCCCTTGCTCACGCGACAGGAATCGACCGCAGTCATATGGGGCGAATCGAGCGAGGGGAACGCAATCTATCCGTCCTGAACCTCATTCGAATTGCTGAGGCCCTAAACATTTTGCCGTCGAAGCTTCTCAAAGGCGCGGGTCTTTGACACGTAATCGTGTCGATCGATTACGGTAGACTTCGATTGCGTGAAGTCGTCGCTCTTGACAACACGACACCGAGCCCCTGCGCCGACAAAGGCGCTTGCCGCCGCCGTAGATCTACACATTCCTAGCAATCAAGGCACGGCTACGTCCCTCTTTGATGTTAGTACTTCCCATGTTATTTAATTCGCACTACATATTAATTAGGTTGACAATTTCTTTTATGTTAAATAGAGGATTCCTGGCGTGATGGAAGATGACATCGCATTCGTTCAGTTGCACAATTTTGTTCTCACCGCATAGGCGAGCGACCAAGCGCTAGCTTTCGGGTGCATCCAAGATGCCATTGATTGACCGCGAACCAGCTTTGCAAGCGCACTTCCGCCAATCAATCCGGGAATCCGTGCCGAGGCGTCCGGAAACCTACAAAATTACTTCAATCGCCTGTCGAAGGAGATATTTTTTGCAAATATCTCGAGGTAATTTTGTTCCCGATATTTGTATGCGGCGCCATCTGCGGTGCTGCAAAGGGAACAAAATTACGCAAACCAATGACTCGCCCCTGCTCCTGCCGCCGTGAACGCAAAAATTCGATTTGCGCGGATCGAATCGAAGACAGAATCCTCAATGCGAGGATGAAACGGCAAGCCATAGCAGTTCCCGCGTGTTGGTGGAACAGGAGCTTTTCGCGGATCACTGCCGCACCTCCGCTCATGTCCAAAAACGAGGGTACGCATTTTAACTACAACGCCCCAGCAACATGCTAGTAAGTTCGTTACGCCAACGCTTGCGTCGTTAGTATTCGAACACGCCCTATTTCACGCCAAGACGCTCGCTAGTTGTGCCGAGCACAGTGCTGACGCGATCCAGCAAAGCCGGAGCAAACTTCTCACTGAACCCGCAGAGGAAGGCCGCCGCAAACGGGATTCCTGTTTTCATACCACCGGTTGCGTTCAGCGGGATCAGCGGCGTGGCAATGATCACGTAAACGATGCACATGAAACCCGTCGCAACAACAGGTTGGAGGGCACCTGTCAGGGCAACCATGAACGTGTCATCTTCCTCGACTAGATCGATCTTGCGCAGTCTGAGGAGAATACTGGTAAGGCTCCCGACAACAGCAAAAAAGCAGATGCCAATTATGATATTCGCATTCGCAAGAAGATCCAGGAAGCGCTCGGTCGTTGCTGCCGTCTTGAGCACGACGGCACAAATCGTCAACCCGAATATTGCCATGGCGCCGATAAGCGCACCCAAGAAGAAGTAAATCTGATTTCCGCTCCCGGCGCTCTGGGCGAATGCCGCATAGGCTTCGTCGTAAAGGGCCCTCGCCTTTCCTACATCCGCATCGCGGACGGCGACTGTAACGACTCCATCGAGAAGCACGATGACTTCATACGCACGCCGCGGATTGCGTGCCTGAATTCTGGCCAAAAGCGCGCGCACTGCTGTGAGTAGCACCCGGCAATCTGCACCAACATTATCAGCAGCTCGGATCGCCTGCTCGACTGCTTGAATGGCAGCGCCGAGATCCATCCGAGTCGAGTCGGTAGCAGCGTGTAGTGCCGGTGTGTCAACTTGACCGCCCCCGTTCGTCCGTTGTTCATCAGAGGTAGCAGCGGCAGTGCCATCTAAAGGTGTAGTCGGCTGATGTACGGCTTCCATTTCATCTCCTTTTTCCGTTGCGTCGACATATGGAAACCGATTCAGTGAACTGGAAACCGGAACTGCCGCTCGTCTGGCGGTGTAACAGGTTGCGCCACCTAGTTGAATGCCGATATACGCAGGGCGCCTCAATTGAGGCATTGGGAATCATGTTCGGTCGTCGCGATCTCAAAAGAGACGCTCCTTGCACCCACCCGAAGCCGAGACCAAAGCGCGCTGGCGCCCAAACTTTTATCGGATGCTTCCTGCAAAATCCAACGTAACAGGCGCCAGACCTCTTCGCGTTTCCGACTGGATCACCGCCGCAAGGGAAGTTCGTAGCCGTCCCATTCTCGTCACTCGCAAAGAGAGTGATCAGTGCGCCACCGTACGTAACACCGTAGATGCAAGGCGACGCAACCGGGACTGCACCGGAAAGTGCCGTTCCCCTGATCGCGCCCGCTTGCGACGAGCGCCAGCGTCTAGTGCTGCGAGAACCTCCGCACGGCGGCTAGGTCAATCACCGCGATGGATAGCGCCAGGATGATAACGAGGCTCAGCCAGACCGAAGGCGACGAGAGCCATGACTCGAAGCAGCCGCCGCGGAAGCCGCGGTGCCAGAACGCATCCGTCCCAAGGCAGTCGGCTTCCCCGGTTCCCGCGATTCCTGCCGCGAGAATCACGACGAATCCAATAGGTATCTGCAGCCAGACCACAATGGTGGCAATGTACGCCAGAACGAGCAGTGCGCAGACGAAAATTAAGTTGACCTGCAGGCTGACCGGGATGATACGCGGAGCCAGCGCCAATGAGGTTATGACGGCCAGAATGCCTAACACCGCCACCATCCGCGAACGCAAAATCGACAAAATGAGTCCATACGCGAACAGCAGCCAACCAACCGTCACAAGAAGGTGTGGCATGATGACCGGGTCGGCCTTCACTGTAGTGGCGAGCGCTGCGGAGACCATACCGCTTGTGGCTGTCGCAGTCGGTCGAGGCGACGTGAGCGGCAGCCACAGGAACTGCAGGCAGACCAGCACGAAGCCAGTGACAAGCAGCGCACCATTGAGTGCTGCGCTAGTTCGTGACTGCCGCGTGAGTCCGCGAGCCGTCAGATAAAAGCCGAGGATGGGCACGCGCACTGACGCCGACAATGCGCTGATCGGCCCCAGCTTCGCCGATGCGGACGCGAGCGTGCGCTGGCTTGCGGCGACGATATGCGCAAGTGTGCGCGTGAAAAGATCCGAGCCCGCCTGGCCGGCGAGCCGCTCGCCTGAAATCAGCCCATTCGCGTACGCTTGCGCCGCTTCATCTGGCGAGAAGCGGATTGGCGACTCTGAATTACCGAGCAGCTTGACTAGCGCGCTGCTGAACTCGCTGGCGTCCGACCCGTCGCTTTGATCCGCCTCGATCGCCATAACGAGTTTCGGCAGCTCTTCTCGCAGGATGCCAAGATGTAGCCTGATCGTGATCACCTCCGCACACAGCGGAAGCTCGTCGGGAAGCGGCAGTCTGTTGTTATCGAGGAAACTCAATTCCGCGCAAAGTCCTACGTAATAATTTCGATCGCTCCAAAGGGAGTCAAGATATTCGCGCAGAGGGCCAGCCGGCACGCTGCTTTTCGCAATCCCTTCGATCTTGCTCGCCGCGGCCTGCGGACTTGCGAATGCCGATTGAAGCCGCTCGGGATTCAATAGGAGCTTGACGAGGCGCTCGGCCCCGTCGAGGCGGCCGAAGGTCCAATCGTTGACCCGCCAGGATTGCTTGTAGAAGGCGGCGAAGTGTGCGACTTGTATTCCTAGGAGCTTCTCACGAGCTTGAGAGCGCGTCTTCGAATTGCCTAGTGGACCCACTGAATTACCGCTGATCTGCACCAGTTCGACAAGCGTGTCGTCGGTGAGTTCGTCGCGCTGATTAAACGAATACTGGATGACTTCAAGCTGTAGGAGCCTGTACAGGATCGCATGCGCAGGAGACCACCGCGCCCTGTCTTTGCGCGAGCACTCCGGCTGTGTCGAAGCGGACTCTGCATCCGGTTCGCCCGGCCGCTTCTTCTCTTCAAAGAACTCAACAAGTTGCACGAGGTCGTCAAGCTGCTTGCGCATGAGACCGTTAAGTTCGTCCCGCTTTGAATGACCTGCGGTCTCGCCCGGCTTGCGACGAAGACATCCCAGTCCGGGAAAACCCAGTCGATCAAAGTCGTCGATGAGTTCCCGCGCTTCCCTGCACGTCTTGCACACCACCACCGCCATGCGACTCGCGAGACGCGCGCAGGCGCGACGACGATCGGCAGTGTTAAGAAAAGCGAGCATTGCTCGGAAGACATCAGGATCGGCGACGTAGGTGAACTGCACGCCCGCTTGCGCTGCCTTCACCCTTTTATCTCTGAGCGCTTTGGCTTGCTCGTCGAGCTGGCGCCTGATTCCGCAGAGAAATTCGACCGCGCGCGCTTCCCACTTCGATTGCTCCCGCGCCTTCTGCCGCTCGAGCGCGCGAATCGTCGCGTAAGCGCGCCGCCAGAGCCTTGCAAGCGAGGATGCTTCGGAGTCTGCAGCGTCACATCTTCCGCAACCTCTGTCTTCCCAGTCGGTTCTTCGCTTCAACTCCGCCTCGAGTTTCGCGCCCGGACGCCACCACGCGAGCCCTCGTATTTTGTTGCCGATGCCGTCGGAAGCAACGGATGCCTCGTCCACACCGCCGGATATGTCTTCGTCGCATTCCGCCAGTGCGTTGAGCGAGTCCCTGATGTCGGCAAGGCGCTGCGTGAGGCGCAGCAAGTCGAGCATGACACGCGCCGAGAATTCTACGGGAAACAGCCCCCACTCCCAGTGCGCGTCGCACCGGTTCGCCTCGTCGCAATAGTCCGGCCACTTCGTTGGAATCCAGGCGTCCCACTCAATGCTCTCAAAAGTCAGCTTGATGGTCGCGGCGCCTTGTTTGCCCAGCACAGCGAGCGCGTCCTGCAATTCCGGAATGCGTAATGCATGCGCTGGTGATCCGTCACCCGGGCAATGCCCCTCCTTTTCGCGGTCACCATTTGCGGCGGCGCCGAGCGTCTGGCAGACGTCGCTTACCGAAGGCGTGTGCGCCCCCGGCTCCGCCGATGTTACGACGGGCAACATGTCGAGAATGAAGAGTTGGCACGTATTCGTGATGCGGCGCTTACGATAGACAGCGAACAACTGTCTCGCCAGCGAGAGGTGATTCGCTGAAGCTGCCACGACGTTGAGCACATTATCACGGCGCAGCCCTACTTCTCGGTTGTGATCTGCGATTTCCTGCAACTGGTCCGCGATGCTCTGCGACTGTGGGATACCGAAAAGACTGGCACCGAGCACGCTGTAGAGCGAAGGGACATCGGCCATGGATTCCGGCCGCGGTCCGTCGCCAGGGTCTGGATTGATATAGGCCAGCACTCGGCGCACGCCACGCTCTCGTGACATGTTGAAGATAGCCTTCAATGCCCCTCGGATCGGTTTGTTATTGAGAATGCCGCCGTCGACAACATGGCGCTTCTCGACAAGCGGATTGTCTAGCGCGTCGAAAAGATGGGCATCTGCGCCTGCGTCGATCTGCGACGGCTCAAAGGCAAACGGAAACGATGCCGTTGACCGAGCCGCACGACTCAGCGCGGCAAGCACCTTGTCCTTGTCTTTGAAATCGTCGGCAGTGTCAGTGCGCCGGAAACGGAAATGCCCTCGATAGTCGACGTCCTCGACCTTGGTTCCCAAAGAGTCGACGGTCTGCACGCGGCGTCCGGTGAGCAACGTAGTCGTGAGTTGAAGGTCAATCGAGTCCGTATATGGCGCCTCGAGTGGTGAGGCCTCGCAAGCCAAGCCGTCAAACGCCGAAACAATGTGGGGGAAGAAGAACTGCTCGCCCCGCAAAAGCGCCCCGCAACTCGGGCCGACCGGCGAACTCAGCAAGCTCTCGAGCGCGCCCGTCTCCATCCAGACTTCTCGAAGCGATTCGAACTCACCACCATACAGCAGCGCGATGACCAGCGCGGCACCGTTGACGCCGCCCGCGCTCGTGCCGCTGATCACGTCGACCTTCGCGACCGAGTTAGTCAGCTCGAGAATATCTCGATAGACCGGATGTGACTGCGTGACGAGGCGATAGATTTCGGTTGTCACTCCCCCCATCCATACTGCCAGACTCACACCGCCGTTCATCACCAGTGCGATCCTAACCTCTTCAGGTTGCGGTTTCGACATCGTGAAATCCTCCTTGGCCATCGAATTGGCAGAGCGGTCGGCGTTTTGATCCGTCTAAACCCCTGCCGGTCGAAACGTAATGTTCCGGCGACAGGGCTAACAAATGAAACCAATTTCATGGGACCCTTGGTGTTCACCACGCCGCCCGGCCCGCAACCCATTAAACAAGCGAAGAATCGCATTCGGATTCGGGCGCTTGGTTCGCTCGTGGTGAAGTAGGCGGCAACAACCGGCCTCGCTGCGCCGGGCGACGCGTCCGCGGGAGCGGACCGAGACCGGACTGGGCATCACAACAACTGACGAACAAGAAAGCCGCCCTGCCGACACCGCGAGCCCTTGCGTCAAGTTCGTTGGGTCGACCATTAAACTCTGACGCACGCAGCTCAGATCCGGTTCGCAGACAAATGAACGGTATTAACGATCTGCATTGCCAATGACCTTCCCGTGTGTACCATCGCTCCCCTTCGCGAACAAGTCTGCGATTGTGCCCTCGGAAGTCGGATCCGCCGACTCGTTTGTTGAGGAAAGTTGGCCAGTTCAGGCTCTTGTTCCTGTTGCGTATGCAACACTGTCGCCTTAGAGCAGTTTGAGCAGGGACCTCCACGTGACGCGCCTCCAGCGGATGGAGCGCAGCGCGCGCTTTTATCTCAAGATATAAAAAACCCGCATAACTTGTATCTTTTGGCGCTGCCGTTATGTGGGCTTGCGCACATACGCTTCGGTACAGCATGACCTATGCAAACAGGTAGTGTGAGCCTGTGACCGCCGGCGTGGCTATCCCTGTTCTTGGCGCGCGACGGCCCGCTCTGCCCGAAAGCAATAGGCAAAGAAATACACAGAGAGGCGTGTATAGCTGACTCGCGCCGCGGCTTGCTCTTGGGGCGGGTCGTTCGGAAATCGTCGACACGAGAAGCACCTGCAGAGAGAATTCTGCGCTCTCCCCGCGTAGATCGGCTTATTCGGAACGCAAAAATCGCGCCGTTTCAACCCATTTAGAACCCTTAACAAAAAGAACGAAGGGCTGTTAACCCTCGATGAATGCTGCTAACCTTTTCATTGTTTCGACGACGAAAAGGACATGGCCAAGCCGATACTCGACGACGAACTGTGGGCACTCATCGAACCGTTGCTGCCCCCTCCCAAACTACGGCGAACCCGTTATCCGGGGCGCAAGCCGCTCGACAATCGTGCGATGCTCACCGGAATTCTCTTCGTCTTGCAGACAGGCCTGCGTTGGGACCTGCTACCGCGAGAGATGGGTTGCGGCAGCGGCATGAGTTGCTGGCGTCGCCTACGTGACTGGCGAGCCGCTGGCGTCTGGGAGCAGTTGCACAGAGGTGCTGCTTGCGCGATTGCGCGCAGCCGACCAAATCGACTGGTCTCGCGTCATCGTCGATTCCTCTTCAATCCGCGCTGTGGGCTCAAGTCAAAAACAGGACCGAATCCCACAGACCGCGCGCGACCCGGTTCAAAGCACCATCTCATCACCGAAGCGCAGGGCGTCCCGCTCGCGGTGATTCTGACCGGCGCCAACCGCAACGACGTCACTCGACTTCAAGCGCTGGTCGAGGCAATTCCGCCAATCCGCGGCAACCGTGGCAAACCACTATCAAAGCCTCTGTTGTTCAGGGCGACAGAGGCTCGTTTCCGTCTTCACGAAGCGGCGTGCAACCGATTCTGCAGATTCACGCTGCCCGTCGATATTTTCCGCTTCATCGGCGTTCTGCGTCATTGTCCCTGACCGCCTGTCATGCGTGCGGTTTCGCTCGCGTGTGAGTGCCACCACGCGGCGTGCGATTTTTTGCGTCTAGTAGCCTTCATCGCGGATGCCGTGAATGGCGAACACGACATCGGTAACTGTGTCGTCGATCGCTTGCAGATTGGGGGCACTCGGTAGGATAGAAAGCCGTTCGAGTTGTTTTAGCGTCGCAGTCAGGGCGCGAGCGATGATGTGGTGCCGACGCATGTCGGCAGGGCTGTCATTCGCTTCGAGCACGTTGACGTGACCTGACTTGGGCACATCCAGGTAGTAGAAGTCCTGACCGGCAACGAGATCGATATTGTCTCCCGGCGACACGATGTCGACGATCGTCCCCAGTAGTTGTTTCGCAATGGCGGACCCTGCGGCCTCCAGACCAGCGCGTCTGCGCATTGCCATCCACTGGTGGCGAAGCAACGTGAGAAATGGCGCACCGCGATGAACCCGGAAAATCAGTGGAACCTTGCGTCCCAGAGTGACAGCCATGATGGCGTTTCCAATTGCCACACCAGTTAGCCGTTGGACGAGCGTCGGCAATGAGAGATGAGCAGAGATGTGCCATCCCCGGTTCATGCCCGCAAGAAGCACGATCCGGTCGACTTTCTTGGCATCAGTGGACTCGCCGCAGGCATAAACATATGCCTTTCAAACGATTAATGAACCAAAGCTATATCCGACCAAAATGATCTTCCCGATCTCCGCGTGTTGCTCGCAAATCGTATCGATAGCGTTGAGAAGTCGCTTCGTGATCTCGCAGGGATCGTCAAACGAAGCCATGGAGAATCCCATCTCCGGGCAATAGACGATCGGTTCGGGCTTACCGTCTCGCTTCCACGTTCTATGTACGACATCTACCACGTACCGCAGCCGCTCTGACCTGCCCCCTATGCCATGGATCACCCCAATGAGATCCCGCTTTTCACGGTCGCTTTCCGACGGATGATCCATGATGAACGTCCGAGTCGGGATGATGGCATGCAGCGCTTTCGATTGCTGCCAGAGACGCTTTACCGTTTCCCAGCTGTTTTCGCGGCGGCGACTTCCGAGGCAGGTTTGTCCGTACTTCCTTTCTTGATTGCGTCCGTTTCACTGGAGAGCCTGGACGACTGTACCAAGATGTATTCGTGAAGAACGTCGGTGCAATCTTTTTCCATCGAATTTTCGGGCGATTTCTGGGTTCCGTTTGCTGTAAGGGTTTTTGCACAGAGTGTGATTAGAGGAGCGTAAGCCGACTGCTTTAGATAGTTTTCCTGTATTGTGATTACGGCATTTGCCATTGCTACCTTGTCTGCGTCAGCGCCATTTTCGTTTGCTGCGCTTGCGGCAACTGAAGGCGTTGCGTGAGAGGCGCCCGCTGTTCCTGAGGGTGGTTTGTCGGCAACTTTCAAGGCGGCCGGAAATGCCCTGTCGTCAAAGGCAAAATTTATACGTTTGATGGCCGCTTCACGCTGCGTGTCAATGGTCGAATCGGGATTTTTAAAGCTCGCGCCCGCCGCCGTGGGTGGTTTGCCCCCTGGGGTGCCCCCGCCGGCATCGGTCTTCTGCCCCGGGGGCGCCGAAGCCGCCGCGGCAGCCGATGCGGGCTGCTGATTGTTGGACATTCCCGTCACGGCCTCTATTGCCAGTAGCGTGACCATCGTATCGCCATAGCGACTGAGAACGAGCGCGTACTCCGTAGCTGAAATGGCGCCATTCGAGTACGCCTCGCAGAGCCGGTACACACCGTCTCGTAGTAGTTGCGTTGTGGCGAGCCGCCTTCCCAGTTCCGCGAGACTGGAATTCTGCACCGAAGAGAACGCTGGGTTTACCGAAACATTCGCACCGCTCCCCCCCAATGCCTTTAGCCCATTGGCCGTCACATTGGCACTTGCGGTAAAAGCGTCAGCGAGCGCTTTCGCGATATCCGGGCTTGGTTCCGCACAGATCGTATAGTTCGGATCTGCCCAGTCGGGGGGACTGGCCTTGCTGAGCGCGCCCACCGCTGACGATGCCGCCTGTGAGGGTTTTGGGCGCGCGAACACGAAGCGCATGTCCGCAGTTGCGGCGACATAAGGGGAATCCGCGATTACACCGTTGATGACTTGCGGTCTGTTGTCATTTGCACAGGCTGTCAGACATAGCAACGTGACTCCCGCATAGGCCCGTGCCTTCATCTCTCTCTCCATATTGTCAGCGGCGACACGGCGTGGACTTTGTTTTAGTGGCATCAGATTGACGATGCCGTATTACAGATGATCGGCTTGTTGTCTAAACGAATAGATGAAAGGATTGTTTTAAACAAATGCCTACCATCGCTTTTACGAGGAAATGGCTTCCGTTGTACGGAATTGTGTTAGCAGCCGCACACTCTCAACGCTTTCTTTGGTTCGCTTACAAAAAAAATAACGATGCAGCAACTGGTACACATCGTGGGTTCCGAATTTGTTTAGGAAAAACATACAGGTTCTGCACTTGTCTCCGTAAGCAATTTGGAGGGGTAAGAAGCTGGTCAACCGGTCCTGACGAGATCTATTGGCAATGCCGAATCTGCTTGAGTCACCCTGCACCCTCACCTCGCTGCAAGGGGGCATACTTAAATTCGTACTCTTGACAGCAGTGCTTCGTACGGAACGCCTAAATCACAGCGGGCCTATAAGCGCCTGCCATGTGCGAAGAACTTGATACGAACCAAATCGCGTACCACAATTCATGGCAATGCCGTTAGTCAGTTGCCTGGAGTCTTGAGGCGCGATCTGCGTTCAAAGTACGGGGACCAGCGGTCAGGGAGAGCACTGCAATGCAAACGCAACCCGAGGGGCCGATAACCTTGAATGAGATTGATAAGAAAGATCTTGAATTCGCCAAAGAATTTTGGACGTTAGGCAACGTAGTCACAGGATTTTCCATTCTTCAAGGCCTTGCCTTTGTAAGTTCAGTCGGTCCGCACAGAAGCGATCTATTTTGTGCAACTTTCGAGCATCGCTTCATCACCGCGCTGCTTGTCCTATTCTTCTCCGTAGGATATTTCTGGATGGTTAATTTTTGCCATCTGGAGCGAGAGCGTTTACTCAAAGCTCATGCGGTTCTGTCGAAAGACTTGGAAAGGGCACTAGGGAATCTGCAAAGCAAGCAAAGGATATGCATCGCTGGATTTTTGATCCTATCTGTGGCCGCAATATTCGGAGGGACGCAGGAGGAATACGATAAAGCATGCATGGCCAAAGGCACTCAATACGCAGCAACCGTCGGTCACGCGAAGCCCTGACAACATGCAAGAGCGTTGTCCGCGAGCTTTAGCTTGTTAAACGCCCCCGCACGGCACTTCGCTTTAGCTTCGAGGAAACCACGCTCGCCCCGGTATTCGTGTCGGACCCGCTTACCGCTGGGCTGCCTAAGGCGACCGGCTTGCTTCGCCTCCTGGTGCGATTAGCACGTGGACCATGCTTAGTGCCGCGATCTAGCGCTGAACCGCACCGGGAATCGTGGAGGCTGGTTGGTTTAAGTTAATGCGGGTACATCAATGATATTTCTGAGTTGCCTGTAGTAGTTTGCCTCAGCTTCGGCAGGCGGGGTATAGCCGAGCGGTTCCATCAGTCGATGATGGTTATACCAGGCCACCCATTCCAGCGTCTCCAGTTCGACGGATTCCCTCGTTTTCCACGGGGTGCGCCGATGAATCAGTTCAGTCTTGTACAGACCGTTGATCGTTTCTGCCAGCGCGTTATCGTAGCTGTCGCCACGGCTGCCGACAGAAGGCTCAATGCCGCCTTCAGCCAGACGCTCGCTGTAGCGAATACTGACGTATTGCCGGAATTCCGTTCGTGTAGCAGTCAGAGGTGGCCACGCAAAATCGGACAGCGGGATAAGTGGAACGGCCGGGGCCTGAGCCAGCGATAATGCAGGCAAAGGAACCGAGGAAATGACGAAACGAACCCGACGCACGCACTCAGCGGCGTTCAAAGCGAAAGTGGCCCTGGCGGCAGTCAAGGGCGAGCGCACGCTCGCCGAACTGGCGCAGCAGTTTGATGTGCATCCGAACCAGATCACGGAATGGAAACGGCAGTTGCAGGAGCGCGCGGCCGACGTGTTCGGTGCGGCCGGCCCGGTGTCGAGCGAGCCACCGGTAGACGTGAAAACCCTGCACGCCAAGATCGGCCAACTCAGCCTGGAAAATGATTTTTTAAGCGGTGCGCTCACCAAGGCGGGATTGCTGAGCGCAAAGCGATGATTGACCGTGGCCATGCGTTGCCTGTTTCGCGACAGACGCGGCTGGTTGGCATCGCGAGATCGAGCGCATATTACCGGGCGCGGCCCGTCAGCGAAGTCGATCAACTGCTGATGCGCCGGATCGACGAACTGCATCTGGAGTTCCCGTTTGCCGGTGCACGGATGCTGGCGCGCCTGCTGCGCCGGGAAGGCCACGAGGTCGGCCGCCGCCACGTGCGCACGCTCATGAAGCGCATGGGCGTGGAGGCGCTGTACTGCAAGCCGAACATGAGTCGACGCAACGCGCAGCACAAGGTCTGGCCGTATCTGCTGCGCGGCACGAAGATCGAGCGGGCCAACCAGGCCTGGGCACTCGACACGACCTACGTTCCCATGGCGCGCGGCTTCGTGTATCTGACGGCGGTGGTGGACTGGGCCAGTCGCAAGATCCTCACGCACCGCGTGACGATCACGCTGGAAGCCGTGCATGCCGTTGAGGCGCTGGAAGAGGCGTTCGCCCGCTATGGGCACCCCGATATCGTGAACACCGATAGGGTAGCCAGTTCACGGCGGGAGCCTTCACCGAGGCGGTGCTGGGCCGAGGCATCCGGCTGTCGATGGACGGCAAAGGCGCCTGGCGCGACAACGTGTTCGTCGAGCGCGTGTGGCGTAGCATCAAGTACGAAGAGATTTATTTGAGAGCCTACGAGTCGGTCAGCCACGCCCGGCGCTCCATTGGCCAATACATTGATCTGTACAACCGCAAACGTCCACATTCGAGCCTGGCGGATCAGACGCCCGATGAGGCATACTTCGCGACGCTGCCAGCGATCAAATCGGCAGCATGATCGCCCCGGACGCTCCACTTAAAAATCTCGGGACCCTGTCCGAACAAGCGGCGCCACCTCTGTCTATAGCGACGAGAAACGCAAGACTCCTTGCAAAGCCGTCCATGAGATCACCCCGTTGACCATCTTACCTTCGCTCGAACTGCGATGGCCCGTGCCATCGGCGGGGATGGCAGCGACCGTAGCGTCGCCGCAATCGGGGTAATTGTCCTTTTCGTGCAAAATCTGGCGGTTAGGTCTATTTTGTCTTTTAAAATCAATGAAGTATTCGACTCCCGAATTTCCGGACCTCATCTCTTTGAAGCAAGATCTGGCGATTCATGCGCCCGCCGTTCCCGTGCACGCTGCGTAGTGGCGTGTGGCCTCGGCGGCGAGACGTGCGTCTTCCGGGCTCGCTGTTCGATCTCATTCCGCTAGGAGATAGCGGCCTCAACGCATGTTCATCACCGCTCCTTCGTGGGCCCGCCTCACAATCTGGCCGTGCGCCGCCACGGCGCCGCATCCAGCAGCATCTCCCGATAGCGTTCGATCGGAAAGCTCATCATCCCCCGGAAATTTACGTGCGCGAAGTGCGCCGGCCCCAGCCGGCGCAACCAGTCGTCGCCAATGCCTTGACCTTTGCTACGCCAACCGTCAAGGGTCGCCTGCATACGCTGCGTATTCCACGCAATCACCACGTTTGTCAGCAGCGTCAACGAGCCGGATATCGCAATCATTTCATCGCGGCGCCGTCCGCGCTCTGGCGCGACCTTGCCGGTGTAGATCGCGCGCTGCAACTGATGAACCGATTCTCCCCGGTTAAGCAACGTATGCATTTCGCGCCGAAACTCCACGTTGCTGAAGTAATCACACAGGAATAGCGTGCGCAGTAGCCTGCCGAGGTGGTCTGCCGCCCGGTGCACAGGATGGCCCTGTGCCGCGCTTCCGAACCGCTGTAAAGCGACTATCGCGCTCACGCGGCCAGCATGAATCGATGCGACGACACGCAGCAGTCCGTCCCAGCTATCGCGAATCGCCTTGATGGACACCTCGTTGGCGGCGATGGCTGCCAGCCCCGCTGGTGCGACCATGCCTCTGGGCAGATGCAGTTTGCGTTCCGAGAGGTTGCGCAGACGAGGGCAAAGGTCAAAACCAAGCAGCTTCGACACTGTCATCCCTACGTTCGTGTATCCGTGCGTGTCTACACAAAGCCGCTGCAATCCGCCATCGTCACGAATCTCGTTGTGGCGGGTCACCCCCTCGATCGCTACTCCAGCCTGGCGTTCGTTCAGCACGATGGGTTGGTTATAGACAATGCCGTGCTGGTCCAGCACGTGCGTGTACATGCCCACCGCATGGGTGCGACGTCGCGGATCGACCCGCGCATAAAAGAGGTAGAGAGCGTCAAGCAGCATGGCCGGTCGTGTTGCCTCACGGGATGATGTTACTCTGGTGTGTTCGCCACCTCGGGTTTGTCTTGCGATGGAAGCTGGCATTGCGTAGCAGTGCCAGCTTCCATCGCGTCGGGCTCGCCGAGGATTCGGGTTACCAGCTCCCTCGCGCGGTTTGCCCGCCATGCCTTTACACGTCGCTGCAGCGTGCGTAACTGCGCACTTGAATACATTGCCGGCGCCATTTCGATGAGACGGCCCTGCAGGCGCTTCGCGGTAATGCCAGGTTCCGTTTCGAGCCACGCCTGGATCTTTGGCCACGTGTGCTCAAACGGATCCTCTCGGGTGCGCCAGTCGTGCGGCACCCGAGCCTTCCTGCGATGGGTCGGGCGCACCTCGCCAGCTTGCCATGCAGTAGCCAGGCTCTTCACGAACTCATCGACCGTCAAGTCCGCTGCCGAACCGGCGTCTGCCACCATTCCGTCCGTGGCTTGGCACTCCGCGAGACGGCGCTGCGCGTCACGCATGCGGCGCAAGAGTTCTACAGGATCTAGCGAGCGGAATTCTTCGCGCAATCGCTGTTTCGTTGCTTCCGGGACAGCGGGCGAACGAAGAACACGTTCAAGTGGCGTCAGCGGAGCCTCGTAGCGTTTCGTTACGCGCGCGCCGTGGCGCGTCTTCGACTTCAGCTTGAACGACGGCTGGAAATAATTGATGTACAGCCGCGAGCTCCGGTAGAGCGACGCCAGCACTTCGGTATCTTCCATGCCCCTCAGTTTGCCGTAGCCGACCAGCCGTCGCACAATCGAACCGTTCTTCTGCTCGACCCACGCCTGATCGTTTTTCTTGTAGGCGCGCGAGCGCGTCAGCTCGATACCTGTCGCCTTGCAGAAGTCGAACACGGCCTCGTTCATGAACGCTGTGTCGTTGTCGCTGTCGAGGCCCCGAAGGGGAAACGGCAGAACGGCCCGTACCCGCTCGACAAGCTCAATGACGAATGCGTGGTTACGGAATGGCATCGCCAGGCACTCGGTCCAGCCTGTCGCGATTTCCGTCATCACCAAACTGTGCACAAAGTCACCGTCGACCTTGACGCCACCGCAATGTTCAACGAAGTCGATCTCCAGATACCCGGGCAACGGATCGTTCCAGTCCGCGAAGGTCCGGATGGGGACGGCGCGACGGATCGCGTTGCCGATACCACCGGAGCGTTTGCGCTGACCATCGAAGGCCTGATCACGAACGTCGGCGAGCAGTCTGTCAATCGTGGCCGCACTGACCTCGAGCAGCCTCTCGCGCAGGTCGTGCGACAGCGACAGATGACCATACCGGGCCATCGACTCAATCAGAGTCGGAATCACGGCCTTCAGGCGCTTCCCGCAGATCCGATCAGCCGCTTCCCATAGAGTGATCAGCGCTGCACGCACTTCGTCGTTGTATCGCCTTTGCGGGCCTGGCTTAGCCTTTGGCTTCCGGACTTCGTTGCACAACACGCGGATCGCGTGCTTGCGGTGATAGCCTGTCAGTCTGACAAACTCATCAAGAATCTGACGCTTGCTATCCCGGCCCGCTCCCCGGTAACGCTCGCCGACTGCCTCTATCAATTCCCTTCTTGTTGCCATGCTGAGTCGCCTCGCCATAAGTCGCCCCTGCCAGCCATCCGGCAGGTAGCAAAATACATGAGGCAACGACCACGGTTGGGTAACAAATATCCTGAGTCAATGCGCCGGCCAAGATAATTGTCGCCGCCCAAAGAGGTGCGGTGACGTATCGAGGCTCATCGAGTCGCTTGATGCCTGCCGTCCAGAGCCCCAGAGTTCCGTAATCGGATGCGTGCGCTGGAATTCCACCACGCGGTCATTCGCACGCGACAGCCGCCCGGGCATCTCAAGGAGACGCATTGCCGTCGAAATATGCGCCGGGTCCAGTTTCGGGATCATGGCCGCGACGTTCGTGGCGTCCAGGTCCGTGCCGTGCGCGATCAACGCAGCGTACAGCGAGACGAGTTCGTTCGCATCTCGCGCCTTGCGTGCCAGGAGCACTTCGCTGAAGCCGGTGTGGGCATCCATCTCCATGATCATGTCGGCGAACTGCGCGGTACCAATCTCGCTGAATATCAGATCCCGTGTACGTTTAGGTATCCCATCCATTGGCAACGCTTCGAGTGCTGAGAGATGCAGCGCGCGGTCGGGGCCGATCGTGACGCGGCCTGCTTCTCGTGCTTCCTCCAGGGCCGCCAGCGCGGCCTTCAGGTGTTCCGTCAGCCGTTCGAGGAACGGATCCGCGGTTCCCGGCAACCCGAGCGAGGAAAGATAGCGGTTGTGATCGCGTTCCCACTGCGCGTGCGGGATCAGCAACTGATCGCGCTCACGGAACGACAGGCTGTGGTTGACCCAGACCGAGCCGCGGCGAAGCCCCTTGCGCAGACCCGTGATTGCGGATGCCTCCAGCGCCCGCAACGCTCGCGTCCGATCGTCGCCCTTGACTAGATCGCGCCAGGCCGCGCTGACCGGCACATCGCAGTCGAGCGGCAATTCGGTTACGCCGCTGTCACGCAGTGTGCCGACAAGCTTGAGCTGTCGGAGACTCGGCTCCGCTTCGCGGCCCACGAAGCCTAGCTCACGTAACGACCCCATCAGATTTCGGATGCGGTGGTGATCGTCGGTCAGCGCTTCGCGAACGCTCGCTGCGTGACTTGCAGGCGGCTTGTCTGCGAGATTCGCAAGCAGCTTGTCTATATCGTCGAGCCGTTCTTGCGCCGTACGCCTGCTATCCCGAACCGGCGCCTTGATCGCGACCAGTTGCTGCCGGTATTCAACAGCGGAGTGTGCCTGCCGAACGGTCGTGCGGTCGTAAGCCTGCCGCACGAGGTCGGAAACCCGGCGCCCCGTTTGGTAAAGTAGCGCGTCCGTCAGCTCGAGCAGAGTGACATGCAGGAAAAAGATCAACTCGATCGTGCGGGTCGACTCCTTAAGTTCGCGTACTTTCGCAGGACGGCGAGCCTGAACGCGCTGCGCGTACGCTCGCTGCTTTTCGATCGGTACGACGTCCAGCTGCCATTCGTGCACGCCGAGGTCCTTCAGGAGGCGGATTTTCGCAAGTGTTTCGGTGATGGTGGACGGACTGTGCCGAGCGGGCGCAGTCTTGAGCCATTCCAGTATCGTCATGCGCGAACTGCCATGCCGTGCGGAAAGAAGCGCATCGGCGCGCACGCGCTGCGCTTTCGGCACGACCGCCTCGATCAGTGCGAGCAGGTCGCGCTCGACCTCTGCCCAGATCGATCGCGCAAGATCACGCAACTTCCGTTCCGCCGGAATCAGGATGCGACGTTCGTAGAGCCAGTGGTGGGCATGCTGGATCAGATCATCCATTGAGAGAGTCTCGGCGGCATCCTGCTCCATCCATGCAGCAACGTCGACCAGCTGGCCCTGGCCATGCGACGTCAGCCCGAGGTATTCGCAGGCCCAAACCTGATGATCGTATTGCGTCTTGTAGCGCTGGTACAGCGTGCGCAACGAGGCGATCGTCGGAATGGGCAAGCTGAGCCGTTCGCCGATGTAGCGCAGCAACTGACGTGGGAGGGTGCCGACATGATCGAGCGTGCGTCCGCTTGCGCGCAGAAACACCAACTGAATGGCAGCGCCAGCGCGCCGATCGCTCCGGAAACGCTCGTTAAGCGCGGCGATGTCGCTATCAGTCAGCGCGAAGTAGCGTTCGACATCGAATTCCGACAACCTCGAGGGCAGACGATGCTGCCCCACATAGCGAAACGCCAGTCCCGGCATGGCTTGCCTCCCTTCGGAGGGCGATTCGAAATCGCCGGCGGCTAGGTTACCGCAGGTCGCCGCCAAGCCTGCCGATAGTCGTCTGGATCGCCCGCTGAGTCTTGCCGCTAAAGGCGTCTAGGAGGAAGCGCCAGATTTTGCACGAAAAGGACGATTACCCCACATAGCGCCACACGGCCGCCTTCGACATCCGCAACGTATCGGTGGCGCCAATGAAGCTGCCCGCGTCAGCACGACGACAAACTGCCCGTCAGCTTCGCCGGACATGCCGATAACTGGCTCACCCGCCTCGGCGTCGTGCACGACACGCGCCTGTACCCGGTAGGCCATACGCTCAGTGCCGACATCGCGAGTGACTTCTCGCGCTGGATTCACCAGCAGATCAATCTCGAACGACCCAACCGGAGCCCATCATGACCGATACCCGCACCGCCACGTATTCCGCTCTCCTCCTGCGCCTCGCGCTCGGCCTCATGTTCGTCGCGCACGGCCTGACCAAGCTGCTCGTCTTCACGCCGGCCGGCACCGCGAAATTCTTCGAGTCCGTTGGCTTTGCCGGCTGGTTCGCCTGGCCCATCATCGCCTTCGAGATTGTTGGCGGAGTGCTGTTGCTGACGGGCGTGTACGCGCGTGCCATTGCCGCGGTTGCCGCGATCGAGTTGTTCATGGCCTCGACGGTCCACTTCGGCAACGGGAGGATGTTCACCAGCGCGAACGGCGGCTGGGAGTACCCGGTTTTCCTCGCGGTCGCTGCAGCTGTCCTCGCGCTGCTCGGTGACGGCGCGTTCGCGCTCAGGCCGACGCTGCGCAACGCCTGACGCGCGCGCGCCTTGCCCGGGACTGATGCCATGGAATTCGGCATTTACACGTTCGGCGATCTCTCGACCGGGGCATCGGGCGCCATCGGAGCGCAACGACGCATCGAAGCCATCGTCGCGGCCGCGAGAGTCGCCGATGAGGCCGGCATTGACGTGTTCGGCGTCGGCGAGCACCACCGCGCGGACTTCGCAGTTTCATCGCCGCCTGTCGTATTGGGCGCGATTGCCGCCGTGACCCGTCGCATGCGGTTGACGAGCGCGGTCAGCATCCTGAGCTCCGAGGATCCCGTGCGCCTCTATCAGCAGTTCTCGACGCTCGATCTGATCTCGGGCGGACACGCGGAGCTGCTCGTCGGACGAGGCGCATACGTCGAATCGTGTCCGCTTTTCGGCTACGCACTCGCGGACTACGAATCGCTCTTCGAGGAGAAGCTTGCGTTGCTCACGTGTGGACCCGACACCTCAGAGCGATTCGATGAACTGTGGCGTTAAATCGAAAAGATCGCCCACGAGGCCATAATCGGCCACGCTGAAGATTGGTGCTTCTTCGTCCTTGTTGATCGCGACGATGACCTTCGAGTCCTTCATGCCGGCCAGGTGCTGGATCGCACCCGAGATGCCGACTGCCACGTACAGTTGCGGCGCGACGATCTTGCCGGTCTGTCCGACCTGGTAGTCGTTCGGCACGTAGCCTGCGTCGACTGCTGCACGCGAGGCGCCGAGTGCGGCGTTGAGCTTGTCGGCGAGCGGCTCCAGCACCTTCGTGTAGTTCTCGCCGCTACCCAGACCCCGGCCACCCGAGACGATGATCTTCGCGCTCGTGAGTTCCGGACGGTCGAGCTTCGTGACTTCACGGCCGACGAACTGCGTGACACCACTTTCCGCCGCCGCTTCGAGCTTCTCGATGACAGCGCTGCCACCAACGGCCGCAACGGCGTCAAAGGCGGTCGTGCGAACGGTGACGACCTTGATCGGGTCGACCGATTGCACCGTCGCGATGGCATTGCCCGCGTAGATCGGGCGCTCGAACGTGTCCGGCGCATCCACGGCGGTGATGTCGCTGATCTGCGCGACGTCGAGCTTCGCGGCGATACGCGGCGTGACGTTCTTGCCCGCAGCCGTTGCCGGCGCCAGGATGTGCGTGTAGTTCTTCGCCGCATTTTGCACAAGCGCGAGGACCGTCGCTTCGACGTTTTCCGCGAGACCCTGTTCGAGTTGCGGCGCGTCGGCGAGCAGCACCTTCGCAACGCCTGCGATCTTCGCGGCGGCATCCGCTGCGGCCTGCGCATTGTGGCCCGCGACCAGCACGTGCACGTCGCCGCCAATCTTCTGTGCTGCTGCGACCGTGTTCAGCGTCGCGGCCTTGATCGAGTGATTGTCGTGTTCAGCGATTACCAGATTTACCAGATTCGTCATTTTCGTCTCGCTCCCCTTACAGCACCTTGCCTTCCGTCTTCAGCTTCTCGACCAGCGTCTTCACGTCCGGCACCTTCACGCCTGCGCTACGCTTGGGCGGCTCGGCAACCTTCAGCGTCTTCAGACGCGGCGTGACATCAACGCCGAGGTCTTCGGGCTTCACGGTCTCCAGCGGCTTCTTCTTCGCCTTCATGATGTTCGGCAGCGTGACGTAGCGCGGCTCGTTCAGGCGCAGATCCGTCGTAACGACTGCGGGCAGCTTGAGCGACAGCGTTTCCGCACCACCGTCCACTTCGCGCGACACGGTCGCCTTGCCGTCGGCCACGACCACCTTCGAGGCAAACGTAGCCTGCGGCAGGTTCGCCAGCGCGGCGAGCATCTGGCCGGTCTGGTTCGAATCGTCGTCAATGGCCTGCTTGCCGAGAATGACCAGCTGCGGCTGTTCCTTGTCGACCAGCGCCTTCAGGAGCTTGGCGACAGCCAGCGGCTGGAGGTCTTCGTTCGACTCGATGAGGATCGCGCGATCCGCACCGATCGCCAGCGCCGTGCGCAGCGTTTCCTGCGCCTGCGTCACCCCCGCCGAAACGGCGATGACTTCCGTCGCCACGCCCGCTTCCTTCAGACGCACCGCTTCTTCCACGGCGATTTCGTCGAACGGGTTCATCGACATCTTCACGTTGGCGATGTCGACGCCCGTGCCATCCGACTTCACACGAACCTTCACGTTGAAGTCAACGACTCTCTTCACTGCAACCAATATTTTCATTTCGATATCTTCCTGGTAACTCATCGCGGAGGCTAAAGCGGCAATAGGAGCCTCGAAGGCAGTTCTGGGCGGGGCACACCCTCTGGAACCCCATCTATGTCTGGCGTGGAAACGGCGGCTGCCGGCTTAATATCCCGGCCTACGAGCAAAGAACGCACGAGGCATTTTGACCCCGCGAAAGATGATGGACAATTCCCAAATAAGCTGACACACCGTCAAACGCAATTTGACAATCGCGCTGGCAACCTACCGCTTTCTTCGGCACCTTCGGAATTGACTGAGGCACAAGGGCTGGCAAACGCACTGAACCAGCAGAGAAGCATTTGGTTCACCGTATCAGCGTTCTCATATTGGATCCAGTGACCGCCTGGAAGAACCGCCCACTTGCGGCCGCGACGACCTCTTGAGAGCCAGTCTGCGACCTTAGCCGGGTAATTCGCCGTTACGTCGCCGTCACCCCAGATGAACAGAATAGGATTCCGGAACGTCTCCAGCATGTCCCGTATCATACTTTGTCGCGTAAACTTCCCTCCGCGGTAGCGGCACTGGCGGCAGGTCGATTCATAGACTTTGAGCGCCACGTCATCTGCGCATGCAGAGCGTTGAAGCATCAGCGACATGAGGTTATGACGGAACGCGCTTTTTTGTTCTCGAGCTTCGAGCTTGCGCCACGAAATCATGTCTTTCGTTTGCCGGCGCCCCTGACCGTGTCCGCTGGGGCCTAGCAGCGCCATGCGTCGAATCGTGGTCCACTGCTGTGCAAACAGGGCAGTGATAACGCCTCCCAAAGAGAATCCCACGATATCAATCTCCGTTTCTGGACCAACTAATTGGGAAAGCGTGGCAACTAGCGCTGCTGCCATGTCTTTCAGCGAAACCATCGGATCTTCATTCTCGATCATGGTTCCGGAATCGCCCATCGAAGGAAGATCCGGCACCCAGACCGTGTGCTTCCACGAGAGCGGCTCGATATTTCGGACCCAGTGCAACCAGTTGCCATATCCGCCATGAATGAGCACCAAGGGTGAGCCCGAACCGAATTTTCGCCAGACGACCGGTATGGTTCCCCAGAAGACCGTATATTCTGCGCCGCTGCTCGCGAGGCAACGGATTTCGTCCCTCGAACTCGCACAAGCCATCATCAGGCTGCCCCTCTTATCGTTACTGCCGTGACGAAAAAGCCCTCCCGGATAGGCGTCCAGGAGGGCTTTAGAATGAATTGTGGTTTGGAAATCAGTTCTTTCCTTGCACCCGAAAATTCACCAGATCCACAGCCCCGTCACTGAAATAGACGGACAGATCGAGCCCGTAGTCTCTGGAACTCACGAATACAGAGACGGCCGCAGTCCGGAGACCTTCGGAGATCGCGTTTGTCCCTTGCTGGGCAGCAATGATGTTTCTGTCCTGGGTCACCATCTCGATCTCCGTTTACTGCGTCAAACCGCGAATCCCAGCGTTGAAGTTCACCATCGGCGATCCTGCCTCGTCGGTGGTCGTCTTGCGGATCTTGCCGACGAACATCTCGTGGGTGCCCAAGGCCGTCGTGTGGATGATGTCGCATTCAACATTGGCCAACGCGTCGACCAGGATCGGCAAGCCGTCCAGCCCCGAACCCCACTGCCCGTTCGCAAAACGCGGGCACCCTTGCGGCTCCTTCAGGAACTTCGTTACCACGTCATGGTGTGCGTGGCCCAGGATGTTGGCCACGAACTTGCCATGGGTCTTCAGCGGTTCAAGCATGGATGAATCGCGGTGCACGAAGAAGCCGACTAGCGGAGGCTCTGCCGAAATCGCCGTCAAGCTGGACACCACCATACCGCTCGGATTTTCGATATCTCCCGTGGTGATCGCGGACACGCCAGCCGCAAGCATGCGCATTGCCGCCTTGAAATCGTCGACAGAACTACCGGCCGCGTCTTCGTTACGCACAATGTGAGCACGAATCAGGCCTTCTTCGTTGACCCAGTTGAATTTCCTGGCGAAACCCACCATGGCTTCGAAGCCGGTCTCCCATTCAGCGTCCCCGGCCTTTCCGGACAGGAATCGAATGATCTGGGGATTGACCCAGACGTGCTCTTCATCCGAACGCTCGCCGACTCGCGCAATCGCCGCATCCAGCAAGGAGCCACGTTGCTCGTCTACCAAGATATCGAATTGTTTGAAGTGCGACGGCGCAATAAGAGTAATCGCACCGCTATTCGTCAAATGTAGACGCATGACAGGTCTCCGTATTTCTTGCTTACTAATTGATCAAGCGAACACTGCTGTTTCATTCCGCGCCAGTTCCTTGCGCACTGTCGGGATGATCTTGTCACCCCAGAGCTCGATCTGCTTGAGCATCATCTTCTGGTCGCAGTCACCAAGCTGCGTTTGGAGTGCGATATGGTTCGGCTTCAAGATCTCGATTTCCTGAAGCAGCTTGTCGACGACCTCGTTGATCGAGCCGACCGGCAGGTTGGCGCGCAGTTGGTCGAGGGTCATGTCGGCGGCGCACGGCGTTTCCTTCACGAGGTAGCCGTCGTCCATGTCCATGCGACGATCCTTCAGCGACTCCGAGATACGACGCGCCCAGCGCGCCGAATCGAGGTACGACCTGATTTCCGATTCGTTATCCGAAGCAAATCCACAACGCAGGAAACCGATCCTGGTCGTCGAGAGATCCTTGCCAAGTTCCGTGGCCAGCCCCTCGAGGCGAGCCCGCAAACCGCGCAGTGCGTCGGTGCCGCCGTGCAGAACCGTGGTGAACAGGTTCACATTTTCCTTGAACGCGCGACCCAGTGTTCCCGGGTTCATCGACGTGATCCACAGAGGCACCTTTTCCTGCACCGTGCGGATCGCAATCGACGTCGGCGGCATTTCGAAGTGCTTGCTCTTGTGCTTAAAGACTTTCTGGCCCAGCCCGTGGTTAATCATGTCCCACATTTCGTGGAAGATCTCGCCGCTATTTGCCAGGTTGCAGCCGAAGCGCTCAAATTCGAATTGCTGGTAGCCAGAGCCGATGCCCAGTTCGAGACGGCCGCCCGATAGCGTGTCTGCAAGACCGATTTCAGCGAGCAGACGTGCCGGATGATACAAGGGCAGGATACAAACCGCCGAACCCAGACGAATCTTCGTCGTCTTGGCTGCAGCGTGGGCGATCGTCATCAGGGGCGATGGCGAGAGCGAGTAGTTGTTGAAGTGGTGCTCTGCGTACCACGCGGCGTCGAAGCCAGCCTGTTCGGCGACAACCGTCTGCTCGATCGTATTGTGAATAACGCTCTGCGACGTCTGCGAGTACGAGCGTTGTTGGCCCAGGATAAATACACCGAATTCCATGATGTCGTCTCCGTTGTAATGGTTAATTGGATGGTCGATTACTGGCTGGATCTCCACTGGAACTGATTCTAAGCAGTTCGACGAATTCAGCACAATCCAAAAACCTCTGCTTCTGTATTAGGGATTTGACATCAATGCACTTCAAACTTCGCTAGTAGTTCGTAGTAAAGGACGCTTTCGCCGGAATGAAATTGTATAAAT
Organism: Paraburkholderia sp. BR10937; assembly: GCF_040965695.1. Lineage (NCBI taxonomy): Bacteria > Pseudomonadati > Pseudomonadota > Betaproteobacteria > Burkholderiales > Burkholderiaceae > Paraburkholderia > Paraburkholderia sp. BR10937. The sequence continues at coordinate 110,845 of NZ_JBFRCL010000009.1, forward strand.
TCGGATCGTTCTATGAACGTACCATCCGAGTCAGAATATTGACGATGGGGGCGGGGCTATCTCGAAGTCGCGACTCATGCTTACGTTTGCCGGCCAATCGGGCGCGACAAGCGCCATACGGCCGTCGGGCAACTTGCTGCGCGGCGTTCGGACTTCGAGGAAGCGGAATTGACGACGCGTCGCCCCTTGGGGTGCGCGCCGCGTCAGATCAGGTCACACCACGCCCCGGTTCGCCAGATCGTCGATGCGATCGGCGCTGTAGCCCAGCACGTCTTCCAGTACGTCGCGTGTGCCCTCGCCCAGTTGCGGCGGAGCACGCCGCACCGGCATGCGTTCGCCGTCGAAGCGCCAGGGCGGCGCGAGCACGGGCGTCCTGCCCGATTCCGTATGCGGGTGAGGCTGCGTGGTCAGGAGCCCCGCTTGCGCTGCGCGCGGCGAAAGCAGCGCTTCGCGCAGCCCCGCCACCTCGCCGCAAGGAATGCCCGCACCCGCGAGCTTGCCGAGCAGCGCGGCGCGCGTTTCGGCCGCAATGGCCTGGCGGACTTCGGGCAGCAGTGCGGCGCGATTCTGCGAGCGCAGGATATTGGTCTCGAAGCGAGCGTCCTCGGCGAGATCCGGGCGCAGCAGCACTTCTCGGCAAAAGCGGTCGTACTGGCCGTTATTGCCCACCGCGACCACGAGCGGGCCATCGGAGGCTTCGAATACGCCATACGGAACGATCGACGGATGCTCGTTGCCAAAACGCGGCGGATCCTCTCCGGCCACGAGCGCTTCGAGTCCGTAATAGGCCGTTATCATGAGCCCGCAGTCGAACAACGCCATTTCGATGTGACGCCCGAGCTCGGTGCGCTCGCGTTCGTAAAGCGCGGCGAGAACCGCCTGCGCCGAGTACATGCCAGTGAACAGATCGACGGCCGCAACGCCGAATTTGAGCGGCGGCCGGTCGGCTTCGCCATTCAACGCCATCAATCCGGCTTCGCCCTGCACGAGCAAATCGTAGCCAGGGCGCTCCGCTTCCGGGCCGGCGCGATCGTAGCCGGAAATCGAGCAATAAACGAGCTTGCTGTTTTCGCGCTTTAGTTGCTCGTAACCGAGGCCGAGTTTTTCCGCGCCCCCGAATTTGAAGTTCTCAATGACGACATCGGAAGTCCTGGCAATATCGCGCGCGATCTGCTGCCCTTCCGGCGTTTGCAAGTCGAGCGTGAGCGAACGCTTGTTGCGGTTCACGCTATTGAAATAGGCTGTTTCCGTGCGGCCAATGCGTAAGCCCCAGTCGCGCGTGTCGTCGCCGCGCCCAGGATGCTCGACCTTGATGACCTCCGCGCCCAGGTCGCCAAGCACCATGGCGCACCACGGGCCGGCCAGCACACGTGAAAGATCAAGCACGCGCACACCGGCAAGCGGCAACGCCCTGTTTTCTGGAGCCATTGAATCGTTCCTCATTGCATTGCGCGCGACGAAACGGGCGCGCCAAGTGACCGTTCGTCCAGGATCTCGAATTGCTTGAAGTGGGACGGCGCAAAAGGAGTCATCGCACCGTGGTCAGTGAATTACCGGCTGGATCTCAATCTGGAGCCGATTCTAGGCACCTTGGCAACCAACACACAACCGGAAGATTTCTCGTTCTGTATTGCAGATTTGACATCAATACTCACCCGATTGCCGCACTTCTGTGTAGTAAAGTAACCATTGTAAATGGAGGGAATTTTCCGATCCAGATTCAGCATTAACCCCAATGGTGCAGCAGTGCGTTTCATGACTATGGCATGTTGCGGCCGATCAGTGCAGCCGAGAATAGCGGGGCCAAATAAGTTCTGATCTGCCCCTTGTCTATTCAGAGCCGGCGCGATCATGCCCAGCGCTCGTGTGCAGGGCATCCAGAGCAATAGTCATCCACTGATCAATAAAAAATCTGTTTCTCACTCCCTATAAACCCTGTGTTCCTCGACTGCGGATTTGTGTTTTTTCTGGATACGTCATTCAGGAATGTGCAATAATCAATCTTTAGTGCAAGTGAAAAGGTGAGTCGTCGTGGACCGACTTCGTGCGATGGAATTCTTCCTTTCCATCTCCAGAAATAAAAGTTTTTCAGAAACTGCTCGTCAATTCGGCATCGCCCCCGCCTCTGTTTCGAGAATGGTGTTGGATCTCGAGCATGACCTGAAGGTTAAGCTGTTCACCCGCACTACCCGCAATGTCGCCTTGACCGAAGCGGGGCTTGAGTATGCAAAGCATGTTGAAGGCATTCTGCGGCGCATTGAAGATGCCCATCGGAGCATCACTTCCATTACCACCGCTCCCACCGGAACGCTGCGAGTTCATTCGCGCGTTATGTTCGGCCTGGGCGTGTTGCCGGCTCTGATCAGCGAATTCTCCAAACTGTACCCGGACATTCAAGTCGAATTGGTGCTGAGCGAAAGCGCGGCCGACCTGAGCAAGGATCAGATCGATATTGATTTTCGCATTGCGCCTCCAGTCGAATCCGGGATCAAGCGCCGAATTCTTTTCAGGAGTGACCGTTATCTGGTCGTGTCTCCTGGTTACTTCATTGGCCGGAGCAAACCCACGTCGCCGGAAGAACTGAAACTTCATCGATGCCTCGCCTATTCCAAACCGGGAAATGGCTACTCATGGCGATTCCGAAAAGACGACGTCGAAACCGAAGTCCCGTTTCAGCCCTGTCATGTGAGCAATAACGGTATGGCCCTACTCGAATTTGCGCGTATGGGTGAAGGGATCGTTCTGCTGGATGACTACACCGTGCATAAAGATCTCATGAGTGGACGATTGGTGCGCCTGCTGCCCGAGTATCAGGTCACCAATTCCTCATTCGAAGACGGTATGTACGCGACGATTATCGACTCTCCGTCCATCCCGACCAAAATCCGCCTGTTTTTGGACTTCGTCGCTTCCCGCGTCTCCGGCTCAGAACTCAGATTCTCCGCTTACGCGTCTCACGAAGCGAGAAATCCAGCAACGTTACCAGCATAAGGCTTGCCAGCCACCCTGGACTACCCGCGAATTTGGTGAATCAGCCTTGGTTTTTGCTTGAAAATCATCCAGTCTGGCCACGGTACACTCTCTTGCAACCTTGTTACCACCAATCAAGAGATAACTACCGGAGTAGACGCATGAGCGCAGACGTGCAAGAGACCGCCGAAACTACGGTGACCCTGGAAGTCCAAGATGGCGTGGCCCTGGTCACGCTCAATCGCCCCGAAATCAAGAACGCGCTGTCGCGGGCCATGCGTCGTCGTCTCATTGCCGTATTTGACGAGATCAGCCTTCGCGACGATATTCGCTGCGCTGTCCTGACCGGCGCCGGTACCGCCTTTTGTGCTGGAGCGGATCTGCGCGACCGCCCGGACCCCGACATCCCGGGCGACTTCCTCGATCACAACCGTTGGACTCGCGAAACCGGCAATTCGATCAAAGAGTGCGCAAAGCCCGTGATCGCCGCCGTCAATGGGCCTGCCCTGGGTGCCGGCCTGGGCTTGATGGCCGCATGTGACATCATGTACGCGTCAGAAAACGCCGTATTTGCAATGCCGGAGATCAACGTCGGCCTGGCAGGCGGTGCGTCTATGCTGCGTACGTTGTTCGGTCGCTCGACCGTCCGCCGCATGTTCTTTACCGGCGACAAGTTGACCGCTCAAGACCTGCTGCGTCGCAATGTGCTGGAGGACGTGCTCCCCGCTGACCAGCTGCTGCCCCACGTCATGGAGCTGGCTCGCCGCATTGCCAGCAAGTCCCCAATCGCGCTCGTCCAGGCAAAGAAAGCGGCCAACTTCACGGACCAGATGCCCCAGCGTGAGGCCTACCGTCACGAGCAGGACATCACGATGATGTTGGCGAGGACCGAGGATGCCAAGGAAGCCCGCACGGCATTTCTGGAAAAGCGCGCACCGGTCTTTAAAGGTCGGTAATCTATTAACCGAGAATAGAAAGCTACCATGCAACAAGATCTGGCTGGGCGTTATGCCCTCGTGACCGGAGCCGGTGCTGGAATTGGTAAAGCGACCGCTCTCAGGCTGGCCGCACGTGGCGCTATCGTTGGCGTCAACGACCTGAAGGAAGAACTAGTCAACGATACCGTCGAAGCCGTGATCGCCTCCGGCGGCCACGCATTTCCGGTCGTGAAGAACGTCTCGACGCGCGAAGGCATCACCGAGGCCGTTAACATCGTTTACGAAAAAGGCGGTCGTTTCGATATCCTGATCAGTAACGCAGCGTGGGTTCGCTATCAGTCGGTGCTGGAAATCGCACCAGAGACTGTCGATCGTATGCTCGATGTCGGTTTCAAAGCCGTAATCTGGGGGATTCAAGCCGCGACTGCAGTCATGGATCCTAAGCGCGGCGGCTCCATCGTCAACGTGGCCTCGACGGCAGCGCTGCGCTCAGCCGCGAACTCCATTGTCTACTCGGGCATCAAGTCCGGCATCCTGGGGATCACGCGCGCGGCGGCGGCAGAATTGGGTGCCCGAAATATCCGCGTCAATGCCGTTTGCCCTTCCGCGGTTCCGACCGAAGGCACGGTTCGAAATCGTAATGAAGAACGTGATGCCCGGCGCGTGGCCACGACTCCCCTAGGCCGCTTGGGCAACGTCGATGACATCGCCAAGGCAATCGCGTATTTGGCCTCCGATGATGCTGGGTTCGTGACTGCACAGTGGATGGCTGTCGATGGCGGGATCACCTTCACGAACATTTAAGCCATAGAAACATGCTGTTTACTAGCGAGACATCTTCACATCGCGAGACTCATAAGCAGAAAATCTAAGTTCCGATCCAGAGACGCGAGACGCGACGAAGTCCATGAACAGGCGAATCTTGGCAGGAATGGCTGGCGAATCAACGATTGTCGCGTACATACCATCTTCGAAACTGGAATTGGTCACTTGATACTCGGGAAGCAGGCGCACCAATCGCCCGCCCATAAGATCCTTATGAACGGTGTAGTCGTCGAGAAGAGCGATACCTTCACCCATGCGCGCGAATTCGAGTAGAGCGATACCATTATTGCTTACGTGACGGGGCTGAAACTGGACTTCAGTTTCAGCCCCGTCTTTTCGGAATCGCCATGAATAGCTCGTTCCCGGCAGGAAATAAGCAACACACTGATGGACTTTTAGTTGTTCCGGCGACGCGACTGGGCTTCGACCAACGAGGTAACCGGGAGACACGACCAGGTAGCGATCGCTTCTGAAGAGAATTCGGCGTTTGATCCCCGACTCAATGGGGGGCGCAATGCGAAAATCAATATCGATTTGATCCTTGTTCAAATCAGCCTGGCCTTCGCTCAGCGTCAGTTCGATCTGAATTTCCGGGTACAGTTTCGAAAATTCGGCAATCAGGGTCGGCAACACACCCAGGCCGAACATAACCCGAGAATGAACTCGTAGCGTTCCCGAGGGTGCAGAGGTGATAGAAGTGATGCTTCGTTGCGCATCATCTATGCTCCGCAGGATGTCCTCGACATGCTTTGCATATTCGATCCCCGCTTCGGTCAGGGCGACATGGCGGGTAGTGCGGGTGAGTAGCTTAACCTTCAGGTCATTTTCGAGATCCAAAACCATTCTCGAAACGGAGGCAGCGGCGATACCGAATTGGCGGGAAGTTTCGGAAAAGCTTTTATTTCTGGAAATGGAAAGAAATAATCCCATCGCACGAAGTCTGTCCACGAAACCTCCCTTCTCTTGTTTTCGATATGTGGAACGATTTGTCTTTTCCGGAGCAGCTTGATCAGAAATAGCACAAAGCCGCTACGCAGAGGCAGCAGCTTTGTGAAATCCAATTCAGGTTCGCTGACCTATCAGTGGAAGGCTGCCTCCGCCTGGAGATCATCGTGTCGACGGCGCAGGGACGGGATGCCGAAGCCGATACAGAAGATTGCGATCGAGGCAACCACGGTCGGGAGTGCGACCGCTGCCACGATGGTCGTCAGGGGCCAGCCGAGCCCAATCAGCGTAGCGCCCAGGAACGTCCCGGCCACCCCTCCGAAGCGACCAACAGCCAGCACCCAGGCAGCGCCCGTAGCACGCGAGGAGGTTGGGTACATCTGGGTTGCGAGCGTGGACATCGAGGAGCAGGCTCCGTTGTTGCCCATTGCCGTCAACACCAGCATCCATAGCAGTGCATTGCCGTGAACACCCGTGATACCGACGGCAACAGCCAGAATTGCCGAGATCGCGAAGTAGCTCGAGATGATTCGTAAGGAGCCGAACTTGTCCATCAGGATACCACCCAGGAGAATGGCGATGCCCGAAAACCAGTTGAACGCCATCATGACGTTGGCGGTTTCGGCCAGGGAACGACCTTCCGCGCTCATGATCGTCGGCGTCCACATCAGCAGCACGTAGAGCACGACCGTCGAGCAGATATACGCAACCCACAGGAGCAGCGTCGGCACCGCTAGCTCTTTCGTGAACAGTTCAACAAACGAGAACCTGTGCTTTTCAGTAGCGACAGTTGCGTCAGCAATAAACCTGGCACCCGAAAAGTCGACTGTCGAATCGATGCGCGAAAGAGCCTTGGCGATTTTGGCGCTGTCTTTCTGGGCGTTCGCGAGGTATCGAACTGATTCCGGCAGGAAGAACAGGAGTAAAGCGGCCACGATCAAGGGTGCGACACCACAAACCATGAGATAGCCTTGCCAGCCATGTTGTGGAATCACGAAGCGGGCCAGCGGACCGCAGATTCCGCCACCCACCGCGTAGCCGAACAGCATCCCATTCACTGCACGGCTGCGCATGCGCGACGGGAGAAACTCGTTCATCATCGTGGCGCAAAGCGGAATTGCAGCGCCAAGACCGATACCGGTATAGAAGCGCGACCACATCAGTTCGTGCAGCGTCGCGGACTGTGCCGACCAGATGGTGGTGACACCGAAGAGCGCAACGCTCAGGATCAGAACCAAACGGCGGCCGATGCGGTCAGCGAACGGAGCGCCCAGTGCTGCACCGATGCCGATGCCGATCAACGATGCCGAAAGGACCGGTGCCAGGTCAGCCTTGGTTGCCTGCATTTGCTTGAGCAGCGCTGGGGCGATCAGACCCATTGCACTTGCATCGAGACCATCCAGAAGAATGGTCAGAAACATGAGCAGGAATAGAATTGCGTGGAATGGCTTAAGTGGCCGTTCGTCGATGAACGACTGGACGTTAATGGTTTTCATTTCCAGGTTTGATAGCCTATAGGTTTTTACAACACTGGGTATCTTTTAAAGCATCAACTAGAAGTTGTGAACCAGGCCGATGGAGACCCCAACCTGAGACGAGGCGCCCGGCGCCATATTGAGCAGCGTCTGGGTACTATATTTGTCGTATTTGTAAGCACCCGTGAACCAGTTGCGATCGGCTTCTGCGTACAGCGACGTCGATTTCGACAGCGAGTACAGTGCTTCGACGTATGCCGTGTTTTTGTTGCCGTTTGCGCCGTCAACGTTCGAGAGGTTCTTGGCCACGTCGAGGTAGTAGGCACCGATCAAGGTGAAGAACGGCGTCACTTGATAACGCGCACCGATCGTCGTCACGTAGTCGCGGCGAGCCGGACCCGCGGCGCCGTCGATTGTCGTCAGGCGCAGCGTCACCAGGTTCAGGTATGCCTTCAGACCGCCGTACGTGTAGGTACCGCCGACCCACCAGTTGTCCTGCGTACCCGTTGCATCCGGGCTGTACTGACGCTGATATGAAACGGCGGCTTCCAGGCCGTGCGACGCGTAGTACACGTCGCCCGAGTAGTTGACGCCCGCACGCGATTCGCCGGCCACACCCGACGGGTTGTAGCTCGCGCTCAATGCGAAGTCGCCAAGATGCTTCGTGTAGACAATGTTGTTGTTGGTACGCGAATCGCGGGTCCACACGTCGGTCAGGATTTGACCGAGCGGGCAGATTGCGGCGATACCGCCACCAATGAAAATCGGGTCCATCATGATCGCGCGCAGTGCGGTCGTTGCGTACTGGCGACCTAGCGTCAGACGGCCGAACTGCTGGCTGTCGATGCCAACGTATGCCTTCCCGTACCACAACGTGTTCGGCGAAGTCATGGCACCGGTGTTGATGTTGAAATAGTTTTCCAGCTGGAAGACTGCCTTGGTGCCGCCACCCAGATCTTCCGTGCCGAAAAAGCCCCAACGCTCCGGTGCGATCGTATTGGCCATCTGGAATGTCGAGCCGCCTGCGGTGTTGTTGACGTAACGAACGCCGTTGCTGAGGTAGCCATACATCGTGACCGAGGACTGCGCGTGTGCAACAGATGTCAAGGATGCCGCGGCAACCGCCGCCGCAAGGATTTTCGTCTTCATTTAGTCTCCAATATCAGAAGCCGCGCTTTCGCGCGCTCATTTATTTATGTTGATACCTACCTGCCTGGTGAAAGTTGCACCCACCCGCCGACCAGTCAGCCGTCTTCAAACGGCAAGTCGGTGCGCCCCACAAACAACACAACTGCTGCGATGCTGGAAACGAATCGTCAAACGTCACTACAACAATGACCCGCGGCTTCAGTTAGGCGATGTTCGTAGTAGCGAGGCTGCGATTGAAAAGCGGGACGCGGAGGAAAGACTGCTGCGCTCGTGCCCTGACAGCGCAAGTCAACATTCGTGATGTCGTTCGAGGATCGCGTGCGACAACCGGAACATGATCAGGACTGCTTTTGATAGAGACGAATAAAACTGCCTGACCGGTGACAGTGTAACCATCAGGGCCTCTGGCTACGACGCCAGCGCACGAATCGCCGCGTTGAAGTTCACCATCGGTGATCCAGCGTCGTCGGTTGTCGTCTTGCGGATCCTGCCCACGACCATCTCGTGCGTTCCCAGGGTCGTCGTATGGATGATGTGACATTCGACATTAGCCAGCGCATCCACCAGGATCGGGATTTCGTCCAGACCCGAACCCCACCGGCCACTGGCGAAGCGCGCGCTACCCTGCTGCTCGTTCAGGAAATTCGTCACCACGTCATGGTGCGTCTGCCCCAGGACGTTGGCCACGAACTTGCCATTGCTTTTCAGCGGCTCGAGCATGGACGAATCGCGGTGCACGAAGAATCCAACCAGCGGCGGCTCCGCCGAAATCGACGTCAGGCTCGACACCACCATACCGCATGGATTGACGATATCGCCCGTCGTGATCGCGGAGACGCCAGCGGGCAACATACGCATTGCTGCCTTGAAATCATCGACGGAACTACCTGACGAGTTGTCATTGCGCACAATGTGGGCCCGGATCAGGCCCGCTTCGCTAACCCAGTTGAATTTCCTGGCGAAACCAACCATTGTTTCGAAGCCGGCCTCCCAGTCAGCGTCCCCGGCCTTGCCCGACAGGAAGCGAATCACCTGCGGATTCACCCATATGTGCTCATCGTCAGCACATTCACCGATTCGTGCAATCGACTGATCCAGCAAGGAGGCGGGCTGCTCGTCCACCAAGATCTCGAATTGCTTGAAGTGCGACGGCGCTATAAGCGTAATCGCGCCACTATTCGTCAAATGCAGACGCATGCGATGCCTCTCGGATTTATTGCTTGCTGCTAGATCAGGCCGTCGCAGTTTCGTTTCGCGCCAGTTCCTTGCGCACTGCCGGGATGATCTTGTTGCCCCAGAGTTCGATCTGTTTGAGCATCGTCTTCTGGTCACAGTCACCGAGTTGCGTCTGAAGCGCGATGTGATTCGGCTTCAGGATTTCGATTTCCTGGAGCAACTTGTCCACGACTTCATCGACCGAACCAACCGGCAGATTCTGACGCAATTGGTCGAGGGTCATGTCCACGGCGCAGGGCGTTTCCTTGATGAGGTAGCCGTCGTCCACGTCCATACGGCGATCCTTCAACGATTCCGAAATGCGACGCGCCCAGCGTGCGGAATCCAGATACGCATCGATTTCAGCCTTGCTGTTCGATGCGAAGCCGCAACGCAGGAAGCCGACCTTGGTCCTGCTGAGATCCTTGCCCAGTTCCGAGGCCAGACCTTCCAGCCGACCACGTAGACCACGCAGAGCGTCGTTTCCGCCGTGCAGGACCGTCGTGAAAAGGTTCGCGTTTTCGTTAAATGCACGACCCAGCGTACCCGGATTCATCGACGTGATCCAAAGCGGCACCTTCTCCTGAATGGTGCGGATCGCGACCGACGTCGGCAGCATTTCGAAATGCTTCCCCTTGTACTCAAAGACCTTCTCGTTCAGTCCCTTGTTGAGGATATCCCAGATTTCGTGGAAGATTTCGCCCGACGTCGGGAGATCCGATCCGAAGCGCTCGAATTCAAACTGCTGGTAGCCCGAGCCGATGCCCAGTTCGAGACGGCCGTCGCACAGCGTGTCTGCAAGACCGATTTCGGCCAGCAGACGTGCCGGATGGTAGAGCGGGAGAATGCAAACTGCCGAGCCAAGGCGGATCCTGGTCGTCTTGGCCGCTGCGTGAGCAATCGTCATCAGCGGCGAAGGCGAGAGCGAGTAGTTGTTGAAGTGGTGTTCTGCGTACCAGGCGGCATCGAAGCCCGCCTGCTCGGCCACGACCGTTTGCTCGATCGTATTGTGGATGACGCTCTGCGATGTCTGAGCGTAGCTGCGCTGCTGCGCGAGAAGAAATACGCCGAATTCCACGATGGCATCTCCTTTGTAATGGTAAGTAGATTACTGGCTGGAGCTTAGTCTGGGGCGGATTCTAAGCAGTTCAGCAACCATCACACAACCCAAGAAATGTCTCGTTCTGTATTGCGAATTTGACATCAATACTCACGCGATTGCGGCGCTTCCGTGTAGTAAAGTGGCCTCACCCTCGGAGGGCTATCTCCGATCCAGATTCGGCATTAACCCCAATGGTTCAGCAGTGCGTTTCCTGTATACGGCACGTTGCGGCGCTGTTTGCCTGATTCGGCAAACGGGCCCATGGAGTGAGACTTTAGACAGATAAAACAGGACGACAATGAACGGACTGATGCAACAACGGCCGCTTCTGATCTCCGATTTGATCGAGCACGCGGCCAACAACCATGGCGATCAAGAGATCGTATCCAGCATGGGCGATGGCAATTTCCATCGCTATACCTGGTCTGCCGCGCGTGGCCGCTCGAAGCAGGTTGCAAACCTTATCCAGTCACTGGGTGTGGCCGCAGGCCAGCGTGTCGCTACGCTGGCGTGGAATACGCACCGCCACCTTGAACTCTATTACGGGGTTTCGGGCACTGGCGCAGTCCTGACCACCGTGAACCCGCGCCTGTTCACGGAACAGATCGTCTATATCCTGAATCACTCCGGGAGCACGCATGTATTCTTCGACGTGAGCCTGGCAAAGCTCGTGGCAGAAATCGCGCCGCAATGCCCGAATATAAAAGGCTTCATCGCCCTGTGCGAAGCCGGCCAGATGCCCGATATCGTTGTTCCCGGCCTCGCTTGCTATGAGTCGCTGATGGACGGCTGCAGTGACGTCTATGCATGGCCGCAACTCGACGAAAATAGCGCGTCGTCCATGTGTTATACCTCGGGCACGACGGGCAAGCCCAAAGGTGTTCTGTATAGCCATCGGTCAACCGTACTGCATGCCATGTCCACCTGCATGGCCGACAGCTTCGCCATCAGCGCACGCGACAGCATCCTTCTGATCGTACCCATGTTCCATGTGAACGGCTGGGGCATCCCGCATTCGTCGGCAATGGCCGGTGCCAAACTCGTGCTACCTGGCGCGCAACTTTCTGGCGAGAACGTGTACTCGATGCTTCGCGACGAGCAGTGCACCGTGTCTTGTGGCGTACCCACCGTCTGGATGTCGCTGCTCGAGTACGCGGAAAACGTGTATTCAGAACAGCGTCGCCGTGACATCGTCTTGACCCGTGTGCTCTCGGGGGGATCGGCTGCCCCTCGCCGCATTATCGAGAAGTTCGAGCAGTATTTCAGCGTCTATTTGTGTCAGGCATGGGGTATGACTGAAACGAGTCCTGTCGTGACCGTGAACATTCCCCTACCCAAGCACAACGACCTGACGCTCGATGAGCGCTTCGAGCTTCAAATGCTTGCCGGTCGTCCGCTGCCCGGTACCGAAATCGCGATCTTCGACCACGAAGGCAACCGCCTTCCCCACGACGGCCACACTACCGGTCAATTGAAAGTGCGCGGCCCCTGGATTGCCCGCGCTTATTACAACCACGAAGACGACGCATGGGATGCGAATGACTGGTTCGCAACCGGCGACATGGCGACGTTGAACGCCGACGGCTATCTCAAGATCACGGATCGCGCGAAAGACGTGATCAAGTCGGGTGGTGAATGGATTTCGTCGCTGGACCTGGAAAGCGCGGCTCTCAGCCATCCTGCGATTGAAGAGGCGGCGGTGATTGGTCTGCGCCACTCGCACTGGCAAGAGCGCCCGCTGCTCATCGCGGTGAAGCGCAAGGGCACGGATGTGACGACTGAAGACATGCTGGAGCACATGCGCAAGCACGTTGCGAAGTGGTGGCTTCCCGATGACGTCGTCTTCGTGGATTCCCTCCCCCATACCGCGACCGGGAAACTCTACAAGGTTCCGCTGCGCAAGCAATTCGAGAGCTTCAGGTTCTCGACCGATGTCGAAAATGCTTAAGGATATGCCTATGCCGTCCCAGAAAACTGTTCTTATCACGGGTTCCGCTTCCGGTATCGGTTATGCGAGCGCCATGCGCTTCGCCAAAGACGGCTGGCGCTGTGTGCTGGTGGATTACCAGGCCGAAGCATTGCGGGGCTTGATTGAGAAAATGCCGCAGGTTGGCGAGCCGCACCTGATTCGCGTCGTCAACTTGATGGAGCCCGCGGCAATCGCTGCCCTGGCCGCGGATATGCCGGATCTCGACGCGATCATCAACAATGCGGGCATGTCGGACAGCACGCAATTGCCGCTCACGGCGATGACGCAAGAGCAGCTTGCGCCCCTTGTCCGTCTGAATCTGGATGCACCTCGCCTGATTTTTCAGGCGCTGGAAAAGAAGCTCAAGCCGCATGGCCGCGTCGTCAATGTCTCGTCGGGCGCCGGGCTGCATGCGATCCCTTTCCGTGGCGCTTACTCCCCCACGAAGACCGGTGTTATCGCATTCACGAAAGCGCTGGCCAAGGCGCGTCCGGATCTCGGCGTGACCGCCCTGTGCCCGGGTTTCGTACGCACGGAAATCGTGCGCCGCCTGATTGAATCGGGCCGTCTCGATCCGGTTCGCGCCGCTGGCAAAACTCCCCTCGGTCGTTTTGCCGAGCCGGTTGAACTTGCTGAAGCCCTGTTCTTCCTGGGTGGCGAAGGCTCGCGCCCTCTCTCGGGTTCCGCCGTGTCGGTGGACGGCGCGGCTTCGGTCTACGGGGGCTCAATCCAGTGCGCCCCGGCCGAGTACGAAGTCCTCGCCATGGATACGGAAACGACCATCGACGTCGTGGGTGCCGCTCCGGACGCCAGCCAGAACTGGATGCCGCTACAGACCGAAAATAAGGACGCCAGGTACAAGTCGGTCATCGACGCTTCCGTGCTGAACGCAGCGGCTGGCGAGCGCCTGAACGCCGCGCATGAAACGGCAAAGCGATTTGCTCAGTCCTATACGCAAAACGCAAGCCTGACTCTCCTGCTCCCGCCGCAGACTGACGACTGGGCTACCTGCGGTGACGATGCGGCGGCACGTATGTTCGTCGCGACGCAGGCTTGCGAATGGGGCTCGAAGGGTTTGCGCATCAACTCGCTCGAAGTCCTCGCGCAGACCCCGGTCTCCAGGGTGCAGCCCATCGCCCACTACATGGCGAGCGCGGCGGCACAGTTCCTGACCGGACAGTCGTGGACGATAGCCCCTTGATTGCGGGTATCAAATAACAAATGGAGACGCGGATGCAGCAGTCAGCGGAACAAAAACGGATCAAGGAAAAGTTCATCGCCGCACGCGGCTACTGGCGCCCGTGGACCGATACCATTCTGAATCTCCATCCCAACTTCCTTGAGCGGTATGCGGACTATGCTGACCAGCCCGCGAGGAAAGGCCCGCTTAGTCCACGGATGGTGGAGCTTGTGTACGTTGCGCTCGACGCTTCGTCAGCTCACATGTACGCGCCGGGTCTTTCGACCCATCTCAAAGGGGCCTTGAATGCGGGGGCAACACCTTTTGATGTGCTCGACGTGCTTCATCTGGTGGCGATGCAGGGGCTGGAAGCCGTGTACGCCGGCACTGCGATTCTTGGCGAAGAACTTGGCGCCCAGAAGCCCGACGACAGCCAATCCGCCGGCATTCCGGTTGGTGACGAATTCAAGGCCGCTCATCCGGTCGCTGCCTCATTGATCGAAGACCTCGCGCGGTTCGATGCAGAGTACGCGCAGGTTGTGATGGACTTCATTCAATTCGGTGGCACGGGCAACGGCTTGAGCGATGACGAACGCCTGCTCGTTCAGATCGCCTTGAATGCCTGCTTCACTGCGTCCAATCCAGAAGCGGTGCGCCTCCATATTCGTGCCGCGTTGAACAAGGGCATTTCTGCATCGGCCATTCTCCAGGTTATTCAGCTTGGCGCTCACCTTTCGGTGCACGGCACCGCCTTGGGCGCAATCTCGCTTAACGAAACCATCGAATCCGTCAAAGGGCAAGGTAATGAGTCACGGTGAAAATTCCATGTCCTGGCTGGGTCTCTCTGGACGAATTTGCGTAGTCACGGGCGGTGCCGGTGGCATCGGTTCGGAAACGGCAAGACAAATGGCGGCCGCGGGCGCGAAAGTCGCGATCCTCGATCGGACGCAGGAAGCCTGCTCTGGCATCCTGAACGACATTCAGCTGGCGGGAGGCACCGCGATCGCCGTCGGTTGTGACGTGTCTGACGCCGCGTCTGTTGCTCTTGCTGCCGAAACAGTGCTCCGCGAACTCGGCCCTGCTGACGTTCTGGTCAACAACGCAGGTATCGGTGGTGGTGGGCGTGTCGCCCTGCTCGATGCGTCGCTCGATGAATGGCAGCGTCTGCTGTCGATCAATCTGACGGGCGCATTCCTCTGCTCACAGGCGTTCGGCGCCCAAATGCGCGACGCGGGCAAAGGCGGAACCATGGTGCATGTGGCATCTATCGGCGGGGACATCGCAATCCCCAAGGGCATTGCATATAGCGTGAGCAAAGCCGGCGTTCTGATGCTCTCCAAACAGCTTTGCCTGGAGCTCGCGCAATACGGAATTCGCAGTAATTGCGTTAGTCCTGGCTTGGTACGCACTCCTATGAGCGAGGCATATTACCAGGACGAAGGTCGCTTGCGCGCGCGCAATGAGGCTGTGCCCAGCGGCCGGATTGCCACATCAAATGACATGGCAGAGGCGATTCTCTTTTTGGCCAGCAATCGGTCCAGCTACATCAATGGCGAAGATTTATTGATCGATGGTGGTTTGAGCCAGGTGGTGATGGCAAATATTCCGCGCGCCTGATTCACGGCCGCACTCGCACTTAACAAAGGAATCAAGAAAATGGAATTCAATACCCTCCTCGTCGAGATCAAAGACAAGATCGCTCTCGTTACGCTCAACCGTCCGGAAAAGCGCAACGCCCAGAACGCTCAAATGCGCAACGACATCATCGATTGTTTCGACGTGCTCGGCGCGCGTGACGACGTTTCGGTCATCGTGGTTACGGGTGCGGGTTCCGCGTTCTCGGCGGGCGCCGACATCAGCGACCGCAAGGACCTCTCGCAACCCGGCGCGTTCCCAAAGCATCACCGTATCGTCCGTGAATCGGCGTATGCGATCCGCGAATGCCCGAAGCCCATCATTGCCGCTATCAATGGCGCGGCCATGGGTGCCGGCTTCGGCATCGTGATGAACTCGGACATCTGGGTCGCGTCGGAGGACGCTTACGTTTCGATGCCGGAAATCAATGTCGGCCTGGCCGGCGGCGTCTCGTTCCTGAACCGCATTTTTGGTCAATCGCGGGCGCGCCGCATGTTCTACACGGGCATGAACGTCACGGGTCATGAACTGTATCGCCTCGGCCTCGTGGAAGCGTGCACGACGAAGGAAGAACTGCTGCCCTTCGCGATAGAAATCGCCAGGGAAATCGCGTCGAAATCGCCTGTCGCGTTGCGTCTCGCGAAGGAAGCTGCGCGCATGACCGAGAACATGCCGCTGCGCGAAGCCTATCGCTACGAGCAGGGCAACACCGAATTCCTGTCCAAGACCGAAGACTCGAAGGAAGCGCAGCGCGCCTTCCTCGAAAAGCGCGCTCCGGTTTACGTGGGCCGCTAATCGGCCGGACAGCTAAAAGATCTGTGGCGACGAGCCTCCACCCGGTTTAGTCGTACTAATAGATTGCATAGAGTTAACTATGAGTGAAATGGATCAAGTGCGGGA
The DNA here is from genome assembly GCF_040965695.1 of Paraburkholderia sp. BR10937. Lineage (NCBI taxonomy): Bacteria > Pseudomonadati > Pseudomonadota > Betaproteobacteria > Burkholderiales > Burkholderiaceae > Paraburkholderia > Paraburkholderia sp. BR10937. The sequence goes on from NZ_JBFRCL010000009.1 coordinate 127,148, forward strand.
CGAAGCATTTTATGCGGTCTTTCGCAAAGAAATTGCTGACTATATCGAAGCCAATGTGCCCGCCGAAGTGCGTGCCGCAACGCGCGCAAACAAGAAGCTCGGCCGCAAGCTCCTGAGCCAATACACGGCTGCCATGGCGAAGGGCGGTCTCGGCTATTCCGCTCCGGGCTGGACCAAAGCGTTCGGCGGCCCCGGTTGGGACGTGATGCAGCGCCTGATCTTCGAAGAAGTGACGGCGGCCATGGACTGCCCGCAGCTGTATCACCACGGCATTGGCCACATTGGTCCCGTGATCCAGGCATTCGGCACGGACGAGCAAAAGGCGCGCTTCCTGCCGCCGATCATCGATGGTTCGGAGTGGTGGTGCCAAGGCTATTCGGAACCGGGCGCGGGCTCCGATCTGGCCTCGCTCAAGACCGCTGCTGTTCTGGACGAAGCCGGCGAGAATTACATCGTCAACGGCCAGAAGATCTGGACGTCGCACGCTCAGGAAGCGGACATCATGTACACGCTCGTGCGAACGAGCAACGAAGGCAAGCGTCAGGAAGGCATCACCCTGCTCCTGATCCCGATGAACACGCCGGGCATCGAAGTGCGCCCGATTCACACGATTGACCAGTGGCACCACGTCAACGAAGTGTTCCTGAAGGACGTCAAGGTGCCGGTGTTCAATCGCATCGGCGCCGAAGGTCAGGGCTGGTCGTACGGCAAGTTCCTGCTTGACCGCGAACGTCTGAGCCCTGCACTGATGCCGCGTCTGCTGCGTCACGTTCAACAAGTGACCGAACTGGTTCAGGAAAAGATCAAGGAAAAGGGCGCAACCCCGTCGCTGCTGAAGGCACTCGACCGCTTGCTCGAAGTCGAAGCCGGCGCATACGGTACGCGTGAAATCCTGCTGTCGGCGATCAAGGAAGACGTGGCTGGCACGCTTCAGTCATCGAAGTCGTCCGCGCTGAAAATGGCGTGCTCGAAGCAAAGCCAGGAAGTGACGTCGATTGCAATGGACGTACTCGGGCCTGAGTACGCTGCTCGCCTCCTTCCGCTGCTGCCGCTGGCAACGACGGAAGACGAGCTGAACCTCGAACGCAACTTTGTCCATACGTACCTGTTCTACCGTTCGCGTACGCTGGCCGGCGGCTCGACGGAAGTTCAAAAGAACATCATCGCCAAGTCGATCATGGGCGCGGGCTATGCGGTGAGCAACATGTTCCAGGGCGACATGTTCGACTCGTCGGCACGCCTCGCCGCTGCGGCTGAAACGCAGAAGGGCGACGCCGTCGAAGGCCTGGCCTCGGGCAAGTGGCAACAAGCCCTCGAACTGGGCTGGCAGTCGGTTCTGGTTTCGGAAGACAACGGTGGCGTCGGGGCGACGCTCACGGATCTTGCAGGCATCGTTGAAGCGGCCTCGCGTTACACGAACGTGATGCCGCTGGTCGAGCGTTGCGCCGTGAGTCCGGTTCTTCTCGAAGCAGCGGCTGCAGCACCAATTGTTGCTCCAGTGCTCGAACAACTGCTGAGCGGCGAGGCTTCAGTGTCGCCAGTTCTGCAATCGCAGTCGGGCACGCCTCTCCAGGCCGCTACGGTTCGCCTGGAAGGCAGCGTCCTGCGCGGTGCAATCTGCGGTTCGAACGAAAGCGAACCTGCAACGCATGTCATCTTCAACGCGTCGACCGCCGACGGTCAGGCCGTGGTGCTGATCGCGCGTACGCGCCTGGCGGATCGCGCCCAGTTCTTCGGCGGCATCGACGGTACGGTGATCGTAGATTACGCGGTTGACGGCCTCGAAGTCAGCGAAGACGAAATCATTCTGGTTGGCGCTGCCGCTAACGTCGCGGTCAATCAGGCTCTGCAGATCGGCGCACTGCTGTCGTGCGTGCAGATCGTCGGTGCAGTGGGTGCAAAGGTCGAGCAGACGATCCAGTACCTCAACGACCGCGTGCAGTTCGGCAAGCCGCTGGCTGTCCATCAGGTGCTTCAACACAGCGTCGTGGATTGCTATGTGGCCTACGAAGGTGTCAAGGGTCAAGTCGCTCGCCTGATCGAAGGCTTCAACGGCAGCGATGACTGCGCTATCGACCGTCTGGTCGTGCTGACCAAGATGTTCTGCGCGGGCGTTGCGAAGGACGTCGGCCACGCTGTTATCCAGATGCACGGCGGCATGGGTATGACCGTGGAAATGCCTGCAACGCAACTCTGTATGCAGTCGCGCACAGCAGCGGAGCGGTTCGGCAACCGTAGCCAATGTCTCGATTGGCTCGTCGCACAAGTCTGAACCCGGCTTGAACCCGACTCGATTCCGGCTCCCGGCGTGACCGGGGAGCACTCGACCTTACTCGCATACCATGACATCTTCTACTCTCAGCGCATTGTTTGACGCAAAATCGGTGGCCGTTGTCGGCGCCTCGTCGGATCCGGACCGCATCGGCGGTCGTGTACTGCGATTCCTTCGCGAATCCGGCTATCAGGGCAAATTGTTCCCGATTAACCGCAGCGGCTCGGAAATCCAGGGCCTTCCGGCGTACCCGTCGATCCTTGACGTACCCGAAGTTCCGGATCAAGCGATCATCGTGGTACCGACTGGCGGTGTCGAATCAGCATTGCGCGATGCAATCCAGAAGGGTGTCAAGTCGGTGGTCGTCCTGACCGCGGGTTTTGCCGAAATCAACGCAGAAGGCCGTGCCGTTCAAGACCGTATGGCCGCGATGTGCAAGGCCTCGGGCGTTCGCATGGTCGGACCCAATTCGCTCGGACTGCTAAACGTTGAATCGCGCCTGTTCTCGACGTTCTCGGTCGTGCTCTACGGCGTCAGCCCGAAGGTCGGCAACATCGCTCTGGCGACTCAGTCAGGCGCCTTCGGTTCGGCTTTGTACGGCGCTGCCACGCTGCGCGGCATGGGCTTCAGCAAGATCGTGGCCACGGGCAACGAAGCAGACGTCGATGTCGCCGAAGCCATCGATTACCTGGCTGAGGATCCGAGCACCAAGGTCATCATGGCCGCGCTTGAATCGGCGAAGGACGGTCAGAAACTGCGTCGTGCTTTGCTGAAAGCGGCCAAGGCTCAAAAGCCCGTCATTATCATGAAGGTCGGTCGCTCCGAACTCGGCGCTGCCGCCGCAGCGACCCACACGGGTTCGCTGGCCGGCAACGACGCGGCCTACGACACCGTTTTCGCCGAGTGCGGCGCGTACCGCGCCCAGTCGCAAGAAGAGATGCTGGACATCGCGTACCTGATCTCGACCACGGGTCATCTGCCGGTCAACAACGAACTGGGCGTTCTCACTTCGTCTGGTGGTATCGGCGTGATGGTCGCAGACGCATGCGGCGACTCCGGCCTCACGATGCCCGCCCTCCCTGAAGCCGCCAGGACGCCAATGCTTGAACTGCTGCCGTTCGCGGTCGCCGCCAACCCGCTGGACGTGACGGCTCAAATCACATCGGTCAAGAACGGCACGGTCCGCGCGCTGGACATCATGCTCTCAAACAGCAGCTACGGCACAACGCTGGCGTATCTGGCGTCGGCGGGCCTGGCTCCTGCATCGTTCAAGACCAGTTATGAGCAGCCGTTTACCGAACTCAAGACCCGGCACCCGGAACGCGACGTCATCGTGGTCACGCTCTCCGTGCCCGAAGTTGATCGCGAACTTGAAAAAATCGGCATTCCGGTCTTCAACGACGCAACGCGCGCCACGCTCGCACTGGGTGCGGCCGCAACGATCCGCGCACGTTGGGCGCACCTGTACGAGCCGGCTCAAGCGAAGCATCAAGCCAATAAGTTGGGCGACGTGAGCACGGAAGCTCTGGCCAAGGAAGCATTGGCAGAAGCTGGCCTGCCGGTGCCGCAAGACGTCCTCGCGATCAACGCTGAGGCTGCGGTTGCGGCTGCCGATGCGATGGGTTACCCCGTGGTGCTCAAGATCGTGAGCCCACAAATCGTGCACAAGACCGAGGTTGGCGGCGTCGTTCTGAACGTAAAGAACGCTGAAGCGGTGCGCGCTGCTCACCAACAGATCCTCGACAGCGTGCACGTTCACGTACCTGATGCACAGATCGACGGCATTCTCGTGTGCCCGATGATCGCGGGTGGCACCGAAATGATCCTCGGGGTGAACAACGATGCAACCTTTGGCCCGATGATTCTCGTGGGCGCCGGCGGTGTCAATACCGAATTGTACAAGGACGTGTCCCTGGTCTCCGCCCCACTCACGCAAGCACGCGCACGTCAGGCGATCGAGAAGGTGAAGGCCACCGCACTCTTGAAAGGCTGGCGTGGTTCCGCTCCCAAGGACATGGACGCACTGGTCACGGCAATGGTCAAGCTCTCGGACTTCGCGATGAATCATCCGGAAGTCATGAGCGTGGACGTCAATCCGCTTGTCGTCCGTGAATCCAGTGCCGCGGTGCTCGACGCTGTGATCATCAAGCATCCTGAAGCGGCTCTCTAAGCCGTGAACGTGGCCGGGCGACCCGGCCGCCATCCCACCCACGCCAGGAATCCCATGAGCCAATCTGAAATCTCGAATCAAGCGGTGCAAGATCTGCTTGACCGCGAAGCGATTCGCCAATGCCTCTATCGCTATTGCCGGGGCGTGGATCGAGGCGACGAGAGTGCGCTGCGTGCGACCTATTGGAAGGACGCAACGGACCGTCACGGCCCCTATCAGGGCACGGCTTCGGGATTCTGCGATTGGGCCATGGAATCGATCAAAACGGCCGGTCGCATGATTCATATGATCGGCAACATCATGATCGAATTGCACGGCGACCATGCATTGGCCGAAAGCTATTTCCACGCCGTTCAGGAAGACCGAAAAAGCGCGAATCAACCTGCCGAAGTTATTCTCTATGGGCGCTATATCGACCGTTTCGATAGGCGCGGCGGCGAATGGAAAGTAGCGGCACGCACCGTCGTCTACGACTGGAGCCGCACGACGCCCATCGAAACCACCACCGACATTGAAATGTTCGGGACCGCTCGTCGTCCGTTGGGTTCGCGCTACCCAACGGATACGCTCTATGAAATTCGCGCCGAAATCCTGGCGCTGAATGCTGCTGAAGTGGAAGGCACCGGCAAGAAAGCATAATGACAAACTATTCTATCGACGTTATCGGAACATCCCGCGACGCGCTGGGCGAATGCCCGCTATGGGACGATCGCAAGCAGATCTTGTATTGGATTGATTCCCACGCACGCCAGGTGAAAGCGCGTGATCTGAGAGACGAATCCGTGCGCGAATGGGAAATGCCTTCACAGATCGGCTCCATCGCATTGTGCGAGAGTGGTCGTCTTCTCGTCGCACTCGCCCACAGCTTTTGCTTTCTCAATACCGAAACCGGCGACATCAGCCACTTTGTGGACGTGGCGCATCCTGCTCCCAATATGCGGCTCAACGACGGTCGAGTCGATCGTGAAGGCCGCTTTGTTGTGGGCTCGATGGCGCTCGGGCGCCGGGAGCCGGTGGGCGAGTTGTATCAACTCGACGGACGCGGCAATCTGAAAGTCTTGGAAACGGGTATTTGCGTCACCAATTCGACCTGCTTTAGTCCCGATGGCGAGCATCTTTACTTCTCAGATAGCCTGAGCCACCAGCTACGCCGTTATCGCTATGACTCGACGTCCGGCGCGATTAGCGAACGTACGCTGTTCGTGGACACAACGTCGCTGAGATCGGGTCCCGACGGTGCCACGATTGATGCACAGGGCAATCTCTGGACAGCAATGGTTATCTCGGGCCAATTGGCTCGATTCGCTCCTGACGGCCAACTCGATCTTCTGATCGACCTGCCGACGGTCTATCCGACCTGCCCGTCGATCGGGGGGACCGATCTCGATACGATCTTCGTGACCAGCATCAGCAACAGCGGAAACGCTCTCAAGAGTGAAAATCCGAATGCGGGTGCAGTCGTCGCAGTCACGGGTAGTGGCGTGCGCGGTCTGCCGGAATGCCGGTTCAAAGACCATTGATCCAATTAAAAATGTTTAGGAATGGAAATGACTAAGCAACTTGAAGGAAAAGTCGCGCTTGTGACTGGCGGCGCTCAAGGCATTGGCCGCGGCATCGTCAATAAATTCATTCGAGAGGGCGCTATTGTTGGCATCCTGGATCGTGACCTCGATAAGGCTCAGTCCGCAGCCGACGAAATCAAGGCTCAGGGTGGCGTCGCCTATGCTTTCGGCGGAAACGTTGCCGAACGCGAAACGATCTTCAATGCGGCTGGTGATCTCGTCGCAGCGGCAGGCCGCCTCGACGTCATCGTGAGTAATGCCATGTGGGTTCGCTATGCTCCGGTTCTCGAAATCACCGAGAAAGACGTTTCGATGATGACGGAAACGGGTTTTAATTCGGTCGTATGGGGAATTCAGGCTGCGGCCCGGTACATGACGGAAGGCGGCTCAGTCGTCAATATCGCCTCATCGTCGGGTTTCATTGGCTTGCCTAAGGCTCTCATCTACTGCGGAGTGAAAGCAGGCGTTCTCGGCCTGATGCGCGCTGCTGCGGCGGAACTGGGCCCGCGTGGCATTCGTGTGAACTCCGTTGCTCCGGGCTACACGGAGACTGAAGGCGTGGTCAAAAACGTCAGCGAAGATACGCGCAAGATTCGTCAGTCAAAGACCCCGATGCCGCGTCTGGGCCGGCCCGAAGACATCGCAAATGCTACCTGCTTCCTGGCCAGTGACGAAAGCTCGTTCGTGAACGGGGAGTGCGTTCGCGTAGACGGCGGCTCCGCCATTGCTTATCTGTAACTTCCAATAGCCGTCAGCAATAGCAGCAACGCGAAGCCCACGGGCAACAGGGACAGGCTCCCCGATGCCTGCTTTTGATTGCGCTCGCCGATTCGAAGTTCAACGCGCCGAGGCGTTTGCGAGCCACTGCCGCGCCTCGGCTCATTTGACGGTGCAGCAGTGCTGGCACGCGCGATATCACAACGATGCGGGCCACCGCTGGTTCCGCGTACTCGTGGCGAGCACGCTTAGGCAGTGAAAACTCGGGCGACGTGTGGATTGCCGCAAAGTCGCCCTTGTTACTTCGTCATCCTACAGTTTTATGATGGAGGGAAGAAGCACGCCCCCTTCCCCCTCCTCTTACCTCACGCCTGCGCGCTTTCGAGGCGCTCCTGCCCGATGCCGTTCGCGGCCTGCAGCGCGAGCCCCGCGCCGAGCATGCGAACGAGCCCAGACAGTTCCGTCAACGAACCCACGGCGCCGAACACGTAGGAATCAGGCCGGACGATCAGCGCCTTCGCGCCGTGCTCGTTGAAGAATGCTTCGTACTTCCCGCTTGTGTCGAGCAACACACGACCCGCGACGACCCGGCTTTCGTCGTGCGTGACGCCAATCGTCTGCGCGCCGATCCGCGCCAGCACCTTGCGCGCGGCTTCGTCCAGATAGCGGTCGGGGTCGGCATCGAGCGCGATCACGTGAAAGCCGTTCGGCATGGCGTCGTCGTAACGCATGACTTCACCGTCGTTGCGCACCTGACCGTGCACGCGGAGTTGACCCGCAATTCCACCGGCCGCCGAATTCTGGTCGGCGCGAATGAGCCCGCCGGTGAGTCCCGGGAATGGCGGCAGCGCCGGCACCTGTCCCGACGGCTTTGTCAACTTGATAGAGATGGTCTGTGTTATTCCACGACGTCAAAGACTCCTTGTTAGTTGATGTCGAGGTGGCTTACACCTGCCCATTCCTGCCAGGTGAGAAGACGCGACTGGGGCCTCATGCCATACGCGCATCTGAAGGACATGCCGGCCATCCGATGGAAGCTTCAGAATCTCGAAAAGCTCAAGAACAGGAATGTTGAGAAATTCGATGCCGAGGAACGGTTGCTGAGGGAGTGCTTCGACGCCCTGGACGCATGATGCCATCCAGGCGGATCAAGGAAAGAAGGCACGCTGACAGATACTCGACGTACCAGGGCGGGTCTGTACCGCACCGGGCTCGTAAATCATAAGGACTACATATAAAACGCCAATAATTATATTTATGTTAAATTAAGTATTTTACGAAAAGCGCTTGATGTCGCAATGCATTTCGTGAGCCAGACCCATGAAACGCGCGAGTTTTTGAGTCGGATTTCAGCCGATTTGCCCCAGTATCGGCAAGCTGCGGGAACAACATGGGATTTGTGAACAATTTACCAGGCCCTTTCTCCAAGCAAGACACCTCGCATGTTACTTGTTGGATGAAGAGCAGGTGCGCACAGACAGGTTCCGCTTTGGGGTATTCGTACTTTGCGTGCTGATTCTGGCGGTTTGATCTAGGCATGGCAAATAAATCAATGGCTTGCAAAGCACTCGACTGCGAGAAATACGTAGATCCGCAAAGCCTTGCTACATGCCGATCGAGGTCCTGCTACCGCCATTTTCTGCACGAGAAGGACGATTACCCCAAAACGGGAACAAAATCGCTTGAACCAACGACAACGTTTCACTTGGGCTGAATTGCTGTAAGCTCAGTCGACGTTGAGCTCATAAGCCACCGGAAAATGATCACTACGCACGGTTTCCCCCAGGAACAGCCTCTTGACCTGCCCCTCCTTATACACCTTATCCCTTCTCTTGAAGTTCTCTAAGGTCGATAAGACCTTCTGTTTCTCTCTCTTTATGGAAACGATTTGTACTGCACCTTCACATTTTCCCCTCACCTGGATATCCGACGCTACGTACGCATAGTCCAGAAAAGATGGAACCGCGCAGTCACCCCAGTAGACATCCACGTCTTCGCGAACGAATTCCTCCCTGGAAATACCTGGATATCCTCCAGTATTCCTGACAATCTGGTCATACCTTTCATTTTTTATCGCTTCCGAACTAAACACCGAAACATGCGTGAACCCACCGCATTCCGGCAACCGAAGTTCCAAGGTACGCTTGTCCTGGTCCCTAAGTTGAACGCTTTTGGGCGCGACACTAGCTGGACAGTTCAGGTCTCCTCCAAAAAATATCAACCTACCGTGTGTGCTGATGAATTGCATCTCGTCAACAAACTGCTCGAGTGATTTATAACTTGCATTCGCGTGACAGAAAGCGAGCAGGGTGCCTTCTCTCTCGAGCAGCAGTGTGGCGCGTCTTGCCTCCGGCGCTAGCGGAACTTCAAAAGGCTGCTTCCAGCTGCCTGCAATATCTTGGTGAACAAACACCATCGAGCCGAGCGTCGTGTACTTTGTTAGGCCGCCTTCTTGGCTCTGACTCGCTCTGAGCACGTAGCCTCTCGCTTTCATATCCTCAACGAGCTTGAGGTTTTGCTTACCCGTGGTACCCACCTCGAACAGTGCGACGATGTGCGGCCCGTACGCTCCTATTGCGCGCTCCAAGGTTGCCAGCTTTTCGCCATAGGCCTCACTCATCGGTTGGCTTTGATTTTGGTTGTTCATGTGCTGCGTGTTCCAAAGGACGATTCGAAGCATGATCGTGACTCGCAGGCTATGGCGGAGTTTTGATTATCCCCGTTCTGTTCGTCAGGCGTCTTGAGTTTTGCCATAGGCGCCCCCCGACGACGGCGTGATCGAACGATCGCATCCATGCTCGCTCCCGGGGAATCGAATTAAACGTTCGCAAATCAGAGTAGCGCTTGCCCTACTCATACCGCATCATTTGACGTTTCCCTGCGACGCTCCATCCAGCTTAGGAATGGCTTCATCCTCGACATGCACGTTTGAGTCAGAACCGCCCATCGCGAACCAGGTTTCGTTTTCGCTTGTGCCTTGATCCCGTCGGCAAGGCGGAAAATGGTGCCCACGCGAACATTCGACTTTGCACCATTCGCACACACTGTCACCGATCGCTCTTTAGGGGGTATTCGTACCTTTCGTGCAATTTCTGGCGCTTGCGTCCTCTGACGCCCCACACGACGGGGCTTTACTGGCAAGTCAGCGAGGCAGGACAAGAAGGAATTCAAGGCGCTGATTTATAACGATTTTTTCCGCAGGACCGCCAGAAATTGCACGAAAGGCACGAATACCCCTCTTCGGGCGCATCGCACGCGTCTCGATGCAGAAGGCCGCCTCGTTGGGCGGCCCTGGTATCCGAAACGATGTGGCCGCTCCGTCTTCGGCGCTCAGCCCGCCACGCCGGGATCGTGCCGCGCGTTCGAGGCCAGCGCCTCGTCGTCCTGCGCACTCACGGCGTTCCGCGGCGATCCCGGCAATGCTGCGATTTCCGTTCTGCCCAGCGCGATGACGCCCGCAGCCAGGATCAGGGCAGCCGTGAACACCGCGAACGTCCACACCGGATCAGGATTGATGGAAGCGACGATACCCACGATAACAGGCCCGAGTATGCCGCCAATCCGGTTCAACCCGACCGCGACGCCCATGCCGGTCCCGCGGATTTCCGTGCGGTAGCACATGGCCTGATAGTTGTTCATGATCGCCTGCGCACCGAAGATGAAAAAGCCCACGCAGGCGATCAGTACCATCGAGCCATCCTTGCCGAGCGTAACGGCAAGCGCCGCCATGAAGAACGCCGCGACGATATAGCCGACGATCATCGCGCGAATACGGCTATGCATGCGGTCGGCGAGCCAGCCCATGGAGATGCCACCGAACACCGAAGCGACCATGACCACCGTGCCATACCCAAACGCCGACGACACGCCACCGCCCTTGTTCACCACCATGGTCGGCAGCCAGCCGGTGAGACCGTGGATGCAAAAGAGGCTTAGCGCGCCCGCGACCCAGTGAACCAGCGTGTTGCGCCGGTACTCCGGCGAAAGCAGATCGCGCACCGAACCCGCTCGCGAAGCCGGCCGCATCGGCAGGATATGCCCTTCACGGTAGTCGGATTCGCGCTCGGGGCGGGCGGCTTTCAGCAGCGCGAGCACCTCGTCGTTACGGCCGCGCAGCGCGAGATACTGCGCCGATTCCGGCAGCCACTTCGTTGCGGCGGCCGCCACCAGCGCGGACAGCACACCGACGAAATAGAGCGATTGCCAACCGAGATGCGGCGTGAGCGTGAGCCCGGCGATACCCGCGAAAATACCGCCCGCCGAGAACCCGAACTGAAAGACCCATGTGGCGAAGGTGTTCGCGTTGCGGCGCGGCGCCCACTCGTTGATGCAGGTGAGCGCGAGCGGCGTGACCATGCCGAGCGCCGTGCCCATCAGGAGGCGCGCGAGCGCGAAGCTCGTCGCAGAGTGGACGACCGTGGCAAGCAGGCCGCTCGACAGCGTGAGCGTCCAGAGCGCGCCGAGCATCACCTTGCGCCGGCCGATACGATCCGCGATCAAGCCCTGGAGCACCGAGCCGATCGACAGCCCGACAATGCCGCTCGAGAGCATGATGCCGATCATTTCCGGCGACGGCTGCCACTGGTGTCGCACGAGGGGAATCACATAGGCGGCGTTGAACAGATCATAGCCGTCGAAAAACATGATGAACGCGACGAGTACGGCAAATCGCAGATGGAAGCCGCCGATGCGCGCCTGCGCTAGCTCCTCCCTGACATTGATCGGTGTTGCCAAGGTTGTCTCCGTATGGTTGGGTTACGTACCCGTGCCGCCTTTTCCTGGCGGTCTGATCGCGGGCTGAAAGAGCTTTTGAACAGGCCGTTGTTCACGGTCTGTTCGCGAGCGTTAGCCGTGCAGCGCGACGTCGAGCTTCGCAAGTGAGTCAGCGAGACCCGCCGCATCGCTTGCGACGCCGTACACGTAGTGGTCCGGACGCACGATCGCCGCTCGGCAGCCGTTGCGCTCGAACCAGGCGGCGAGCACGCCGTCGATCTCCGCGACCCTGCGCGTGTCGGGCAGCACCGCCGCATGGTGGACATCGCCGTCCGGGGCAAGCTCGACAATCTGCGCGCCGATGCGGGCCGCCGCCTGCTGCGCGTCGCTCGACAGCGGCTCGCCGCCCAGCGTCACGACGCGCCAGTTGCTGCCCGCGACGACGTCGAGCAACGCGGCATCGTCGGCGTGCTGCACGCGTGGTTGCGGGAACAACGTTCCGTTGGCCGCGTGCGTGGCATGCGAGAGCAACCCCGCGTCAAGCTTCGGCACGATGTCCTGGCGCGCGATCGTCTTCACTTCGCCGCCCGCTTCGCGCAGCAGCCGCGCATCGCGTTCGCGCGCGGCGGCCACATCGCGTTCGCAGATCAGCTTGCCGATCTCCTTGATACGCGTGGTGAGCTGGCGCACGTGCAGGCTGCGTTCGGCCTGGTAGCTGTCGAGCAGCTCGGACTGTGCGCTGCCCGCCATCACGGCGTCGAGCTTCCACACGAGGTTCACCACGTCGCGAATGCCCTGACACATGCCCTGGCCGATGAAAGGCGGCTGCTGGTGCGCGGCGTCGCCACCGATGAACACGCGTCCACGGCGCCATTGCTTCGCAACGAGTGCGTGGAACCGATAGCTTGCCGCGCGCCACAGTTCGCCGTCCTCGCGCGTGAGCCAGCGCGAGAGCAGCTTCCACACCTGCGCGTCGGCCTGCATTTCGCGCGGGTCTTCGCCGGGCATCAGCATGATTTCCCAGCGGCGATGCCCGCCCGGCCCGACGATATACGTGCAGGGTCGCGAAGGTTCGCAGTACTGGATCGCGACCTTCGGCAGCTTTTCCATGCCGCGCTCGTTCACGCGCACGTCCACCACGAGCCAGGGCTCGTCGAACACGAGGTCTTCGTACTCGATGCCCAGTTGCGTGCGCACCGTGCTCGATGCGCCGTCGCAGCCGATAAGGTAGTCGCAGGTCACGGTGCGCGTGGCGCCGGTGTCGTCCCTGAGATGAACCGTCACGTTCTGCGCGGTTTCCTCGAAGCTCACGAGTTCCGTGCCCAGCGCAATTTCAACGGATTCGTAAGCGCGTGCGTGCTCGCGCAGCGCGGCCTCCACGGGCGGCTGCGTGAACACCATCGTCGGCATGTAGCCGAGCGGCCAGGGCTGCCCCACCGTGTCGATACGCTTGATGAGCTGACCGTCCACGCCGTAGTATTCGGAAGGCGGGAACACGGCCACGTGCTCCGTTATGCGCTCGACAACACCGAGCCCCTGGAACACGCGCATGATTTCATGGTCGACGGCGATCGCACGGGGCTTGTCATAGACTTCGCGCGCGCGGTCCACGCACAGCACCTTGCGGCCGCGCTGGCCGAGCAGACCCGCTGCCACCGCGCCGGACGGCCCGAAGCCGACCACGACCACCTCGTAATGGTTGGTACGTTCCATCGTCATGCGCCCGCTTCGTTCTGCTCGTCCTGCACCGTGTTCTGCAGACGGCCCACGCGTTCGATGTCCACTTCCACACGGTCGCCGTGCTTGAGCCACACGGAAGGATCGCGCGCCCAGCCCACGCCGGCAGGCGTGCCCATCGCGACTACGTCGCCGGGTTCGAGCGTCATGCATTCGCTCAGCAGCTCGATGGTTTCCGCCACGCCCCAGATCATGTCGGTCGTGCTGGCCTGCTGCATGACCTGGCCGTTAAGGATGAGGCGCAGCTTGAGGCCTTCCGCGCCCGGCGGCAGGTCGTCGGCGGTCACAAGCCACGGCCCGAAGGCGCCCGTGCCGTCGAAGTTCTTGCCGATTGTCCATTGCGACGTGCGCTTCTGATAGTCGCGCACGGAAACGTCGTTGAAGCATGCATAGCCATACACGTAGTCGAGCGCATTCTCGCGCTTCACATGACGCACACGCTTGCCGATCACGATCATGAGTTCCGCTTCGTAGTCGAGCTTTTCCGAAATGCGCGGGCGGATCACCGGGTCTTCGTGTGCGATCAGCGAAGTTGCGCCACGGAAGAAGATGAGCGGATAAACCGGCTTGAGATTGCCGCCTTCCTTGGCGTGATCGTAGAAGTTGTGGCCGAGGCACACGATCTTGCCCGGTTCCGGCACCACGGGCGCGAGCTTGAGCGACGCATACGGCGCACGATGCTCGCCGCTTGCGATGGCGCGCTGGGCCGCGGCGTTCAGGTCGACGCCGGCCTTGAGCGCCGCGCGCAGATCGGCGGGGACCGAAGCGTCCGCCTTGTTGAGGTCGACGACGTCGTCGCCGTCGATAACGCCAAGGCGCGTCGTCTCGCCCGATCGGAAGGTAACCAGTTTCATGATATCTTGTCTTTTTGAGAAAAATTGATTCGTTATGCGATATTTATAAGGATCAATGCGGTTCGGTTGTTGAAGTTTCCGGCGCACGAAAGAAGATGTTCTTTTGCGCAGCCTTCATCCGCTCCGAGGGGTTGCGTCCCACACCCCACTGGTCGATGCGTCCCGGCGGCCATTTCCAGTCGTCGGGGCCGCCCGTGCGATAGGTCTCGTCCACTTGCTGCACTTCGGCGGTGTATTCGATGACGAAATTGAACGGCCCCAGAAAGTAGGCGAACACATTGTTACCCGGACCGTGGCGGCCCACGCCCCACTCGATCGGATAGCCCGCGTCGTTCATGCGCCCGCCGCCGCGCATCACCGAATCGAGGTCCGGCATCACGAAGGCGATGTGATTGAGGCTGTTCTCCTGCGCGTCGGCCAGCGCAATGCTGTGGTGGTCGCTGCCGCAACGCATGAAGGCCATGATGCGCGTGCGGTCCGAAAGCCTGAAGCCCAACGCCTGCTCGAAGAAAGCCTGCGCCACCGCGACGTTCTCGCTGTTGAGCACGACGTGCGTGATCTTGATCGGGTGGTCCTTCACCGGCTCGGTGACCGCGTGGCTGCGCCCGCCTGCAATGAACCGCAGCGTCCGCCCCTGCGGGTCCAGCACTTCGAGCAGCGTGCCCGCACCCGGCATGGTCGTGGGGACCGGGCCGCTCAGCACCGTGCCGCCGTGCGCCTCGACCGCACGCGCGATCGTGTCGAGATGCGCGATTTCGGCCACATCGAATTCAATGGCGCGGACGTCCGCGTGCTCGCTCTGCGTGAGCGTGAGGATGTGATGCGCTGCGCCCGTGCCACGGAAATACACTTTCTCCGGGCGGCGCGTGAGTTCCTTCAGGTGCCACGTCTCTGCATAGAAACGCGCGGCGAGTTCGAGATCCGGCACACCGATCTCGATGCCTCTGAGGCCCGTTACGAGGCACTGCGTCATGTCATGCTCCATTCCTGATGCCCAGGAATTCCCGGGCGTTGCGATAGATGAGCCGTTCGGTTGCGGCCGCGTCGAGGCCGAGCGCTTCGACGCCGCCCACAGGGTCGCGCTCGCGGAACGCGAACGGGTAATCGGTGCCCAGCATGATGCGCGTGTCGCCGAAGGTATCGACGAGATGGCGCAGCGTGGCCGGGTCGAACACCAGCGAGTCGTACCAGAGGCGGCGGGCCTGCTCGTGCGCGCTTTGCTGCAGCGTCTCGCGCAGCGGTTCGAACACGCGGCTGGCTTTTTCGAGGCGCGGCAGCAGCGAAGCAAGCGTGCCGCCGCCATGGCTGAACGCAATGCGAAGATTCGGATGGTTGACGATCAGATTCGACGTAATGGCCGAAGCGGCGGCTAGGCCCACGTCGGTGGGAAACGCCAGCGCCTGCACGAGCTGCGCGGGACCCACGAGCCGTTCCTTGCCTGCGGGGCGCAGCGCATGCACGAATACGGCTGCACCGAGCGCCGCGGCTGCTTCGAAGAAGGCATCGAACTGCGCCGCGCCAATGGGCGCGCCATTGATGTTGCTGCCGATCTCGACACCCGCGAAGCCCGGCGTGGCCATCAGGCGCTCGAGCTCGCGAATCGCCATATCCACGTCTTGCAGCGGCACGGCGCCAAGCCCGACCATGCGACCCGCGCTCGCGTCGGTCATCTGCGCGATTGTGTCGTTGAGGTATTGCAGCAGCGGCAGCGCGTCGGGCGCGTCCATCCAGTACGACAGCAATTCGGGCATCGGCGAGATCGCCTGGATCGCCACGCTCTGCGTGTCCATGTCGGCGAGACGCTTTTCCGTGTCCCAGCACAGGTCGGAGACCGTGCGATAGATCTTCTCGTCGATCACCACATGGCGATGGCAAGCGTGCGCCTCGCGCATGGAAGGCCAGTCGCCCGGCGCCTTCGCGCCCAGATAGCGCGGAAACTCCGCGGGCACGATATGCGCGTGAACATCGATGCCATGACACGCGCAGCGGTAGGTAGGTTGCGTTGCGAGGAACCGCCTTACCGGTGCGAGAGGCCTGCGTTGCGCAGACCTTCGATGCAGATGGCCTCGTCCTCATCGCCGGTGCCACCACTCGCGCCAATCGCGCCAAGCACCTGGCCGGTTGTGGAAACGATCACGACCGCGCCGGTCTGCGGGATGAACTTGCCGCCCGCGGCCGGTGCGATGGCGCCAAAGAACACCGGGTTGGCACTGGCGCGCTCATGCAGCGTGCGAGAGGCGACGCCCATGCCGAACGCCGCGGCGGCCTTGCCGTGCGCGATCTCCACACGCAGTGCAGTGGCGCCGTCTTCGCGCGCCACGTACTTCACCTGTCCGGCTTCGTCGAGCACGACGACCGCCATCGGCTTGAAGCTCTCGCGGCGCGCCGCAGCGAGCGCCGTATCAACGGCGCGCTTCGCCTGATCCAGCGTCAATGATTCCAAGTGCCTCTCCAGTCAGGATTTGATCTGTTGGTGATCATAATATATACAAAACAACATAGTCTAACTTTTTGTGTATTTGTTGAGGGAAAACCCCGAATCGCGGCCAGACCGAAGTGTAGCCGCCCAAATCAGATATACTTCATCCCAGATTGAATCCTAATGAGGTGTGACTTGTCCCGCATCGTGGCTAACCCAGCTGCGCCCGCAGGCACGGGGGGCGCGAGCGTCGCGACCCTGGCAACGAACCTGTATGACCGCATCCGCGCCGATCTGCTCGACGGCAAGCTCGAACCGGGGCGCAAGCTCCAGATCGAGTTCCTTTGCGACCACTACCAGGCGGGCCAGACGCCCGTGCGCGAGGCGCTGAACCGGCTCACCTCCGACGGCCTCGTCGAGCGCCGCGACCAGCGCGGTTTCGCCGTGGCCGGCATCAGTGCAAGCGACCTGCGCGAAATCACCAAAACGCGCTGCTGGCTTGAAGAAGTCGCGCTGCGCGAAGCCTTCGCCACCCGTTCGACCGAATGGGAAGAGGACGTGGTGCTCGCCTATCATCGGCTTTCCAAAGTACCGCGCTCGCTCAGCGAGAGCGAATACAAGGAAAACCCCGAGTGGGAGCGCCGCCACCGCGAGTTCCACCGCGCGCTGATTGGCGGCTGCCAGTCGCGCTGGCTCATCAACTTCTGCGAGCAACTGGCCGACCAGCTTTACCGCTACCGCCAGCTCTCCGTGCGGCGCGTGTTTCCCAAGCGCCACGAAGGCGCCGAGCACAAGGAAATTCTCGACGCCGTCGTGGCGGGCGACGCGGCCCACGCCATCCAGCTTCTCACCTCGCATTACCAGCAGACGGCGGACATCATCCTCACCGACGCCGACCTGTTCCCGCCGTCCTCCCGCTAAGCCTTTCCCCCTCCAGTGCAGCCTGTCGCCCCCCACCGGGGCCCGGCTGCGCTCGTCCGTGCCGCCAACATACACAACCTGGTGTTTTCGATAGTTTTGTATATTTTTATTGACGACAGACTAGTCCGTACACAAAACTCCTGCTTTCAGAGAGTGCCGCATCCCGACGGCACCGTTCAGGAGACTTCATGAAGCCGCTCGCGCCGTCCTTTCCGCTTGCCGCGCGTGTCCCGCTTGTACCGATCGCTGCGCTTGCTGCCGCGCTCGCCGCGCCCGCAGCCTACGCGCAATCGTCCGTCACGCTCTACGGCATCATCGACACCGCCATCCAGGTCGCCCGCACGGGAGGCAACACCGTGGTGCGCGAGGCGTCGAGCTCCGTCGCCCCGAACCGTTGGGGCCTCTTCGGCAAGGAGGATCTCGGCGGCGGCTATAGCGCAGTCTTCAAGCTCGAAAACGGCTTCAATCTGAACTCGGGCGCGCTGGCGAGCAGCAACACGCTCTTCAACCGCGAGGCATGGATCGGCATTCGCGGGCCGTTCGGCCAGGTCCAGGCGGGCAACAACTACACGCCGCTGTTCCTCTCGTATGTGACCTACTCGATTGGCGAACTCAATGCGCTTGCCTGGGGTAACGCCACCAACAACTACGTGTTCGTGCCTGTGGCCCGCACCGCGAATTCGATCCGCTACACCTCGAACGAACTCGCGGGCTTCACGCTGCGCGCGCTGTATGCGCGCGGCGCAAACGGAACGAGTGGTGTGCCGGCGTCACTTGGCGACACGCTTTCCGCAGGCGTGAACTTCAAGGCGGGCCAGTTCTCCGTCGACGTCGACTATCTGCAGCAGCGCTTTGCCAACACGGCGACGCTCACCGCCACGACACCGGTCGGCACGGGACGCTACTACCTGATCGGCGCCTCGTACGACTTCGGCATCGTGAAGACCGCGGCGCTCTATCAGATGCATCGCAACGCGACCGGCGTGAGCACGTCGATCTCGAGCGCCTACGCCACGCCCAACCACGACTTTTACGAAGTGAACGCGCTCATTCGCCATCTCGGCAATGGTTCGCTGCTTGCCAGCTTCGGCCAGTACTTCCTGAAGTCGGGCGGCGACGGTCATGCCACGTCGTGGGCCTTGCGCTACGACTACCCACTTTCGAAGCGCACGCGCCTCTATGCCGGCGTAGCGGGCGTGCACAATCACGGCACGACCGCGTTCACCGTGACGGACGCCGCGGGCCCCGGCATTGCCGTTGCCGCGGGCAAGAACATCACGACCGGAATTCTCGGCATCGTCCACGCGTTCTAGCCTGGAACGCCGACGATGGTGATGAAGAACGTCCGCATTCCCGCCGCGCTGAGCCTCGTCGTCGGCGCGGGTCTCGCCATGTCGCTGGCGATCGCCGCGACTGGCGCGGCCTGCGCCTACTTCTGCTCGGCACTGGCGCTAGACGCGTTGATCGCGGCACGAGAGCCGCGCGCCGGCGCACTCGTTGCGGCGCTTGCCAGCATGCAGCGACTCGAACACATCGCTTTGGTTTGTATCGGTATCCTGACGATAGGCAGCGTAATGGTGGCGTTCGCAGGAAGGCGGTGGCTGACCAGCAAAGTCGTTCATCCGCTCGACGGCGCCATGCGCGCGGTCAATGCCATCGCGCTGGGTGAGTTGCGCGAGACGATCGTCATCGACGACGCGACCCAGGCGCGCAAGCTCTTCGCGGCGCTCGCACAGATGCAGCAAGGACTCGTCAAGACGTTATCGCTCGTCACGCACGAGGCCGTCGCGGTCGATGCCTGCGCAACGCATCTCTCCAGCCAGAACCTGCGTCTTTCGAGTGGCACGGAGTCGCAGGCGGCGGCCATCGAGCAGACCGCGGCAACGACCCAACAGATCAGCGAAGGCGTACAGCGCAGCGCACAGGTGGCGGCCCAGACCAACCGACTGGCCGAAAACGCGTCGCAGCTCGCGAATGCGAGCCGCACGCGCGTGCGCGCGGTGATCGACGCGATGGACTCCATCGCGAACGACTCCCGGCAGATCAGCGCCGTGGTGTCAGTCGTCAACGATCTCGCATTCCAAACCAACATCCTCGCGCTCAATGCGGCGGTTGAAGCTGCGCGCACCGGCCATCAGGGCAAAGGCTTCGCGGTGGTTGCCTCCGAAGTCCGCGGCCTCGCTCAGCGCAGTGCCAGCGCGGCATGCGAAATCGAAGGGTTGATTGCCAGCGCGCGAGCGACGATCGAGCACGGCGCGCAGCTGTGTGCCGACGTGGGCGCAGCCATGGACGAAGTCGTCGCGGCCGCCCACGAAGTGGTGGAACTCAGTGACGACATGAGCCGTTCCGCGAGCGAACAAAGCCATGGAGTACGGGAACTGAACGATGCCATCAAGGAGATCGACTCTGTCACTCAACAAAACGCGCAGATGGTGCAGCATCTCGTTGAAACGACCGATGATCTCAATGGGCACGCACGCTCGCTTGCAAACGCAGTCGGCGCGTGGAGGCTCGACGTCAGCTAACCAGAATTGCTCAATGCCTCAATTAGGTACAGCCGACGGATCGGGCTTCGCTCGCGGTGAACGAAAGCTCTATCGAGCTTCTGCTTCGCAATTGCCGCGATGACGAGGACTCCATCGAAGAATTGGAAATGCTGTTTGTTCAGATTGCCCAAAGGACTCGGAGCCTCAAAAGGCGTGCCGTGCGGCGTGGCCGTGGCCGACTAAAACGCGCGACCGCGCGACATCCCCGCGTATTCAGCATCAACCCGCGTTGCAGTAGCAATTTGATCGACAGCATCGCTCCCGCGTGCCACGAGACCCAAAACTTCGTGCCGTTGACGCGCGCTGACCGGTAGCCGGGGCAGCCTCCACAGTCAACCTTTCAGCCTGCCTTCGAGAGCAGCACCCCCCGTTACTATCTTCCCGCCTCGATAATCGAGGCTTTGGCCAGCCAGGCCCGGCATGATTCTCGCCCCCAGTCGCAGTCATGATCCGGGGGGTGTTGTCACCGGGTCTGGTGGGTGGCTGGTGATCGCTAATAGATCCTATGAAGCGTACGGGGTCCCGACGAACCGCTGGGCCTAAAATCAGCGCGTCGCCCCCAGCGGACAGGAGAGCATCATGCATGCAAATCCGGCATATACGACGAGTACCGAGCCACTTGTACTAGCGGTGTCACTTGAGCTTGCGGCCGCCAAATGGAAGGTCGC
This sequence comes from Paraburkholderia sp. BR10937, assembly GCF_040965695.1. Classification (NCBI taxonomy): domain Bacteria; kingdom Pseudomonadati; phylum Pseudomonadota; class Betaproteobacteria; order Burkholderiales; family Burkholderiaceae; genus Paraburkholderia; species Paraburkholderia sp. BR10937. The sequence goes on from NZ_JBFRCL010000009.1 coordinate 147,727, forward strand.
GCTGCACGACGGGCGGCGCAATCGGCCAGCAGTGCATACCGTGACCCAACCCGATGCCGCGACCCGCCTGCAAGCCGTGCTCGAACTGGTCAGGCGGCACAAAGTGGAGTGGGCGCTCCCAGATGACGTGCGCGTCGTCGTCAGCTACGAAGCTGGTCAGGATGCGTTCTGGATTCATCGTGCGCTGCAAGCACAACGCATTAAGTGCTACGTCATTGATCCGGCAAGCATTCCGGTCGAACGGCACAAGCGGCGCGCAAAGACCGACCGGCTCGACGCCATTATGCTGGTCATCAACCTGCGCGCGTGGCTGCACGGCGAACGCGATCGGATGCGTGTAATCCGCGTGCCGTCGCCGCAAGACGAAGCGTCGCGCCATCTGATGCGTGATCGGGCCCAGCTGCAGAAAGAGGTGCTGCAACACCGCGACCGGATGCGCAAACTATTGGCCACGCTGGGCTGCTGGGAGGACGTCGGGCAGAAGCGCTTTGTCAGCCGGCTCGCACGCGGCGAAGTGAAGTGCCACGACGGCACGCCGTTGCCTGCAGAGCTGCACCAACGGCTGACGCACGAGTGCGATCGGCTTGGACTAGCCGAACAGCAACTGGCACTTCTCGAGAAGACGCGCCAAGCCAGCCTGCCCGCCGCCGTACGCGAGCGAAGCGATGCGCTTGCGCGCCTCAGAGGCATCGGCGAAGTGGGCGCATCTCGTCTCGCGCTAGAACTATTCTGGCGCAAATTTAGCAACCGGCGCCAAGTGGGAGCGTGCGTTGGACTCGTGCCACAGCCGTTCGATAGCGGTCAAAGCCAAGCCGACCAAGGCACTAGCAAACAAGGTAACGGTCGGGTCCGCGCGTTACTGATCGAGATAGGCTGGTCCTGGCTACGCCACCAACCCGATAGCACGCTTGCGAAGTGGTTCAACGAGCGTACACAGGGCACGGGCCCGAACCGTCGAGCCCGGCGGATTGCCATCGTCGGAGTCGCACGGCGCCTCGCGATCGCGCTTTGGCGCTATTTGAAAGACGGCGTCATTCCCGAAGGCGCACACCTGAAGTCAGCTTAATTCCTCAGGTTTGCAGGAAAGGAGACAAGGTTCCGCCCAGCAGCACTTTCCAGATACCGGTTTGGAGTGAACATGCCCGTCGAGCCCCTGGGTTACCGACGTAACCGATTCAATAGATTGGGCATGCTCCTGAATAGAAAATCCAGCGTAACGCGCATACAGGATAAGGCTGGCAAGGGTGCCAGCGGATAGAAGGCGGTGAGACGTTGGAGTCTCACGGGCGCGACGATCGGCTTCAGACCAGGATGTAGAACAGATCGCGGTCATGGTTGACGGGCGGCAGAAATCCACTGGAATACTAGGTGCGAAATGCGCTTGTACGCTGACGAGCCACAATCGATGTAAGAAGAAACCGGCCTCAAAATGAGAAGAGTTATCCACCGCCGGTCGGCGTCGTGGTCGAGACAGGCGCCCCACCGACCGGCCATGGATAACTCTTGGAGATCAGTTCATGGCGTCCGCAAACCGCATCGGTGCATCAGTTTGCGAAAGCCCTTGACAACTCTCTGCTCATAGAAGGGGCTCGGCTGGGATATTCCAAGGCCGTCCGTAACGTGGATGCCGAGACTTGCCACCGTTGTTGCAGGCCAATCCGTTCAATCTGCACAAACTTCGATGCAAGAAACACAACAACATGACGCCGTCGATGTCTTCATTGGTGTCGACGTCGGTAAAGGCCAGCATCACGCAGTAGCACTGGGTCGGAATGGCAAGCGCCTGTACAACAAGGCGCTCCCCAACGACGAGACCAAACTGCGCGCCCTCAACGCCGAACTCAAGGTACATGGCCGCCTTCTCTTCGTTGTCGACCAGCCCTCCACCATTGGCGCATTACCGGTGGCCGTCGCGCGCGATGAAGGCGTTCTGGTTGCCTATCTGCCCGGACTGGCGATGCGCCGCATTGCCGACCTGCATGCCGGTGAAGCCAAGACAGACGCCCGCGACGCCGCAATCATCGCCGAGGCCGCCCGCTCGATGCCGCATACACTGCGCTCGCTTCGGTTAGCTGATGAGCCGCTCGCCGAGCTGACCATGCTCTGCGGCTTCGACGACGATCTCGCCGCTCAAATTACACAAACCAGCAACCGCATTCGCGGCCTGCTCACCCAGATTCATCCCGCACTTGAGCGCGTTCTCGGACCGCGCCTCGACCATCCCGCCGTGCTTGATCTACTCGAGCGCTATCCGTCTCCAGCCGCACTTGCAGCGATCAGCGAGAAGACACTCGCCAACCGCCTGACCAAACTCGCGCCGCGCATGGGCAAAGGATTGGCCGCCGAAATCGTTCAAGCGCTGCGCGAACAGGCCGTGATCGTGCCCGGCACGCAAGCCGCCACCATCGTCATGCCGCGCCTGGCTCAGCAACTTGCCGCCTTACGCAAGCAGCGCGACGAAATCGCCACCGAAGTGGAACGGCTGGTGCTTGCTCACCCTCTTTGGCCGGTCCTGACCAGCATGCCGGGAGTCGGCGTCAGGACCGCCGCTAGACTCCTCACCGAAGTCGCGCACAAAGCATTCGCTTCGGCAGGTCACCTAGCGGCCTACGCTGGCCTCGCACCAGTTACTCGGCGCTCGGGCTCATCTATCCGTGGCGAGCATCCGTCCAGGCGCGGCAACAAGGTGCTCAAACGCGCCTTGTTTCTATCGGCCTTCGCGGCCTTGAGAGACCCCATCTCACGGGCTTACTACGCACGCAAGGTCCAGCAGGGCAAGCGACATAACCAGGCGCTCATCGCACTGGCACGGCGACGCTGCGACGTCCTGTTTGCCATGCTGCGAGACGGCACCTTTTACGAACCCAAGTCAGCCCCTAGCGCTTGACGAACCACATAGGGGCACCCCCTGCCGCAGGTCACGGCCGCCTATAAGGCCGCCATTGTCGCGGTTTCGAATGCCTGCGGTTGCCCCCCTTTCTCTAGCCTCCAACGAACGAGTGCGGCCAATGCAACGCTGCCTTGCCCTTCTGGGCCCCGAGGCTTAAGCACAGCGGAGTCCCTCGGATACCGGGGTAAACGATGTAGCCCGGACAACCCATGAATTATTGACATGGATCTCAATTATGCTAGATTTCTGCTACATAATTGATTCCATCTCAAATAAGCCAAAGTGGCAGCGCGAGTAGATGGCACTCAAGACAACAACAATTCGTACAACTACTTATGTGGAGATGCAGCATGCTTCGGAGACACGCAGCGCTTTGTTCCTTTACTGCCATTCTTGCCGCGCCGGCATACGCGCAGAGTTCGGTGACGCTCTATGGAATTGTCGACATCGGCTTGACGTATACGAATAGTGCACAGACGCGTGTCGTAGGCGGAAAGCCGATCGGTGGCTCACAGTTCGCCTTGACAGACGCTCACGCGACCGGACTTAGCGGCAGCCGTTGGGGCCTGCGCGGCTCAGAGGACCTCGGTGGCGGGCTGAGTACGATATTCGTTCTGGAAAACGGCTTCCTTGCCAATAGCGGCGCGCTGGCTCAAGGCGGCGCTGAATTCGGCCGCCAGGCTTATATCGGCCTGTCCAATCCGCTAGGCAGAGTCACGCTAGGCCGCCAATACGATTCGCTCATCGATTTCGTGCAGCCATTTTCCGCGTCGGGATCGTGGGCCGGTTACATGGGCGCCCACCCGGACGATCTCGATAACCTGACCAACACGAACCGGATCAACAACGCTGTCAAGATCACCACGGCCAAATTCGGCGGCTTCAGCGCTGGAGCACTGTACAGCCTCGGCGGCGTCGCGGGTAACGTTACGCAAAACCAGATCTGGTCTCTCGGCGCAGGCTACACTGGCGGATCTTTTTCATTCGGCGCAGGCTACCTGAACGCGCGCGACCCGAATGTCTCGTTCTACGGAAATACCCCGAACAAGGGGACGGCAACGGCAAACAACATCGGTTCGGCCGGCAGCGCCACGAGCGCGCAGTCGTACCCGGTCTACGCGGGCTATGCGTCGGCGAAGACGCTCGAAATCATCGGTGCTGGCGCCTCGTACACGCTTGGCGGCGCTGCGTTTTCGTTTGTCGCAACCAACACGCGCTTCGACCATCTTGGCTCGTCGTCGGGCCCCAATCCACTCGGCTACAGTGGCAACGCCGTGTTCACCAGTTTTGACTTCAACGTACGATACAACGTGACGCCATACCTGCAACTTGGAAGCGGCATCGACTACACGCACCGGAACTCGGTAAAGGGCGACGACGGCGCCAAATACCTGCAACTTGATCTCGCAGCCGATTATTTTCTGTCCAAGCGCACGGATCTTTACCTCCTGACGGCGCTGCAGCGCGCGATGGGAACAGACTCTCTCGGTCAGTCCGCCGTCGCATCGATAGCCGGTTTCAGCCCATCCACAACCGACAAGCAGATTGGCGTGCGCATCGGCATTCGCCACAAGTTCTAACGTTTCAGGCCGCGCTCGCTCCTCGATTCCTGCGGGGCGCGCGCGACGTCTGCTGCTTCACGCCCGCGGGTGCAGCCGCGCCCTGCACCTGCCAGCTCACAAAGCCATCGAGCAACAACTTCAAACCCTCATCAAAAGCCTGCTCTGCGCTCAACTGGGAGAAAGCCACACCGACAATTTTCGCGGCGGGATAGCGATCGCCGGAAACTTCGTCGAACTTGCCGCGAAGGTAGCCCGAGTGTTCTGCCGGCGACTGGCGGCCCGCAGCAGAAATGCTCGACGACAGCAGGTACTGCGCAAGCAGGTGGTACGCGAGCGCTGCGCGATCGGCCGCAAAGCCGCCCTGTAGAAATGCCGAGGTGATGTGATTGAAGAGCGCCATCCCGTAGTCGATTTCGCCCGGCGCCACAGACTGGAAGAGTCGGAAACGGTTGTGTGAGGCGACATAGAGGCTCACGCCGGGCATTTCGCGCGCCAGCGAGAATGACGTGCGCGCAATGATCTCGACGTCAGGCCGCCAGTCTCCCGTCAGGGCCGGCAACGCCTCGAGACGCCGCCGGTAATAGCCGTTCAAAACCCCGGAGATGAGGTCATCGCGGCTGCCGAGGTAGTAGTGGATAAGCCCCGGTGCGACACCGAATTCCTTGGCCAGTTGCACCATCGAAATCTGGTCGAGCGGCATCGTCTTCGCCATTTCACTCGCACGATCGATGATGACGTTGCGCGACAGCATGGATTCTGCACCAATGGGTGCGGCAGCTTTCGGCGGCCGACCGCGCCTGCGCGGCGGCGCTTCCGCAGGGGTTTCCAGCTTCCTGATGGTACGTGCAGTCATTGATGGCAGTCGTCGCTCGGGTAAGTACCCAGAGTGTACCTTCAAATTTTAATTGACACTATCTCAATTAATTCTTAACCTGATTTATATCAAGCTCAATTCCCCTTGGAGGAGACGTGAATCAGGTAGAAAAAGCGGTCGTGACTGCAGGCCTGCGCGGCGCTAACTGGGACCCGGCGCTGATGCGCCGCCCCTACAAGGTGGTGCCTTACGCACTCCAAACCGCCGACGGCCAGAAAACGCTCGGCTTTCTTTTCACGGCAACAGGCAATGAAAAGACGGTCGTGTCGATCATGCACCCGCGTGAGATGTCCGTGACCCACTATCTCGTGCCCGCGGTCCTCGACGCCGGCTGCGCATGCTGGGTACAGGGTCCGCGCTCGATCGGCAATGATCTACGGCTCGAACATGAGATCGCCCTGCTCGATGTAGCAGCCGGCATGCAGCATCTGCGCGCCCTCGGTTATCGCGATGTCGTGCTGCTCGGCAACTCGGGCGGTGGCGCGCTGTATGCGTTCTATAACCAGCAGTCGCATCTCTTGTCCGCCGAGCGTTTGGTGCGCACACCAGCGGGGCGGCCCACAGGGCTCGCCGACGTTGAGCTGCCGCGCGCGGACGGCTTCATTCTGGTCTCACCGCATCCGGGACAAGGTGCGATTCTGCTGAACAGTCTCGATCCAAGCGTCGTCGATGAAAGCGACCCGATGTCCGTCGATCCCGCGCTCGATCCGTTTTCACCCGACAACGGCTACGACCCCGTGACGCGCACTGCGCACTACGCAACCGCGTTCATCGAACGTTACCGGGCGGCGCAGTCGCAGCGCGCACAGCGTCTGGACGAGAAAGCGCGCGGACTGATCGAACGAAAGCTGGACGCGCGCCGCCGTCTGAAGGGCGAGGCGCCCTCGTTCGCCGATCGCCGGGTCGCTGCGCATGCGCCGATCTTCCAGGTCTGGCGCACGGACGCCGACCTGCGCGCATGGGATACATCCCTTGATCCATCCGATCGCAAGCCGGGCTCGCTGTGGGGCAACGATCCGTTCACGTCGAACTGGGGCAGCGTTGCTTTCGGGCGCGTCGTCACGCCGGAATCGTGGCTTTCGACGTGGTCGGGACTCTCATCGCAGGCATCGTTCGAGAAATGTGCCGGATCGATCGTCGCCCCCACGCTGCTGCTCGAATACACGGGAGACCAATGTGCGTTCCCGCGGGATTTCGAGGCCATCTTCAATGGCCTTGGCGCCGCCGACAAAACCCGCATTCGCGTGCGAGGCAACCATCACGGCATGGCGATGCAACGCGACGAGCCGTCGGGACGAGAGATTGCCGGCCGCCACATCGTCGAATGGCTGAACGCGCGATTCGGCGCAGACTGATTACTGTAATTGGCATCATGATGGAGACAACGTTGGAACAACAGACAATACGGCCCCGTGTCGCACTGCCAGGCGTGCGATACCCTGACGAGGCGAGGCTGCGAACGTACCTCGAAGCCGGCGTGCTCGGCACGCAGTCGCTGACTTCGGCGCTGCGCGAGGCGTTCGCGCAACATGCCGCGAAGCTCGCGATCGTCGGCCCCGAGGCCGAATACACCTACGCGCAGCTCGACGACCTCACCGACCGTTTCGGGGCGGCCCTGCTCAGGCTCGGTGCGCAGCCGCTCGATCGCGTGATCCTGCAGTGCGGCAACTGCAACGAACTGCTCATCGCATTCATCGGCTGCCTGAAGGCGTCGCTGATTCCACTGTGTGCACTGCAGGCCTTCCGCAAACACGAGATCACGTACCTGGGCAACCTCAGCGAAGCGACCGTCCATGTGGTCCAGGGAGACGATCCGAAGTTCGACGACGTCGCCTTCGCTGCGGAGATGCGCGCCCATGTGCCCTCCCTGACGATCGCGATCCAGGCGCGCGGCGCGCGGCGCGGCGAAGCCGTCACGCTATGGTCGCTCATCGAAGGCACGCCTGCGGATGAAGCGCGCGATCTGCTGGCGCGCGTCGAGGACGATCCTTTCCAGGCCGCCGTATTCCAGCTTTCCGGCGGCACGACGGGCGTGCCGAAGATCATTCCCCGCTTTCATAACGAGTATCTGTACAACATGCAGGCTGTCGCGGCATGGAACGGCTACACGGGCGACGACGTGCTCTTCATGCCCACGCCGTTCATGCACAACATGAACATGGTCTGCTTCTTCGGGCCGATCCTGCTCGTGGGCGGACGCGTCACCGTCTGCCCCGACATCTCCGCACAAACGCTCTCAACCACGATTGAGCACTACGACCCGACCTGGTACGGCCTCGCGGGCCCGATCCTTTCACGCGTGGCCGACCAGATGAGGCGTGCCGCGCCCGAAACCAAGGCGCGCCGCAAGCTGATCGGCCCGAAGAACGCGCCGCGCCTGCGCGAAATGCTCGGCTCGCCCTGTTATCACATCTTCGGTATGACCGAGGGCGTGATCATGTTCACGCAGGCAGGCGATCCAGCTTACGCGCTCGACGAATCCGTCGGTCGTCCGGTGTCCGCGTGGGACGAGGTGAAGATCGTCGAAATCGGCGGCGAAAAGGAAGTTCCCGACGGCGAAACGGGCGAAGCGATCTTTCGCGGACCGTACACGATCCGCGGCTACTACAAGTCGGAAAAGGAAGACGTGCATCGCTTCACCGCCGACGGCTTCTATCGCTCAGGCGACCTCATGATGGCCGAGGTGATCGACGGAAAGCGTTACTACTTTTTCCGGGGTCGCACGAAGGACGTCGTCGATCGCGGCGGCGAAAAGATCAACGCGGAAGAACTCGAGAACGTCATCAATCGCTGTCCGAACGTGCATGCGTCGGCAGTCGTGGGTATGCCCGATCCGGTTTACGGCGAGAGAGTCTGCGCGTTCGTTGTGCCCGGCCCGGCGGCCACGACGCTCACGCTCGGCGAACTTACGGCCTTTCTCGAAGCGGAAGGACTCGCAAAATTCAAATGGCCCGAACGACTCGAATTGATTGACGAATTTCCTGTCACCGCGTCCGGCAAGCGCAGCAAGGTGTTGTTGCGCCAGCAATTGATCGAGCGTCTCCAGCATGAGGGCGCTGCATCCACCTCCAATCGAGCATAAGTCATGAATCAGCCCATCCACTCGTCCCTGCTCACGCTCCCCGTGTTACGCGGCGTGCATCACACAGCGCGCCCCACCTGGAAGCTCGAGGAAACCGTGCATTTCTATCGCGACCTGCTCGGCCTCCCGCTCGTACATGCGATCTCCGCGCGCGGCTGGGGACCGGCCGATCACGCCGACTTCCTGCACTTCTTCTTCGACAGCGGCAACGGCAGCACGATTGCGTTCTTCTACTACATCGGCACCGAGCGCCCTGAACGGCTCGCGCCGAGCGATCACTACCAGGTGCGAGCAACGCATACCGCGTGGCAGGTCGCCGACGCGGTCGAGCTGGCCGCATGGCGCGCGCGTGTCGAGCAGGCCGGCATCGAGCTGCGCTATCAGGTACGCCACGAAGTGATTGAGTCGATCTATTTCAACGATCCGAACGGTTACCCGATCGAAATCACCTACCAGACACGCCCGTTCGACACGATCGACGCCGCGGACGCCACGCGCACCATCGAGGCGGCCATCGACCTGGAGCAGCGCGGCGCCGCCGGCGAACCGTTTGCCTCGATCGAGCCGGTATGGCAGCGCAAGGCAAGCCGCCTGCAGCTTTCCGGTGATGCCGGCGTCGCTTCGGTGTTCGTACTCGACGTCCCCGAATTCCGGCCGCTCGTCGACGCCGCGCGCGAATCGGGTACTTACCGCACCGCGGCGACCGGTGACGGCTATATCCGGATCGACGGCAATCCCGGCATCACGTTCACCCGCAAGGCGCTCGGCTTCAAGCCTGCGGTATGGTATGGCGCGCTCACAGGGGGCCTCGCGGGCCGCATCGAGCAGTTCGATACCGACCAACTCGTGATCAGCCCGGTGGTGCAGCCATGAACGTCGATATCGTAGGCGGCGGCCCGTCCGGCCTCTTTCTCGCCATCCTGCTCGCGCAGAACGCACCCGGCGTCGACATTGAGGTGTTCGAACAGAACGCACCCGACGCGACGTTCGGCTTCGGGGTCGTGCTCGCCGACACTGGACTCGCGCGCCTGAGCGACGCCGCCCCCGAGGTCTGCGGCGATCTGGTGAGGGCGATGAAGTTCAGCACGCAGCAAACGATCGTCAGCGCCGAGACGCCAATCACGGTGCAACGTCCGGGCCAGGGGGGCGGCGCGATCGCGCGGCTGCGGCTGCTCTCGATCCTGCAGGCGCACGCCAGGCGCCTTGGCATCCGCGTGACGTGGTCCTCACGCGTGCTCAATGTCGAGACGCTCGACGGTGACATCGTCGTTGGCGCCGACGGCATCAATTCGCTCGTGCGTGCGAGCGACGAAGCGGGCTTCGGCACGACCCGGCGCGATCTGAGCAACCACTTCGCATGGTTCGGCGTGCAAAAGGCGTTTGCGTGTCCCGCGCTGGTGTTCCGACGGTACGAAGGCGGCTATTTCGTCGCGCATTACTACCCGTACTCCGACGGCATGAGCACGTTCGTGGCCGAATGCGACGACCGCACGTGGCGCGATTTTGGCCTCGAACACACCAGCGCCGACGAACGCCGCGCGCTGTTCGAACGCGTCTTCGCACCCGAGCTTGCAGGCCACGGCCTCGTCTCGAACAACTCGATCTGGCGGCAATTCCCGGTCATCCGCAACGCGAACTGGTTCAGCGGCAATCGTGTGCTGATTGGCGATGCACTGGCCAGTGCGCACTTTTCGATCGGTTCAGGCACGCGCATCGCGATGGAAGACTCGATCGCACTCGCACAGTCCATCGCGGCACACGCGGACGACGCAGGGGCCGCGCTGCGCGCGTACACCGGGTTGCGTCGTGAAGCGAAGGATCGCCTGATCAGCGCCTCTGAGGCCTCGTATGAATGGTACGAGCAGGTCCGCGAATGGATGGATACGTACACGCCACATGAGTTCGTCTACCAGTTCATGACGCGCACTGGCCGTGTCGACGCCGCCCGTCTGCGCGAGCAGTATCCCGCGCTCATGCGTGAACTGGCGAGCGCGGGCGCGGTGCCGGCCGGCGAGGCGATGCCATGACGCAAAGCTACGAGTACGTGCTGAGCGACGCGCCGTTCGTCGTTCGGCGCACCGTGCGCTGGGGCGACTGCGATCCGGCAGGCGTCGTCTATACAGGGCGCTTCCCGGACTTTCTGCTCGGCGCTCTCGCGCTCTTCAAGGACCACATCGCGGGCGGTTCGGGCGAATCGCTCGGCCAGCCTTACGGCGTGGGTCTGCCCTGTCGCGGAATGACGTTCGACTTCGCGGGCACGCTCTGGCCCAACGACATCGTCGATCTCGAATGCTACGTCGGCGAGATCCGCACGCGCAGCTTCGACTTCCACTGCGAAGGCAGACGTCCGGGCGGCGAGCCGGTTTTCAATGCGCGCTTCTCGCCGATCTGCGTGCACGCCCACGTGCGCGAGAGCACGGACATTCCCGCGCCACTGCGCGCGATGCTGGCGCGCCACGCTCGCGCCGTCACAACGAGGTGAACCGCACATGAATTACCGCATCGGGCAGATCGTGCCCAGTTCGAACATCACGATGGAAAGGGAAATTCCGGCGATGTTCGCGTCGTACATGAACGACCATCCCGAACACATCTTCACGTTCCATTCGAGCCGCGTGCGCATGCACAAGGTGGTCGCCGAGGAGCTCGAACGCATGAACCGCGACATGGGCCGCTGCGCCATCGAGCTTGCCGATGCGCGCGTGGACGTGCTGAGCACGGCTTGCCTCGTCGCAATCATGTGCATGGGGCATGGCTACCATCGCACGGCTGCGCAGGCGCTACGCGAAGCCATCGACGCAAACGTCGCGCGGCCTGAAGTGATGACCTCGGCTGGCGCGCTCGTCGACGAACTCAAGAGCTTTGGTGCGAAGCGCGTTGCACTGATGGCGCCATACAGCGATGCACTTACGCGGCGTGTCGTCGAATACATCGAGGCGGAAGGTATCGAGGTTCAGGACGCGATCAACTTCTCGATCGAGGACAACCTCGACGTGGGCGCGCGCGACCCGCTCATGCTCCTCCACGATGTGAAGCGCCTCAATACACACGGCGTGGACACGGTCGTGCTTTCCGCCTGTGTGCAGATGCCGTCGCTGCCGGCACTGCAGCTCGCGCAACGTCAACTCGGTGTGCCAGTCACGTCCACTGCCGCTTGCACTGTGCGGCAGATGCTCAAGCTGCTAGAGCTCGAGCCCCAACTGAAAGGCGCTGGTGCTTACCTCGGCGACTGTCAAGGCCTCGACTGACTTTCACAGTTTCGATTTACCCAGCATTTTTTCCCAATGTCTGCGGAACCGGCCGGAGAGCCGCGCGCCGCCAACCATATCCAGAGCCATGAGGAGACACCTATGAGCGCAGCGCCAGTGGAGTCGGCACATTCCGGTGAGCCCGGGAAGTTACAACTCACCGCTATCGTTGCAGGGGCAGCGATCGGCATGGCTATAGGCTATGCGCCCGCGTTCAATGCAACCGCTGGTGTATTCGCACCCGCAATTCTGCGCGAATTCCATTGGACCCGGGAACAGGCGGCCATATCGTATGCGGCTTCGATGGCCGGGCTGGCGGCAGCGAGCCCGTTCGTCGGCATGTTGATGGATCGCTTCGGTGTAAAGCGCGTGATTCTTGTGTCCGCGATTGTGTTCAGTCTCGCCGTCGCGTGTATGGGCCTGCAGAGCGGAGCCATCGCCGCCTGGATCGCGCTCTCGCTGGTAATCGGCGTTTCGGGCGCAGCGACATCGGTTCTAGGCTATCTCGCGATCCTTCCACAATGGTTCGACAGGCGGCTCGGCCTGGCAACTGGTTGTGCAATGGTCGGACTCGGCGTGGGGGCCGCAGCCGCGCCAACGGTAACGCAGCACCTCATCGCTGCATTCCATTGGCGCCACGCATACCAGATCATTGCGTGTGTGTCTCTCGCGGGCTCCCTTCTCGCATGCGCATTGATCAAGGATCGAAAGAACACGCCTCGGACACCCCGGCACGAGCGCTTCCCAGACGGCACTGTCGCGGATCCTCGATTCTCAGCTCTTAAGCTCGGGACCATCGTCGCTGTAGCCTTTCTGGCATCAAGCGCCACACTCTCGCTCAATCCGCATTTGCCCGCACTGCTGACGGATCGAGGCCTGTCCTCCGGGTCAGCAGCTTATTGCGCTTCGCTCATCGGCGTGGGGATTCTCGTCGGACGGCTGCTTTCCGGCGTCCTCATCGATCATCTGCATGCACCATTTGTCGGAGCAGGATTCTTTCTCGCAGGCGCCGCGGGGTACCTGCTGCTCATGAACGCTGCATCGCTGAATTCCGCGCTATTCGCATGCGCTTGCATCGGCCTCGCGATAGGAGCCGAAGGCGATCTACTTTCCTATCTCGTTCGCGCCTATCTGGGACTGCGCCGCTTCGGGCTGCACTATGGGATTGCGTTCGCGGGCTATGCCTTCGGCGCTGTAGTTGGACCGCTCGTCGCCGGTCGCTATTTCGACCTGAACGGCAACTACGAGTTACCGCTGCGGCTCGCCCCGATGGTGCTCATCGTTGCCAGCGCGCTGCTTCTCTCACTCGGCAAATATCGCGCGCTGCAAAGCGGCCAGCCCGATGGTCAGCTTGTGAGGGCTGACAGTTGAAAGCAACGCGGCGCAAAGTGCCGTGACCGGTTGTGGTCGACCACGGAAGCAATCGGGAACAATGGGGGCGTGCGTACATCGCGCCCGCTTCCCTTCCTGTTACTTCGAGGCCAATCGCGGAAACAACCGCTCCGCGTTACCGCGATAGATTGCTTGCCGCGTGCTGATCACCCACACTCGGGCATCCCACCGTCGGCCACACATCCCCGCTCCTCACATGCGTATTTGTCTTCACGGCTTCCATGAAGAGCAGTCTATTACTCAGTTCTCCCTTGAGTGCGCGACAACCGATACGCCAGCAATTGCGCATTGCGCGACTTTCACTGGAGGGAGGAGATGCCACGACCTGCACTCTCGCGTAGGAGAGATCGTCTGCCAACCCGGCTATCGGGATTTTGACTTGAAGCGCACTTCTTGTTTGACTCACCGCGCCATCGCGGCACGCGACGAGCGCTTTCAGCGTGTCCGCGTGGCAAGCAATGCGATCCAGATGGTCGTTCGGCGGGCGTGTGGGCCCGCCCTCGATCATGTCGGCACTCTGCCGCGCGAGTTAGACCGCCATTTCGGCCTGTGGCCCGTTCTGCCAATCCCGAAGACCGCTTCCCTTCGCATGCCTTATCGATGCCAAGAGCGATGTATGAGCATTGGTTCTGGACCAGCGCACAATTACGACCTGCCCGCGAACGTCCAGAACCATTTTGCGTAGGGTACATGCAATGCGACGACGAGCAGACCCTCAATCGCACCGGCACTTCCCACCTTAAAACCCAGCGCCCAACTAGAACCGGTACCCGACAGAAACGAAACTCACAATCGGATCAATCTTTAGCTTGGTTGAACTTGTAACGGTTCCAAGCGAAGACCGTGTTGTGAGCGTTGCTCTCGTTGACAGCCAGGCATACGAAACGGAAACACCGACCGACCAATGTGAGTTGACGTTGTATGTCAATCCCGCGTTGACAATCGGTGCAAGTGAACTGCTGAGTGATACGGATGTCGGACCCTCCAGCTTCGCGCCGAGTGTTGGAGAAGCAAGAAATTGACCAGTGGCGATCGGACTGTTCAACTCGATGTTTTTGAACCAGACGTAGGTGACGCCCGCGCCGACGTAAGGACGCAGGCGTGCTGTCGGCTCGCCAAAATGGTATTGAGCCAGAATCGCAGGGCTCCAGACCCTTGCGCTGCCCAGATTGCCGAGCGCCGCAAGCGAACCCGTTCCGCTAAGTTGCAGCTTTGGTGGTACGCCAAGGAGGGTTTCGACCGCAATGTGATCCGTTACAAAATATGTGGCCGTGATGGCGAAGGTGTCAGCATCAGATACAGCCGCGCCACTGCCAGGGACCGTTGATGATGCACCGAGTGCATTTACCGTCAACGGCTGACTCGAGTCCTGAGGCGCGAGGTGAATCCAGCCAGCATTGAGCATCCATTGATTTGCCGATTGAGCATGTGCTCCCCCCGAAATTGCAAAGAGCGAAAAGAGTAAGGCCGAGCTGCTACGCTTCATATTGTCTCCAGTTAAGATCTTATAGAGAAGCGTCGTCCTGGCGACGCTTTGAAAAAATGCTGGAAACGAGCCACGTTCCGCCGTCAGCGTATCGGTCTCGACAGTGGCTTGTCCGTTGCCGTGGACTAACAAGGGCGTAACTTCCGGCGTTATTCGCGGAAGATTTCCTTAACGAACGGTTTAACTTAGTAATCCATAGTTACGTGGGCTAGCTGAAGCCCATAGTCAGACAGAAGATCGCCCTAGCGATTTCTTAGCTTGTCAATCAGTCTTACGCCTGCATTGGCCGCAGCGCGCTTCAGCGGTGCGAGTGAACTAACGTCCCGCGCACGCGCCGGAGCGACCACATCTCCCGCACTTACGAACCTCGGAAACAGATGCAGTGCGTTCGTGCGATCGATATCAGTACGCGCGCTAGCGTCCCAGACAGTAGAGTGCTCAAGTGTGTCGCGCTGCATTGCCGTTACGGGCGCTGGAGCGAACGGAAAATCGCTGCCAAAAAGGATCTGGGACGGTTCGACGAGTTCGCGCAATGCGGCCTGCGGATAGGCAGCAGGGGACAATGCCGTATCGAAGTAGAACTTGCGAATGTATGTCAGCATCCCGGCCGGTGCCTTCGACGCGACGTCCGGCATCAGGTTGGCAAGCGACAGCCGCCACGCGACGTAGGGGAGAAAGCCTCCAGCGTGGGCCAGAATCCAGCGAATATGCGGAAATCGCTCCAGCGTTCCGCTAAGGATAAGGTTGAGTGCCGCGCGTGTCGTATCGCAGAGAAATTCGATCAGGAACCCGGGTGCGTCCAGACCGAGCTCCTCGCTCGAGCGATGCAGATTCGGGTGGACAAAGACGACCGCCCGCCGGCGATCGAGCTCCGCCATCAATTCGTCAAACTGCGGGTCACCGAGAAATTTTCCCTCGGTGCTCCCAAGAAGGACAACTCCGTCCGCCTTCAGGACATCCAGCGAATAGACCGCCTCTTCACACGCATGCATCGTAAATGGCATCGGAAGCACCGCAAACGAGCCGAAGCGGTCTGGATCTTGATCGCGAATAGCCGCCGCATATTCATTACATTCGCGTGCAAACTTGCGTGCCTCCTCAACATCCCCGAAATAGACTCCGGGCGCCGAGACTGACAGCAGGGCGCTCTGGATCGAATTGGCGTTCATCACGTCCAACGACGCGCCGACGCTCCAGTCCGGAAGCGCTGCACCGGCTACCTTGTGCAAGCCATGCCTGGACATCGCCTGCCGATAGACAGGAGGGACAAAGTGATGATGAACATCGACGCGATTCACACCAATCTCCAACGTTTTCTACAACTGAGTTAACGCACAGGACCTAAAAGACCCAAGGCCTAAGCACGTGCCTTCGACAGGTCCAGTGCCACGTCGACAATCATGTCTTCCTGGCCGCCAACCATCCTCCGGCGCCCCAGTTCCACAAGAATGTCCACGGTCTTCAGGCCGAACTTCTCAGCGGCACGCTCCGCGTGACGCAGAAAACTCGAATACACACCTGCGTAGCCCAAAGCGAGCGTTTCGCGGTCTACGCGCACCGGCCGATCCTGGAGCGGGCGCACGATGTCGTCGGCTGCATCCATCAACTGGTAAAGATCAGTGCCATGATTCCAGCCCAGACGCGCGGCCGCCGCTATGAACACTTCAAGCGGTGCATTGCCAGCGCCTGCGCCCATCCCCGCGAGACTGGCATCCACACGATCGCAGCCCTCTTCAACTGCGACGATCGAATTCGCTACGCCAAGACTGAGGTTGTGGTGGGCATGAATGCCAGTCTGAGTTTCGGGATTCAGCACATCCTTGAATGCCCTCATCCGCTCCCGAATATCGCTCATGGTCATCGCTCCACCCGAGTCAACCACATAGCAGCAGGTCGCACCATAGCTCTCCATCAGCTTTGCCTGCCCTGCCAGTGCCTGGGGCGTTTGCATGTGACTCATCATCAGGAAGCCCACGGCTTCCATGCCGAGTTCACGTGCATAGTGAATGTGCTGCCGGGAAATGTCGGCCTCGGTGCAATGCGTGGCAACACGCACGATCCGGGCCCCGGCATCATAGGCAGCCCTCAGGTCGTGAACGGTCCCGATGCCGGGCAGCAGCAGCGTAGCGACCTTCGCGTGCTTGACCACGCTGGCGACTGCCGCAATCCACTCGACGTCAGTATGCGCGCCAAACCCATAATTGAAACTGCCGCCCTGGAGACCGTCGCCGTGCGCGACCTCGATCGAATCGACCCGCGCTGCGTCGAGCGCAATGGCGATCTGCTTTGCCTGCGCCACGCTGTACTGGTGGCGGATTGCGTGACTGCCGTCACGCAGTGTCACATCGGAGATGTAAATTTTCTTGTCCATCGGCGGAACTCAACTATGGTTGGCCAGCAAGCGGGCGGCGATCTTCTCCGCCGTTGTCCTGGCGGCGCTCGTCATGATGTCGAGGTTGCCTGCGTAGGCGGGCAGATAATGCGCAGCCCCCTCGACTTCGAGAAAGATCGAGGTCTTCAGGCCGACGATGCGCTCGCCGACACCGGGAATCCGCAACGCCTGATCGGCGTCGATCCGGTCGAACTGCACGCGCTGCTTCAGGCGATAGCCAGGGACATATGACTGCACTGCAGCCGCCATGCGCGCCACCGATTCCTCAATCTGGCTTTCGTCGGCATACTCGCTCAACGTGTACACCGTATCGCGCATGAGTAGCGGCGGCTCCGCGGGATTAAGCACGATGATGGCCTTTCCCCTGGCTGCGCCACCGACCGTCTCGATCGCCCTCGATGTCGTCTCGGTAAATTCGTCGATGTTGGCGCGCGTGCCGGGTCCCGCGCTTCGGCTGGAGATGGATGCGACGATTTCTCCATAGTGAACCTTCGCGACCTGGGACACTGCGGCGACCATCGGAATTGTGGCTTGACCACCGCAGGTCACCATGTTGACGTTGGGCGCGTCGAGATGGGACTCGCCGTTTACGACCGGAATGCAATACGGTCCGATGGCAGCCGGTGTCAGGTCGACGAAGCGGATGCCCGGCTTCAATGCGCGCAGGAATGCGTCATTGTGCGTGTGCGCCGAGGCCGACGTCGCGTCGAACACGATGTCAATGTCGGCGAACACGGGCATCCGGGCGAGTCCTTCGACACCCTCGTGCGTGGTGTCGACACCCATGCGTGCGGCGCGCTGCAATCCTTCCGAGGCAGCGTCGATGCCCACCATCGCGCCCATCTCGATGTGTTCGCCGTGACGCAGTACCTTGATCATCAGATCGGTGCCAATGTTGCCACTGCCAACGATGGCGACCTTCAGTTTGCTGTTCATTAATCCCGTCCTCAAAGCAGGCGGCAGTTGACGCCGCCGAGTGCGCCTATCTGCGCATGAATTACGTCGCCCTCGCCGAGCGGAACCATGGGGCCGAGCGCGCCGGAAAGTATGACGTCTCCCGCGCGCAGCATTTGCCCTCGACTAGCCATCGTGCGCGCGAGCCAGTAGACAGCGCGCAGCGGATGGCCAAGACACGCTGCGCCTGTTCCCGTGGATACAGTCTTCCCATCGCGGGTCATCGCCATACCCAGGTCGCCCAGCGACAACTGACCGATAGCGACCGGTTGATGACCAAGCACGTACAGACCACAGGACGCGTTGTCCGCAACGGTATCCTCGAGCGTAATGCGCCAGTCTGTGATAGCGCTGTCTACGATCTCCAGCGCTGGAACCGCGTATGCAAGCGACGAAAGCACCCTGGCGTAGGTTGGCGCGTCGTCTTCGATGTCGCGCCCGACCACGAAGGCCACCTCCGCTTCGATTTTCGGTTGCAGGAGGCGGCTCACTGGAACGTCGTCCCCGTCGAGATATTCCATATCGTCGAAGAGCACGCCGAAGTCCGGCTGGTCGACGCCCAGTTGGCGCTGTACCGCGACTGATGTGAGACCGATCTTCTTGCCGACGATGCGCCGGCCTTCGCCCGTTCGCGCGACGGCGTTTACTTCGGCGACAGCGTAGGCGGCCTCCAGACCGGCGATGCCAAACCGCGTGGAAACGGGATCGACGGGCGCGCGCGTTGCGCGCGCATTGCGCAGTGCGGCGGCCGCCGCATGAACGGCAGTATGATCAAGCGATTCAGACATGACAGGTACGTAAGGTAAGCAAGGTTCAGGCAGCTTTTGCAACAACGGGCACGCCCGCCGACGGGCATGAAACAACTCCGCGCGTGCCTGCCCGCATACCGAGCTGGTTGCGAAGTTCCGCGATCGTGCGATTGAGTTCGGTGACTGGGACCACGGCGAAGGTAAAGCGATCGGGCCTCAGAATCGCTACGGCTTCCTGACTGAAGCCAGCTTTGGCGAACCACGCGATCATATCTCCGTCGATATCCTCGACCTCCGTCGGTCCGCTCCGGTTGTCGCGCTCGACACCGCTGAGTCCCTGCGGCCGTGCGCCATAGGGATAGAGCGTGATCGCCTTCGCCGATAGCGCGCCTAGTGTCTCGGCAGATGACTCATCAATATGACGGTATGGATCAACGTTGAGTCCTACCAGCGAAAACCCATGGCCGAGAAGATCATCCATCCGTCGTCTCGAACCGTCGAACATGCGCACCACCGGCTGTGGTGCGAGCGCGCCCTCTGGCCCACGGCGGCGGCTGCGCGGCATACCGAGATAGGCGTTCTTTTTATAGACCGGCATCGGCTTGAAGCCACCATCCTGAAACCAGCGTCTTAGCGGGGGTACTGCCCGAATCACGGCGAGGGAAATATCGCGCAGCAACGTCGCGAAGAGATTCCTGGCCGAGACAACGTTCTTGAGCAGGACTGACGCGTCGATCATCGCCTTTGCGTGAGCGTGACGCTCCGACTGATAGGTATCCAGAAGCGAATCACCACCGAGGCCTCGCAGTAGCAGGTCGAGTTTCCAGCCAAGGTTATACGCATCCCGCACGCCCGAACTGGCGCCCTGTCCCATGAATTGGGGTGTCATATGCGCAGCGTCGCCCGCCAGAAGGATCCGGCCGTCCCGCCACTTTGCAGCGATCAATGCATTGAACGTATAAACAAGCTTGCGTTTGACGTTGAACTGGTCAGGATCGACGAACATGGAAAGATACTTCCGGACCGTTTCGGGTCTCTCCATGTTTTCCTTTGTTTCCCCAGGCATCAGCATGAACTCGAACCGGTGGAACCTGTCAGGTTGAACGCAGCTCACCACGGGCAGCTTTGGATCGACCACAAAATTGAAGTAAGGCAGATGACGTAACGCATCAGTACCTGCCTTGCGTTCAAGATCCACCACGAGCCATGGCTCCGGGAAACTCCGCCCGCTCATGTCAATGCCCAGCTTCGTACGCACGATGCTGCGCCCGCCGTCCGCGCCAACCATGTAGCGTGCGCGCACTGATCGGATGTCTGGATCGGCGTCGACGCGCATACGCGCATCGCTCATGTCGCTGAACCGGGCTTCACGCGTGGCCTGATGAACGACGCACACACCGCTTGAATCCTGTGAAAAATCGACGACTTCGCGCCCCCTTCGCACCTCGACGTTTGAGTAACGTGCAAGGGTTTTGGTCAGCGTCGTTTCCAGATACGGCTGGTAAAAGAAGTTGATGACTGGCCAGCCGAACGGCCGTTTGCGCGGCATGTACTGCGTGATCGGCGTGCCGTCCGGACGCACCAGTTGCACCGGTGTCTCCATCATCATTTGCGACTGCACCTCGTCGGCAACGTCGAGGTACTGGAAAATGCGCATGCATTCGTCGTCGGTGTACACCGCGCGGGCATTGCCGTAAAAGACCGGCTCGCGCTCCAGGACGACGACACGATGGCCGGCCCGTCCGAGCATATGCGCCAACACGAGGCCAGTGGGGCCCAATCCCACGATCGCGACATCGCAGGCATCGTCCAGATGCGCTACGCTCATGACTGCTCTCCTTGTACTGTGAACTCAGGGTGCATCAACGATGCAAGACCACGGCGCAAGCGCCCCAGTCTGACTCGCAGGCTCAGGTTTTCGGGACGATGCCCCCACAAGCTGATGCCCTGGTACGTCGTGGACTGCCATGTGCGCTCGTCCACCACGATCGGATTCCAACCCAGTTCGATTTCGAACCCGGACGGCGTTTGAACGTAGAAGGAAAGCTCACGGTCATTCGGATGCTGACCAATGGCATTGGCGATCGGATAACCCATTGCGCGGCACCGCAAATAGCCCTGTGTGACATCATCAAGCGATGCGCACTGAAGATTCATGTGGTGAATCTGGGTACGCAGTGGATTCAAGCGAAGACCGCGCGTCGATGCGGTCGCGAGCGAATGGTGACGTTCGTTCAATCGAAGGAACGCAAAGTCAAGACTCATACCGTCGATCCTGTCTTCGATTTCATCGGAAAGCCTCGCGTCGAAGACCTTTTTCCAGAACGCCTGCATCGCTTCCGGCTGGCGCGTTGTGATTGCGACGTGCCCCATGCCGGCGGCTCCCGTCACGAAGCCGCTCGCTTTCATCTGCAACGGCAGGTCGCTGCGCAGTGCTTGCGTGAATAACTCCGTGCGTAGCTTCTTGGGACCGGCGAAGTACCAGAATCTGTGCACGCCTCGCAGGACGGCCTCTTGCGGGCTGCCCTCCTGGACCTTGATGCCGTACACCGCAAGACGCTTGCACGCAAGTTGCAGCGCATCTTCGTCGTCGAGTTGCCAGCCGATTGCGATCACGTCTTCCGCGACGCCTTCGCGAATGATCAAACGCCGCTGATGCGAATCGATGCGGCAAGCGAGCACTTTCGGCTCCAGGACATCGACGTGTAGTCCGAGTCCCTCGCCGACGAACTTTCGCCATTCTGCTAGCCGTGTCGATTCGGCCAGCAGGTAACCCATACGAACACGCCCGAACAGGCTTTTGGGCAAACGGCTTGGACTGGAGATGTTTGGCATGGCAACAAGCTCCGGGCTACCGCTTGCGGGAAACTTGCGCCCCGGCGTTGTCCTGTGCCAGGAACGCGAGCACGACTGCATTGAACTCGGCGGCTCGCTCCCATTGCACCCAGTGACCGGTCTTGCTGAACAGATACACATCGCAGTTCGGCAGGCGACGCTGCAGCGAATGCGCGCCGCTCGGCCGGTTGACCTTGTCCTCAGTGCCCCACAACACCAACGTGGGATTCTGCATTGACGACAGGCGCGGATCACGTGTGAAGTCGATCTTTCTAAACTGCGGAATGCCCTTGGGCCCGAGCAAAGGCGGGCTTGCAACGACCTCCGGGTCGATGCTCGACTGATACCGCTCCCGGATCACCGCTTCGGGAACAAGGCTGCCGTCATAGGTCAGGTCGCCGCGGATAAATGTCGTGAGCTTCTGGAGCGTCGGCCCTTCGCCCTTGTAGTAGTTCAATAGCCGTTTGAGACCCGGCGTGGGAAGTTGACGAGTCGTATCCACGCCGCCCGGCCCCATCAGAACGAGCCGGCCAACTGCCCAGGGGCGCTCCAACGCCATGCGCAGGGCACAGGCGCCACCGAGCGAATTGCCGATCAGGTGGGCCTGCGCGATGCCTAGCGCATCCAGCATCCCCAGCATGCCGGCTGCCAGATCCCCAAACGGGTCGCCACGATCGACGCCCTTGGTCGACTTCCCGTAACCGGGCATGTCGGGCACGAGAACCCGGAAATGACGGGCGAGGACTTCCATGTTCCTCGAGTAGTTGGAAACGCCCGAAGCACCGGGACCGCCCCCGTGCAGCATCAGCACGACAGGGCCGTGGCCAGCCTCTGTCAGAAAGATACTTCGACCGCCGACCTGGACGGTGCGTTGGCTCATTGCAATTGCGGTAGTTGGGGCGTCCATGTGTGTCAACCGGTCCGGGTAGTTAGCTTGATATCGCTCATTGTATTGAGATATCTGTCATTATGACAATATTCTCGTTTTCCCTGGACGAGTGGCGGTGCGTGCGCCGTCCGCACCGTATAATCAGCACCATGAGTGAACACACGACCACTGACCACAGGCCCCGGGTTGCAGCGGAACGACGGGAACGTATGCGCGCGCGGCTGATCGAGAGCGCGATGCTGGTCTTTGCGGAAAAGGGCGTCGGCGCCAGCGTGATCCAGGAGGTCATCGCAGCGGCCGAGGTCTCGCAAGGGACGTTCTATAACTACTTCCGGACGAACGAGGAGCTCCTCGACGCCGTGACGCAGGAACTCAACGACGAACTGCTTCGCCTGATCGAGATTGAAGTAGGTTCATATGATGATCCCGCGCGACGAATCGCCTGTGGCGTGCGGATGTTTCTGCACGCGGCACGCACTTACCCGCTCCTTGCGCGCTTTATCTGCGCGGCCGGATTGCACGCCGCAGGACCAAGTAGCCTGATCTACGTCTATCTGCCCCCTCACATTGAGCAGGGACTGGCAACGGGGCGATTCCGGGACGTCACGGTCGAAGTGGCGCTCGATTTGATCGCAGGTACGGCGCTGGCGACAATAAAGCGCTTTGCAGAAGATGGCGCAGCGAGTGAGCAAACCGAGCAGGCAGTCGCCGCCATTCTCCGTGGCCTTGGGGTCAGCCGGTCGGGCTCCCAGGCGCTCGTGCGCGGCGAACTGGAGGCGATTGCGGTACCGCTCAACTCTCTTCTCGAACGCGGACACGCAAGGATGTTGAACAAACTCAAGTGACGTCCCGTTGAAGTCACTTCGGATCTCACTGCAGGCCGGATGTCTGGGCAACATCGTGTCCTGCGGCTCGGATTGGCGCTTCGAGCGAAGCGCAAGCCCCCTGGAACTGCTGGAATGATGGTTGCTCTGTCGTTGCAAGCCTGAATGCGGAGACAGCCTCGTCAAGCCTGCTGGCCTGCTCTTCGAGCGTACGTGCGGCAGCTGCTATCTGCTCGACAAGGGCGGCGTTCTGCTGCGTTGCCTCGTCCATCTGCACCACGGCATGACTGACCTGTTCGATGCCCCGGCTCTGCTCGTCTGAAGCCGCAGCGATCTGCGCCACCATACCCGAAACCCGCTCGATCGCCTGCTTCACCTCCGCCATCGTCGCACCGACTTCCGCGGCCTGAGTCGCACTCCCATGAATCAAGCTCACCGATGAGCCGATCAACGCCTTGATTTCTCGCGCTGCGGCGGCCGAGCGCTGTGCCAGGCTGCGCACCTCACTCGCCACGACCGCAAATCCCCGGCCTTCCGCGCCGGCCCGCGCCGCTTCTACAGCGGCATTCAACGCCAGGATATTGGTCTGGAATGCGATATCCTCGATCACGGCTGTAATTTCGGAGATCCGCCCGGAGCTATCCCTGACTCTCCCGATCGACTGGATCATCGACTGTACCGCGTCATTGCCCGCGTCAGCGACATTGGTCGCCCGCGTCGCGAGCATTTCGGCCTGCCTCGCGTTCTCGCTGTTTTGCTTCACCGTCTGGGTAAGCTGCGTCATGCTCGCTGCCGTCTCCGCAAGCGCGACCGCCTGTTCCTCAGTACGTGCTGAGAGATCCGCGTTGCCATCCGCGATTTGCGAGCTGGCGATGGAGACGCTTTGAGCATTGCTTCGTACAGCCGCGACGCTCTTCGCCAGACTATGCCGCATGAACTCGAGTGCTGCGAGCAAAAGACCAGTCTCATCCCGCGACGACGCGTGGACCGGCGCGCTCAAGTCACCGTCGGCGACCCTGTGCGCGACGCTCAGGGCTTCCTTCAATGGTTCGGTGATCGAGGGTGTCGCAAACCACGCCAGGCTTGCGCCAACAACCAGCGCAAGCGCCAGAACGCCCCAGACGACGACGCTCGTCTGCGCATAGGCTTGCTTCGCGTCCGCTGCGCCTTTCTGCGCTGCGGCCTCCTCAAACTGACTCATCGCCCTCTGCGCCGCCTCTGCCCTACCTTGTGCGTCGTTGCGATCGCCAAGCAGCAGCGCCGTTGCGTCCTGCGTCCTGCCCCCAAGCGCCAGCGCGACAGCGTCATTTACAAAGCCGGAGTAGTCGGACTGGGTCGATCTGACAGCAGCCAGCAGTGCGCGGCCTTCGTCCGTACCGACGAGATTGTCTAGCGCCCCCAACTGCGCCTTGATTCCGGCAGCGTCCTGGTCGAACGATACCTTGTCCCGTGCGCGCTCATTTTCGTCCGGTGAAAGGATGATTCTCAGGGCAAGGCGCCCCTGATCCGTTTGCAGTTGTGAAATCCGCACAGCCGCGAGCGCCTTCGGATAGAGAACGTTCGCGATCCGATCCGTGGACTGGTGCTGGCTGCGCAGGTTCGCAAGACCAACCGCGTCGACGAATATCAGTAGCAGCAGAAAGACGCAAAATCCCCCCCAAAGCTTGATTCCGATCTTTAGATTCTTCACTTCGGTCTCCCCCCGGGCAGACAGCGACGCCATCCCAGGCACACGCAGCGCGCCCACACGTAGTTTTCTGATTCCCTGCAGGCCACTTGCTGCGGGTCGCGTTGCGAATGCCAGCGCCTTAACGAAACACTGGAACGGCTCCCGACGCGGTTCGTCGGTCCCCCTGCTCCTTCATCACGCGGGCCAGCTCGGCAATGCGGGATTCACCTGCCAAAAGTGCTTCGATAGACGTGTGAACCGAATAACGGCCGAGACACAACGCATAGGGATGCGGGATGGCTGAGCCCAGGACAAAAACGGCGTCGTCCTGTCCTTCGGCTTGAAGCGTGATGGGCTCTTCTCCCTCCTTGAACAGCAACATTTCCCCTGCCTTGACTGGGGCACCCGCGTGCAAGGCGCCTTTGGCCAGCGCCAACCACCCGATGGAGTGACCCGCAGGCGGGCGGTAAACCCAGCGTTCGCCGACCCGCAGGGTAACCAGGAGATAGTTGATCCCAGCCGGCGCCGGCACGGGACTCGAAACCCCTTCATAACAGCCGATGACGACGTGCGCGGGGCCGACACGTGGTATGTCGCCGGCATCAACATAGCAACATTCGGGTGCCGCCTGTTCGAGCATCGGCGACAAAGCGAGCCAGAGCTGGAATCCCTTTACGCGTGATACGTCCTCAGGTGGCGACATTTCCTTGCCGTGCCAGACACCGCCACCAGCACGCATCCACTCTACGCCGCCATAGCCGATTGTTCCGGAACCGATGGACGGGTCTTCCCAGAGGAGCCGACCTTCAGTGAGCACTGTTACCGTGGCTACGCCCGAATGAGGATGAAGTGGCATGCCACCTCCAGCGGCCATCGCCTTCAGCATCGCGTGCTCGAAGTCGAAGATGTCCAGAAATACGAATGGCTTCAGAACCTGCCCAAGATCGGATGGACTCATCAACCGCACAATAGGTCCACTGCCGTGTCCTCGAGTGCGGTGTGCGATACCCCTTGGCGCGGTATCTGTAACGTCCTTGGGGCCCGCGGCCTCCACAGACAGCGCCTCTTTCTTGTTCATGGCTTTATTCATAGTCGTTGCCCCGCCTGCAAAGTTTCCATGCGACAGAATTGAACTGCGATTACCAGCGACGCGCGCCTTGCCAAACGAATCTTTCAGTGTCGCTGCCCGCGTAGTCGGGATCGAGATAGATATGCATGCGTCTGATCAGTCCGTCGGTATCAAACTCGTAGATGCTGCAGAAGCGCCCACCAGGTGTCTTGCCGCCAAACCAGAAAGAACCATCGTGATACGTACCCTCCGTCGTCCCTTCAGCGATGACAAAGTTCTCTCCCTCGAAAAATCTCATCGTCTCAATATCATGGGTGATCGTTCTGACCGTGCCCAGCAGCCCCTGAATGAATCCTGCAAATTCCACTCTCCCGCGTCCGAGACCGAACTTCGGAAAATAAAACTCGAAGTCATCCGAAAACAGCTCAAGCACGTCAGCGCGACCAGCGTCGGAGCGGATGAAGTACTCCTTCACGGTTCTGACGTTCTTCGATTCGCCTAGAGATTCAGACATGGCTAATGCTCCTTAAGAATACTGAGAACGCGTCACAGCGCAGAAAGATCCGGATTGCGTCAAACCGCTATCCTCTCTTATTGCGGCTTTTGATCGCACGGACGTTCAGCAATCGAGTGCTTTCAAGCGTGGGAAAGCGGGACCGGTTTGATTTCTGGACGTCCACCACACCTAGAATCGATAGCCGATCGACAAAAAGCTGATGAACGGATTGATTTTCACCTTCGCGGTTGTTGTCACTGTGCCCACTGCTGACCGGGTGGTGAGCGTTGCTCTTGTCGATAGCCACATATAGGAAAGTGAAATACCCACCGACCAGTGCGAATTGATGTTGTACGTCAGCCCGGCATTGACGAGCGGTGCGACCGAACTGCTCAGGGAAGCCGAAGTCGGCCCTTCGAGTGCCTTGCCGAGCATCGGCGAATAGAGCATCTGGCCGCTCGCCACGGGTTGGCTAAGCTGAATATCCCGGTACCACACATACGCCGCACCTGCGCCGATGTAGGGCCTGAAATGTGATGACGGATCGCCGAAGTGATACTGGAGCTGCAGTGCGGGACTCAACACACGAGCCGTGCCCAATTCTCCCAGTTGGGCAATTGATCCGGTTCCGCTCATCTGCAACTTGGGCGGCACGCCGAGGATCCCTTCCAGAGCAATGTGGTCGGTGAAGAAGTATCTGGCGGTGAGAGCAAACGTGTCGGAGTTGCCAACCGACGCCCCACTACCCGGAATCGAGCCCGACTGCACGAGTGCGCTCACCGTCAAAGGTTGACTCGAATCCTGTGGCGCCATATGCAACCACCCAGCGTTGACGACAAACTGTCCGGCCGACTGTGCGTGGGCAGCCGATATCGATGCTATTGAAAGAACAATTGCCTGGCTAATGCGTTTCATGATGTCTCCACGTTTTATAATATGTAGTACTGAGTTAATCAATTACACAGAGCAACCTCTTATACAATGCCCGAATGTCAGCACTGGATCCTCGATATCGGCGGGAGCTGCGGCACTTAGCTACCGTTTGCCGCTGTTTTCTTTTATCTCTTTGCGCCCGACGTTAGTCACTGCCTGTGTGAACTGGACCAATCTTCCTGACACTGAAGGAGTTGTCCCGGCACGCCCCCCACAGACCCCTTCACAAATGTTCTCTTCAGGCGATGAAAAACTGGAACGGAAACCGTCCAAGCACCTGCCGGGCGACAGGCTCAACTGCATTCGAGTCGAGGTGCAACTCCACTACCAGGCCCTTGGCCTTGTCATCCTGGACAACAAGCTCCCGAAACGGGACATGATCCCCACGCAACGCAGCTTCGAGTGCATCCTTTGTCTCGCGGCGTTTGAGCGCAGGCTTGAAGATCTTGCCCACTGCAGTCAAAGGCATTGTTTCCACGATGCGGACCTGTCGCGGCATCGCGGCCCGCTCAGTAATCAGGTCCTTGATGAACGCCAGCAACTCGGATTCCGTGGCCGAAGCACCTGGGCGCAACTGCACATAAGCTACGGGGAGTTCGCCGGCATGCGCGTCCGGACGTCCGACGGCGGCGGCAATCTCCACTGCGGGATGCCGATGCAATGGCTCCTCAATCGTCAAAGGATCGATGTTGTGACCGCCGCGGATGATCAGTTCTTTCTTGCGCCCGGTCAGCCAGAAGTAACCCTCTTCATCCTGACGCGCGAGGTCGCCCGTGTTGAGCCACGAGAGCCCGTCACCGCAATCGATCCATACCCCGCGGTTCTGATCTGCGATGCGGTAACCGGCAAAGACGTTCGGGCCGGCCGCGCTGAGCACGCCTACTTCGCCGTATCCACAGTCGCGTAGCCAGGCCCCGTCCTCATCGAGCTCGACCACCTTCATTTTCTGACCTGGTACGCGCAGGCCGATGGAGCCAAGACGACGTTCGCCCAACGGGGGATTGACGCTGCTGACGCAAGTCGCCTCGGTGAGGCCGTAGCCCTCCAGGATCTTGATGCCCGTGTGTTGCTCAAATTTGCGGAATACTTCCACAGGCATTGGCGCAGCACCGCACAGTCCATACTCAAGGCAGCTGACATCGTGCCGACCGACCGGAACCTGCAGGAGCGACGCGTAGAGGGTTGGGACTGCGCTAAAGAAGTTGATGCGGTGATACTCCACCATTTCCCAGAACCGGGCCACCACACCCTCGCCGCGATATCCCTGCGGCGTTCCGAGAATGACGTGCGCACCTCTGGAAAACGGCAACAACCCGGTGACAAGCACGCCATTCACGTGAAAGAGCGGCAATCCGCAAAACACCACCTTGCCGGGACCGATACCGTCGCCCAGCACCTGCGCGGTACTCCATGCGTTGGCAACCTCGTTGCCATGCGTGCGCATTGCGAGCTTGGGCAGGCCAGTCGTGCCGCCGGTGCAGAAGTACGAGGACGTGTCGTCACGCGAAAAGCTGCGTCCTTTGCTCAAATGATCCGATGGGTATTCGCAGATTGCGTTGTTCAGATCGTGGATCACGATCCCCGGCGGAACTGCGCCTCGCAAACCATCTGAGCCATGCAGGCGCTCGATTTCGCCCTTCTGTACCATCTGCGCCGCATACCGTCTCGCCCCCTGGACGCGGTCTGCGAGATTGACCAGGACGAGGTGCCGCAGTGAGTCAATGGAAGACAGATGCGGCTGAAGTTTGGCCCAAGTATCCGTTCCCGGGAATGGCGCCAGCGTGACCAGCACCGTCGCATTCGCTGCCTTCAACAGCTCAGCGATCGCCGCCCCCTCGAGGAGCGGATTCAACGCGGTGACGATACCAGTCGCTTGTCCACCCCAGATCACGAAATGGGTCTCGGGGAGATTGGGCAAGACAAAGGCGATCACGCTCTCTTTCGAGACGCCGATGGCATCGAAGAAGTTTGCGGTCTGCGTGATGCGCGCGAGAAGCTGCCGGTAGGTCCAGGTGTCGGGCGCGTGATGCTCGTCGACGGATAAAAAGAAGCTCAGGGCCGGAGCTTCGGGATGCAGGGTTGCCGCCCGACAGATCATCTCGTATGTGCTCTGCGGAAGATCGTCCGGTAACCCGTGCATTTCCGCGGCTTCAACGTCGTGCATTGTTGCTGTTCCAGACATGGTCATCACCTCTGCGCGACGATACGGTTGCGCTGCACGCCCAGATCCACGCGGCCGTCCACCGAGCGGATACTTGCTTCCACGACGTCGCCGACCTTAAGGTATTGCGATCTCGCCGACTGAACCTTCAGGAAAATCTCCCACTTCTTCTTTTCGGGAAGCAGCGCCGCGAACTTCTGCTTCGCGGGCGAGGGAACAGACAACGCGCAGCCGGCAGGAGTGCCGGTTGCGAGCAGATCGCCCGCGTCGAAGTCCTGGACGTGGGACAGTTCGGTAAGCGTCTCAGCTGGCCCGTAAACGAGGTTTGCCGTTGTGTCGTTTTGCCGGATTTGACCGTTGACAGTCAGCTTCAACTGAAGATTTCGCAGTGCCTGGAAATCCTCGCGCTCGAGCAGAGTCAGCCAGGGGCCGACGGGGCCGAAGGTACGGAACGACTTGCCCTTGTAGAACTGCATCTGGGGAATCTGGACATCACGCGCCGAATAGTCGTTGACGATTACGGCACCAGCCACATACTCGTGCAGATTGTTGTCTGTGACCTGCACTGGACCATGAATGGCCTTGCGCAGGATCAGTCCAAGTTCGATCTCATAGTCGAGATACTGAACCATACGCGGGCGTATTACGTCGCTGTCCCCCGGCACAATACAGCCAGAGGCCTTGGTGAAGATCATGTTGTAAGTCTTCACGTCGGGATCCATCCCCGACTCAATCATGTGCTGGCGATAGTTGGCTCCCTGGCAGACGAATTGCTGATTCTGCGTCACCGGCGACAGCAGCTTGACGGCAGATCGGTCGAGCGTTTCGCCGTCAAGTGCTGCCAGCGCGGCCGGAGTCGTGCAGCGAATGAAGTCGCCGGTAGTGGCGTAGTCACCGGGAACCGGCGTAATGCGATTGTCGCGAATCACACCCCAACGGGTGTGACTATCGTGCTCAAATCGGACAATATTGATTGGCATGGCTAAATACTCAGTCTTGAAATCGATACATTGTGTGTCGGACGCCATTTACTGGACAACGTCACCGACGATTACTGCCCATGTTCCCTTGACGGCGAGACCGTTGTTGCAGCGAATCCTGTTCGCCGCTCCTGCGCGCCGATCACGCGAACAATCGCGCGAGCGTCACAAGTTTCCGCAGCGTCAGATCCGGGGTACGCCTGAGGTTGCGGACCAGTGCAGCAATCGCTGATGGATTAAGCCTCGGCTTGGTAAAGCTGGCCGGCATCGTCTGCCCCCACTGCGACATGGCCTCGCGACTGACGGCATGCACCCCAAGCGGACGGTTCGCAGTGAACATGTCCCCATCGCAGTAGTGTTCATGCTTGTCTCCCCATGGATCCTCCCAGTAGTCGAAGATCTGGCTGCCCAGAATGTGCCGGCCGATTCCCCATGCATGCTTCCATCCGCGCTCGCGCAGGACGCGCTGCCCCATCCCAACCGCGTCCGCGTCGACAACTTCGTAGGCGCTATGGCTATAGACCGGCATGAAGCTCTGTGCCAACGCGAGTGTGTGATGGTCTGCCGGCGTATCACCAAGATCCAGGCGAAAGAAAGTCACGGCGGGAGAACCGTCAGGCAACACCTGAACATCGCTCGGGATCAGACCGAGTTGCTCCGTGTACCAGGCACTGCAAGCCTGATAGTTGGCGACTTCCAGTACGCAGTGACCCAGACGAACGATCTCGGGCGGCTTCGCTGGGGGGCGCTGCGTGTCATCGATGCGCTGCACGGCCCCAGCGGTATTGATGTGAAGCGGCTCTCGACGCGGCAATTCGGCTGCCGGAACCTGGCCCCAGGCAACTTCCACCTGGAAGCCGGCTGGATCCCGCAGCGCAACGCGTTCACCACCACCGGGATGCGCAGCGGGTTCGATCTGGCTGGCGCCCGGCACTGCCGCGAGCCTCTCCAGGTCCGCGCGCGCCGCTACCGCGAAGCCAAGGCCAACGAAGCGAGGTTTGTCTGCGCGATGGACACGGTAGCAGTACGGCGTGCCGGACGTGCCGCGCAGATACAACACCTCGTCCGAGCGTTCGGCAACCACGAGACCGAAGTCAACGAGGAAGCGCTCGGCCTCGTCGAGATCCGGCCGCTCGAAGATCAGATAGGCCAGCGAGGTGGCTTTCACCGTCGGATTGGGATGGCGAGCCGGTTGGGTGGTAAGCAGTTGAATCATGGTAACGAGCACGAAGGTTGGCAACGTCCAGATGGGCAACCCCAAGTTGGCGACAGCTTGACCCAATTATGAACACTGATGTTCATCAAAGCATATCAGTGTAAATCACTAGTGATCCTTCTTGACTCTTTATGAACAGTCGTGTTCAATTATAGACATCATTTGATGGAACTGCTCATGGAACCCAATCTTCCGATCATTTCCCGGATCCATCGGGCGGCGTTCGAGCTCTTTGCAGAGAAGGGAGAGAAACAGGTCAGCATCAGCGAACTGGCTCAGACGGCCGGGATTGCGCGCGGAACGGTCTACAACCACGTGCCATCGCCCGAGGCGCTCTTCGAAACCGTTGCTGCACGCATGGCGGAGGAAATGCACGAACGGGTCGTCGCGAGTTTCGCCGGCGTCCCCGACCCGGCACATCGACTGGCCAATGGCATCCGCTATTTCATCCGCCGGGCTCACGATGAGCCTCACTGGGGGCGTTTCCTCAGCCGGTTCGCCTTCAGCCACAAGGCGCTGCAGGGGATGTGGGGCGGAGCTGCGATGCGGGACGTCCTCGACGGCCTGGAGCAACAGCGATACGACTTCCATCCCGACCAACGGCATTCGGCCACGGCCTTGATCGCGGGTGCCGTGCTCGCCTCAATCCTGCTGGTGCTCGACGGCCACCGGACCTGGCGTGACGCAGGTTCGGACACTGCGGAGCTGGTGTTGCGCGCGCTCGGTGTAGGAGTCGAGGCTGCCCGACGCTACGCGACCGACGAACTTCCACCGCTGGCCGATTGCGCATGACACGTTGCTCTTGTCGAGCTTATCGCCTGTGCGGCAGAAAGAGTACATAGCGGCCACTGGATTACACACACGTCGCCAATCGCATCGTGCAGTAGTCGGCGCGGTGTGCCAGGTGCAAGAGACTATGGATTATTAGGAGACCTGTATGACTACGACGCCTGTCCTGATTGTCGGCGGCGGCCCTGTTGGAATGACACTCGCCTTGAGCCTCAGTCGGCAGGGCATTGCCTCCGTGGTGCTCAATGACCGCACAGGCACGACGCGCCATCCGAAGCTGGATGTCGTCAATTGCCGTTCCATGGAGATCTTTCGTCAACTGGGTTTGGCCGACAAAGTCCGTGCAGCCGGCAATCCCCTGAATGCCAACCAGTACGCGGCCTACGCCGCTTCCGCGAGTGGGCCGTGGTACGGCGTCCTGCGTGATCGCCACCTTTTCTATCTGCCCGTGGCCCAGGCTCGCAAGCAGATCGAAACCTGCATCGACGGGAGTCTGCCGCTCGAGTCGATGCAGCGGATATCGCAGATGTATCTCGAACCTATTCTGCTTGAAGCAGCGCAGGCGGACACGAACATCGACATTCGTTTCGGCTGGAAAATGGAAGACTTCCGGCAGAACTCCGATGGCGTCATCGCAAACGCCCGTCGTCTGGAAGACGGTCAAACCGAGCAGTTCCAGGCTCAATATCTGATCGGCTGCGATGGTCCGAACAGCCTGGTCCGACGGTCCCTGGCGATCGAGTATGACGGCACGCGCGATCTGATCGGTGAGTTGTACATCATTCATTTCCGCTCCGAAGCAGTCAAAACGCTTTACCCCGATCAGCAGCCCTACTGGCATACCTGGCTCAGCCGGCCCGGGTTCACCGGATTGCTCGTTTCACCGGACGCCAGCAAGGACGACTGGGTGCTCCACCTCGCCTATCCGCCGCGGGCCGGAGAGTCACTGGAAGCACTTGTCGAAAGCGCTCTTGGTACAAAACTGCCGTTCGAGATCGTCCAGAGCGGACCCTGGCGGCCGCAGTTCCTCGTTGCGCAGCGCTTCGGTCAAGGGCGTGTATGGATGGCAGGAGACGCCACGCATCAATACATGCCTACGGGTGGGCTCGGAATGAACACCGGCGTGACAGAGGCACACAATCTGGCCTGGAAACTGGCCGCCATGCTCAAGGGCTGGGGCGGCAAGGATCTGCTTCCGAGTTACGGGATCGAACGCCTGGCCATCGCACGCCGGAACCGCGACCACGTAATGAAATGCGCTGCGGCCGCGTTCGAAGCGCAGTTTCCCGACAAGGACGCAGTTTTCGAGGCCACCCTCAAGGGCGACGATCAGCGCAATGAGTTAGGACATATGCTGGAGACGCGCATTTCTCGGATGTACGAGGCACTTGGCATCGAGATAGGATATCGCTATGAAGGCTCCCCGGTGATCTTGCCCGATCACGCTGAAGCGCCTCCCTATCCCGAGATCGAGTACCGCCCGACAACCTGGTCGGGAGCGCGCCTGCCAAGTACCTTCCGCGCAGACGGCACCGCGCTTTTTGACCAACTCGACCCGTGCGGATTTACGCTTCTGGTTGCCGAAAGTGCGGACTGCGACACAAGTCCGATGCGCGCAGCTGCGGCCGCTGCAGGCGTGCCACTCATCTCTTTGCACATCCACGAGCCACACATCATCCGGATGCTTGAATGCAAGTGGGTGCTCGTGCGCCCCGATCAACACGTGTGCTGGCGCGGCAACATGCTACCCGCCGACTGCCAACCCATCATCGATACCGCGCGTGGAGCCCAATCATGAATCACGCTACCCATCCCGTCACGCGGCCCGTTCGCCGTCCCCAGCCATCCTCCCGGGCGGAACGCGTCCGGAATTCGCTGATCGATCACATCCCATCGACGCTGGCGAACTTTGGTGTATTTGCCCTGCTGTCGATGACGCCCAGACTCATCCACCGTGCCG
Organism: Paraburkholderia sp. BR10937; assembly: GCF_040965695.1. NCBI lineage: Bacteria > Pseudomonadati > Pseudomonadota > Betaproteobacteria > Burkholderiales > Burkholderiaceae > Paraburkholderia > Paraburkholderia sp. BR10937. The sequence continues at coordinate 182,177 of NZ_JBFRCL010000009.1, forward strand.
CAGCACGCACACCACGACTGCAGGAATTGTTGGGGACCAGTTCGTTCGTCGTAACCATAACAACATTGCAAGGCGGCGGTGGCCAACTGACGCTGCGCAACGGGCAACTGTCGTTCAGTCGTAGCACCACACACACTGCGGATCTGACCCAGACGTGGTCGTCGGCCCGCGAAGCACTTCGAGCGCTGACCAGCAGCGACGAAACAGACCTTCAGCGTGCCTTCGTTGCCGGTGACCTGAAGATGCGAGGAAGCTTTCTTCCCGTACTTTGGCTCAACGAGGCGCTCAAGCTCGCGCGAGGTCGAGACAGCAAACAGGTTACCCGGTTCCTGTCGCGCGACGCGGCCTGACCGGTCGATTCCACACTCCACGCTCCTTACCCGAAGCCCATCATGTCCATACACTCCATCGATACCCAGGTCGTCATCTACGGCGGTGGCATCGCCGGCGCCCTGCTTGCCAAAACCCTTTCCCGCACCCTCCCGGTCACACTGGTCGACCCGAACGAGTACTTCGAAGTACCGATGGCGGCACCCCGAAGTCTCGTGAAGCCTGAGTTCGCTGAGCAGTCGATCATCCCCTTTGCCAAAGCGTTGCCCCGTGTCCATCATGTTCGCGGCACGTTGGTCGAACTGCGGCGCAACGGCGGCCTGGTCGAACTGCACGATGGTCGAAGACACGTCGTCAAGGGGCGCGTGACGGTCCTGGCCACCGGAAGCGCTTTTTCGAATTCCCTGATGCGCGCCATGGGTGGCGCGTCAGTCAACGAACGCAAAGCCTTCTATGCCAGCTACCAGCAACGGATCGCCGCGGCGCAACGAATTCTCATCGTTGGCGGTGGTCCGATCGGCGTCGAAGTAGCAGGAGAAATTAGCGAAATTCACCCGCAGAAGTCCATCACGATCCTCGAGGCAGGACCTCGGTTGTTGGGCGGAACATCGGAAGCCGCGGCAGCCCACGCCGCGAAGGTTCTGAAAAACCGCGGCGTGACGCTCCTGCTCAACGAGCGGCTCAAGCTGGCCGGCAGTACCAGCGCGGACGCATTTGCGCCTGCCGGCGAAGCACAGACCGAATCTGGAAAACGCATTCCGTACGACCTCCTGATCTGGTGCATCGGCGGAAAACCCAATACGGGCTACATGAAGCAGCACTTCCCCTCGGCGCTAAATGGCGCAGGACGGATTCGCGTTACGCCTGAACTGCGGGTCGTCGGGATGGATACAGTCTTCGCACTCGGCGATATCACCGATCTGGACGAAAACAAGATGGCCTGGCATATCGACAGCCAGGTCAAGAATGCGGCCTACAACATTCGAGCCGTTTTGGCCGGTTCCGGCAAGTCGCCACGACTGAAGGCTCATAAGCCGCAAACCGGAAACCCGATGATGGCCGTCACGCTCGGCAGTCGCAACGGGGTTCTCCATCTGCCGGTGCTGGGTGTCGTTCGCTCTCCAGCCTTCAGCCGTATGGCGAAGGCTGGCCATATGCTCGTACCCAAGTTCAGGAAGGCGCTTGGCGTCTAGCTCCCTGCAGCCACGGCAATCGGTCACAGGTTCGCCGAAGAACATGGACGCTCCCTGAGTTCCCCAATTTATTCCATACCGGAGTTCTATTCATGCAACACACCTCCAACACGCTGGGCCGCCTTGCTGCCGGCCTGGTGATCGCCTGCGTTGCCGGTACTGCTCTTGCGCAGGCCTCGCCGGTGGGCACCTGGAAAACGATTGACGATACAACCGGGCAGCCTCGCGGCGAAGTCACTATCGTCAAACAGAATGATACGTATTCGGGCGCGTTGACCAACGTGCTAAAGGAAGACGAGCGCACCAAAATCTGCACGAAGTGCACTGACGACCGGAAAGACAAACCCATCGTTGGCATGACGATCCTGTCCGGGATGAAGAAGACAGGAGACAACGAATGGTCAGGTGGGACGATCCTCGATCCGGAAAATGGCAAGGCGTACAGCGCGAAGATGTCCCTGTCGGACGATGGAAAGAAGCTGAATGTGCGGGGGTTCATCGGCATCAGCCTGCTCGGCCGGACGCAGACCTGGCTGCGCGAATAGTCAGAACCCATGTCGTGCCACGCGTCCTGCCACCCGACGGGAGAATGGCCTGGCAGGCCGCACTTCAGCGCGCTGTGGCGGCCCACATTTGTTGCCCGATGATCTGACGAGGGAAGCCTTTCATTTTCCCATCGAGATGTTGACCAAAATTAGACAATCGTGTCCAATGGTAGACAATCAAGATGGAATCAGTCATGGAGCCCAATCTCCCGATCATTTCCCGGATCCACCGGGCGGCCTTTGAGCTTTTCGCAGAAAAAGGCGAAACACAAGTCAGCATCAGTGAACTGGCCCATGCGGCCGGCATTGCTCGTGGCACGGTCTATAACCATGTGCCGTCGCCCGAAGCGCTATTCGAGACCGTCGCCGCACGCATGGCGGAGGAAATGCACGAACGCGTCGTTGCAAGCTTTGTGAACATTTCCGACCCCGCCCAACGGCTAGCCAACGGCATTCGCCACTTCATCCGTCGAGCTCACGAGGAACCTCACTGGGGTCGCTTCCTTAGCCGCTTCGCATTTAGCCACGATGCGCTACAGAACATGTGGAGCGGGCCCACGATGCGCGACGTTCTCGATGGATTGGAGCAAGGTCGTTACGACTTTCGGTCGGACCAGCTTCATTCGGTGATTGCGGTTATCGCGGGTTCGGTGCTCGCCTCAGTCGTCCTGGTACTCGACGGCCATCGGACCTGGCGCGACGCTGGGTCCGATACGGCCGAACTCGTGTTGCGCGGTCTCGGTGTCGAAGCTGAAGCCGCCCGGCGCTATGCAACGACCGACCTGCCACCGTTACCAGAACGCGCATAGCGCCATAACTCGCTCGCTGGGGTAGTGCTAGCGCACGTGCCGCGAAATGAATTCAAGGACGGGGCCGGTTAACGTCTGGTCGCTGGTATCGACCGAATAAATTTCGGACATATGCCCATGTTGTTTCGCGACCAGCATCGCATGATTGCGGCCTGCCGCGGTCAGCGCGGCATCAAGATGCTGGGCCTCGTCAATCATCGCCTGTGGGTCGAACTCCGCAGAGGTGATCAGTAACGGAACGGCAGACGCCACCAGACCATTGACGGACGCTCTGCCGATGGCCGTTTCCGGCGGCCCAAAGTAAACGTTGACCGAGGGATCCCGCAACGTGTAGATCCCTGACGACAGGACCGCAGCTGAAACGGGCTCCGTTGCGCCCTCAACGTCGCGATAGACCTCTGGATGTGCCAGGAAGCTTGCTACGTGCGAAGCGCCGGCGGAATGCCCCCACAGCACGATGCGCTGCGGATCCGCGCCTAAAGCAGTAGCATGGCTACGCGCCCACGCAACTACCTGCGCGATTTCGCGTTGCACGACCGGATAAGCGGCCTTTGGTGCGAGCGTGTAGTTCATGTTCACACCGACCATGCCATGCTTGACTGCCCAAATCATGACGTTGTCGTAAAAAGGCCCGATCCTGCCATCAGGTGTCCTGCTTTTGTCGTCAAAACGAAAGGCACCGCCATGAACGAAAATCAGAATGGGGCGTGGTCGCGAAGCTTCCACTGGCGTGAAAACGTCCACATTTTCCTTTTCACCCGCGCCATAAGCGACGTCGCGCTGCACGGCAATACCTTCCGCCGGCATCCGCTCCTGCATTGGCGCGTAGATATGCGCAGTCTCAAATGGATCGACCTTGGGTCCCATTGCAGCAATTGCTGGTGCGATGTTCGCGGGAACCTGTGCCTGAGCGCTCGCACAGGCTAGCAAGCTGCCTGAAACGCACAATGGAATTGCACCACGCGAAGCTAACAGGAGAATGGGTTTCTGAAGATGCCGAATCATTGATTGCAATCGCTCGCAGAAAATGACTTATTCTGCCGATAAAGTCAGGGCTTTGTGTCTCGAATTTTTACAATATATTGCGTGCAACGCTTCTTTCCGAAGTGCGTTTTGGGCAGACTTCGATCCAGGCCTTGTCGCTGCCAGATCGACCATTAGCGAACACGATCGACGATCCAATGAATCTCACGCCATCAGGTGTCAGTGCTTCGCTGCGTCAGCTGCTTGCTCTCGCAACATCTTCCACCGCGAAGCGGCGTTTTCCGTTCGCCCTGCGCGCCGGCTTAAGCAGCGGAATTCCTGTAGTGATCGGCTGGTTTGCCGGCGATATCAAAGCCGGGCTACTCGCAACCATCGGGGCATTCACGGCGCTCTATGGAAGCGGCCGGCCTTATCGCAACCGCGCCGTTCACCTTGCCGCTATTGCGATTGCACTAGCTGCTATCGTCGCGTTGGGTATCAGCGTGGCCCCCCATCCCTGGTTTGCCGCATTCATCGTGGCAATGATCGCGGCACTTGCTACGTTCATCTGCAATGCGCTGCACATCGGGCCACCTGGCGCGTACATGTTTGCGCTTGCCTGCGCAAGCGGAACCGGGATGGCGGGTGACGCCAGCGACCCGATCCGAAGCGGCCTCTACGTTCTGTGCGGCGGCATCATTTCGTGGCTCTCGCACATGACGGGCGCACTGCTCGACCGACGCGGGCCCGAACGGTCTGCTGTGATCGCGGCGGCGGAATCGGTTGCGAACTTCGTCGATTCCACCGGTACGCCGCACAACGGGACCGCCCAGCATCAGGCGGCTCGCACACTCGACGAGGTCTGGACCACACTCGTGACGCTCCAACCTGTCATGCAAAAACACGAGTGTGCGCTGGATACGTTGCGCCAGTTTGCACAACAGCTTCATACCATCTTTGCTTGCGCTCTCACTGCGGCCGGCGAAAATAGACCAGCGCAATCTAGTCTTGCAGAGGAAGCTCGCGAGATTGGCCGGAAGGCGAAATTGGGAATCCTCGACGCAATCTCTCCCCCAACGAGACCGTTCCCTCTCGGCCGCCCTCGCGCCGTTGCTGCGCTGCTGGAAGGCCTTGCCCCGTGGTCCACCCCCCTGCTGCTCTCCGCACGCGTGTGCGCAGCGACACTCATCGCTGGGGCAATTGGCGTCGCGCTCGGCCTGGACCGGGCTTACTGGGGTATGGCGGCCGTCGTTGTTGTGCTGAACCAGCCGTATGGCTGGCCGGGCACGCTACGTCGAGCGCTTTCGCGGGTAGTTGGAACGCTGCTCGGCCTTATGTTGGCGTGGTGCATCTTTGTGGGTCAACTGCAGGGAGTATGGATTGCGGCCACAGTGGGACTTTTGCAATTCCTCGTGGAGATCTGGGTGGTGCTCCAGTATGCAATCGCGGCGATCTTCATCACGGCCAACGCAATGACAATCGCCGCGGGAGGAAACATGCCCCTTGGCATTGCCGAGCTTTTCACCGCGAGAGCGCTTGATACTGCTATTGGTTGCGCTATAGCCATCGCGGTCTTCTCGATTGCCGCACCGCGTTACTCGACACGTCAGTTCCGCAGTGAACTCGTGCGCACCATCGTCGCAGCCCAACGCGTGCTTTGGTGCCTGTCGCATCGCATGGTCGTTACTTCTGAGGCTCTCGAAGCGCGCCGAGATCTTCAACACCGCGCCATGGCGCTACAGGATCTGTTCAATGCGGATTCAGCAATGCTCGAACGGAGTACATCCAGTGCGACGAAGATCGCATCCGTAGCCGCCGCAGCGCAAGCGCTCACGTACCGGTTGTTGAATATCTGCTGGCAAATCGAATCGCAGAACGTCTGCGCAACCCAGCCGATCGTGTTCGACGATTGTTCGGTCGCCTACGACTGGCTCGAATCGCTCAAACAGTTAATCGAAACCGGTTCCTCATCACTTCCAGCCGGCGCGTCACCGCGGTTTCTCGGAGACGAGATCATCGAAATCGAAAAGGCGCTCCGTGAACGCTCTTGAAGGCGACAAAGTCAGCAAGGCGTTCTCCTGGGCCCCCACTCCATCTGCGCCAGGAGTTGGAGGGTGCCACGTTACCCAACCGGGATCATCTTGCCTCAGAGTAGTCTTCCGCAGCGACCATGCATGTACGGTGGAGCTTACCGGTTCCAGTTTTCCCCAGATATCGAAAGGCAATATCTGCCTGCCGTCTAGCGCTATCTCCCGCTGACACTCCGCAACCGAGAATTTGCGCGTGTTGCTTTGGGAGAAAACTGGAACCGTCAAGTGTTTCGGGTACCGGCGATCGGGTTTCGGCGTGTCATACACGGCGCGCGTTACGCCGAGTTTCTTAGCTGAAGCACCGGGGAAGGCTTTGCGTCGCTCGCCCCTTTGCCCCGTGCTGGTGCGTATATGCACTCGAACGAATGCCAGACGTCCGATGATCGCCCCGTTGCCGCGAAGACAACGTTTGACCACGTGACGTCTGCCATTGAAGACGACAGGCCCGAAGCTTGCATAACAGGGAACAAGAACCACGCTCCCCTGGAACCAACACATGTCGAATCCACAAGCAATCGTCGACCTCACTCATGAAGTCAAACGCCTCGCCACGAGCAAGATCAGCGATATCAACGACATCAACCGCGAGACCACATTCCTCGCCCTGAACGCGCTCATCGAGGCGGCGCGCGCGGGCAACGCGGGCAAAGGCTTCGCGGTTGTCGCAAACCAGGTCAAGCAAGTTTCCAGGCGCATCTCGGAAATCACCACAGATCTGAACAAGGATCTCGCCGGCTCGCTGTCCACGCTTACGCAACTCGGCGATAGCATGATCGAGCGCCTGCGTTCGCACGACGGTCAACGTTGCGCAGATCTCGCGCTCAACATGATTGATGTCATCGACCGCAACCTCTATGAGCGCTCGTGCGATGTGCGCTGGTGGGCCACAGATTCGGCCGTCGTGGATTGTCTCGCCAATCATGATACGTCTTCTGCGAAGCATGCCAGCGAGCGGCTTTCGGTAATCCTTGATAGCTACACGGTCTACCGTGACATATGGATAGTCGATGAACACGGTGTCGTCGTCGCGAACGGGCGGCCAGCCTTGTATGCCGCGCGCGGCGAGAACGTCGCAGGTGCGGATTGGTTCAGGAACGCGATGAAAACCAGGTCAGGTGCGGACTACGTCGCATGCGACGTCGAGGCCCTCGTCTTGATGCACAACGCTCAGGTGGCAACCTATTCGACCGCGGTCCGCGAGGGAGGGCTAGCGAACGGTCGCGCGCTGGGCGCAATCGTGATTTTCTTCGACTGGGCGCCGCAAGCCGGCGCTGTTGTAAGAGGCGTCCGTCTGAGCGAAGAGGAATGGACTCGCTCGCGCTGCATGATCGTTGATTCGAACTTTCGAGTGATAGCCGCCTCAGACGGTCAGGGTATCCTGACCGAACGCTTGCGCCTGCAGGTCGACGGCAGGCAGACAGGCTACTATCGGGCTTCAGACGGAGCGATCGTGTCATTCGCGGCGACGCCCGGCTACGAGACATATCGTGGGTTGGGCTGGTATGGCGTCATCTGCCAGAAATCAGCATAAGGTCGCGCGCGCAGGGGTTGGGTCTGTTCGCGAACAGTCAACCACCTGAGCAGAGCTCAAGTTTTCCGCGAAGACCGCCGTGCAAAGCGGCTATGAGGATAAGTATTCGTATCAGAATAAGCTTGCAGACACAGGTTTCTAATCCAGATCAAATTCGGGCGCGTAACGTCGATACAACTCTACGCACAGCCACGCCAGCAGGCTTATCAACCAGGCTTCTGCTTCCTTAGAAACCGGCTGGATGTCGACTTGTTCGAGCTGGTGAACAAACTGATTTCGGACCTTGTAAAGACGGTCAGCGACGTTTTCGCAAATTTTTAGCGACCAGTCCGACTTGCGTTTGGCAAAGATGTCATCCGTATCATCCTGCTGCCGCACCGGCTTAGGCGGCAATGCTGCACCCATGCATCGATTCAGCTCAACGAGTGGATAGCTGTGGACACGTGCATCGCGCAAAAGCAACGTCAATGAATCGAGTTCCTTACGTCTCCACCCCAGTTCCGAACGAAAGGTTCGTGCCAAGGCCGTCGCCTTCGTCGCCAGTCCAAGCTCCCTCTTCACGGCAATTGCGCGCGGCAGTGCATAGAGCCACTCAAGGCATCGATACAATTCGATGTAGCAGTGCTTAAAGTGCGATGCGACGACGGCCGTACGTGCGTTGTCGATCGGGAAGTGCCAATGTGCTTCGCCATACAGAGCAAGCATCTGCTCGAGCGTCGGCACTGTCAGATAGGACGGTCGACTATCGGACCAAAACGCGGCGACAACGAAGGAAAACCAGAAGATCGAGCGTTTTCGTCCTGCGAGCGCTGCGTCGCCCCGAAGTCGGTATAACTCGAACTGCTCGTAAAAGGGGAGAAATTCCTCGACCGCCGTATCGATGTACCCGGGCGCCTCAGGCTGCGCCGCGACCATCTGCATAGCTTCGTCTCTTCGCCTCTCGTCGAACGACAAGATGTTGAGCGCGCGCAGAAACATGAACAAGCTGTCGCGCGTATCATCTTCGTCGCCCGCTATACGTTCACACCCCAGCTCGTCTAGGTGTCGCCGATAGTCTCCTGGTCGCAGATCAAGCTCTCGCGAGATTACCGCGATCCAGCGCTCTACAACCTCGCCGCTTACGGCGCCAGGCAGAGGCTGCCCGACAGCGATTGACCCGGAGTACACCGGGTTCCCGTCGCCGCCCACCAGTGAAGATACGCGCCCGTTATCCGTGCTCCAGTAGACAGACTCAATGAGTACAACCGTCACGCCCGCAAACGAGTCAGCATCAACGTAGCGCAGAGAATTGAAAAACTCAAAGCTTCCGGGCGGACGAAGCCTCAAACCATTTTCTCGTCCCCGATACAGATCGGCGATGAAAGCCCTGGCACCCAAATTCGCTAGCCTTTTCGACATCAGGAAGACGCCCGCCAGCAGGGAACCATGTTAGGAAGTGCACTACCATGCTTCACGGCCGCGAGGAATGCCCGGTAGAAAAAGTCACGTTCAAAGTCACCCACACCGCCAGTCCTGCTGGACAACGAAGTGTCGAGGAGATCCAGCGATAGGAATTCGCCGATTTCAGGCGGAGTCATCTGGCCAAGCTTGTCTACCAGATCCGTCAGCTTCACCCGCACGTCCTCGTACCGTCTCGTCACCTCATCGGCGTCCAGGTCGAAGCCCGGATCGCCGAACATGGCCACCGATACTGCGGCAACAAATCCAACCACCGCGGCGCGGACGCGAAAGATGTCCTTACCCTGCTGGAAACGAAACTCCCGATCTTCCCCTTGCTGCTCCTCGCCCTCTCCCTCAAAGCGAGCGAAAGCGCGGTCGAGTTCCGAAAGCAATCTTAGACTTTCTAGGAATCGTTGCAGATTGGCGTCGTCCGACGCCGAGTCGGTCGCATCGAGCCTGGCGAAGTCTTCCGCGACACGTTCTTTGACGTCTACCTTTGGCCGACGCGAGGTGAAAGCGAAGTAGCTCTCGATTATCCGGTTGCTCTGATACTGACCGCCAGTCGTACGCCTGCTGTTGTCCTCAATTTCAAAGACCTGGATGTCGGCGACATGCTCCTTGATTTCTTTAAGCAAGAACGAATAAACCGTCTCCAGCTGCCGCTTCAAATCCCATGGCACTTGCCCCGTGTTCAACACGAGCATCCGGTAGATCAGGCTATTGGTGCTCTCGCCCACCCACAGTTCGAGGCGGACCGGCCGACCTGATACTGCGGCCACGTCCTTCTCCATCGCGTCGCCTAGCGCTGTCGTCCGTTGCATGCCATCGATAACGGCAATCTGGGTCCGTTCTTCCTCTTCAATAGATGCAACGAATGCATCGAGGGCGCCCGCTTCGGCAAAATCCTTCAGCCGGAGAAAATGTTCCCGATCCTTAGGAACTACACCTATGACCACCGGCGGCAAGACCGCACCGCGAACCAGGTCACCCACCATTCGGTTACGAATCTTAATGGCGGTCTTCGTTTTCAACGGCAGACGCTGCCCCTCAAGTCCGCCCCGATTGTTGTACGTGTCTTCGATGAACGAGAGGTAGTCCGCGACCGTCGTGACCAGCGTAACGGAAAGACACCGCGAGCGCTCATCGACCAGCAGGGCTTGATTGCGTTGGAGTTGCATGTTGGGCTAGTTCGCCTCTCAAAAATGCTCTGGTTCACACACAAGGTACGACGCCGGCTAGGTCTCGATCCTAGCATCTGTTAGTAGCCGGCGCAGCGCTTTGCTCCCTTTTTAGGCAGAAGCAGGCGCAAACCCGACCGGCATCAACCGCGCGCGGCGAGCCGTCCGCCTTTCTGTGCGGTCCGGTTCGATATGGGGCGCGCCCGGCTGCCGCTTGCGCGTCCCGGCCGTCGCAGCCTGGCAGGGTACGTCAGGGTTAGCCGCGAAAAGGGGGCTTATTGCAGCACCCGCCCCTTGCTCACCGACAGCAAGACGTCGATCTGCCGGTGACCGGCCTTGAGCAAACATTCAACTTCTGATTTCAGTATCGGCCAAGGCCCGCCCGAACGAATGGTTAGGATTTTATGAGTCCCCAGCCAACCTGAGTTTCACGGGTGTAAAAGCCATAGCCATTTGTCGGATAGGCTGTGTTCAAAACGCCAAACTGCTCGATAGCATCAAGCACAGCGGGCAGCTTGAACGGGATGTGGATTACGCGAGCCGTGCCGTTCGTGATGCGCGATGCAAGAGCATAGGGCCAATAGTTCGCGAGGGCTGCCGGGGCCAGTATCGACTCGTAGTCCGGATAGACAGCAATGATCGGCATTTGACATACATCTACGGCATGGGCTATCTCGAACGGAACCCAGTCGGTGTCGTTCTTTGTCGTAGCCGTCAGGACAAGCACCATGTGCTTGGAGTTGTTGAGGCGCGTGACAAGGGACCGACGCAAAGTCTCTTTTGTTGATGAATCTCGTACTGCCGATGTCTTCTCATGGCTGTTGATCAATGTGAAATCGATGCTCTTATTAGCACTCCACATCTTCATTGTGTTGTAATACTTGATATCTGATGCAGTTTGGTCAGTCGTGCCGCCTGCGTGAAAGGCGACATAGGTGCCATTGCGGTAAGCCATTAATATCTCCAGGAATTTCTGAATCGATCCCAGATCAACTTCATCGCTTGAAGTTGTCAACGAGCCGCACAACGAGTTGTGACAATACCCGCTGTTCGGCCATAAGTGCACTCGCTGCAAGCGCGAGAAACGCTCGGCTATACGCCGTTCTTCACCGATGCGATGTCCAAAAGATTAATCTGATCGATCTTGCTCTCGTGAATGACAATGGTGAGCTTTGCCGGATACTTGAACCGCATCTCGCTAATCCGGAAGGTCCACAGCATGATCTTCAACAAGTCCTCATCGCTGATCGACCTGTGACCCTTGATACGGGTAATCCCCGAGCCAAAAATAGTCGTTGACACACTCTGTTGAGCATAGACCTTATTTACTCTATCCCAAAAATTGATGAGGAACTCGAGGTACTCCGGCATCGTCAGGTTGGCCTGGTTCTTGGCGTCAAATCGGGCAAAGGCCGTGATGAGGAAGTCGTTGTACACGCAGATCGTGCCAAGTCGGTACCGCGTCGTCTTGCCGATACGTCGCTGGACTTCGGTCTCAACAATATCCCCATCGTCGAATGGAAAGTGCGCGATATAGGCGTCAAGGTCCTTGACAGACTCCTTCAACTCAGACTCGATAAATTTTCCGTTTAGCGACGCTTTACTGATAATAACGTTGTCAACCTGAGTGTCGAGATACTCGTTAAAAGCAATCGCCTTCAGCCCCTTTTGCTTAAAAATGTCGCCGGTAGTGATGTTTACCGTGCTTCCTTCGATCTCGATGCTGATTTCACGAAGCGAATTTGCGCGCAACCAAGTGGCGATATGGATCAATGCGAGCACGACCAAAAATGCAATGCCTGCACGTATCTTGTAGTCGGACGGGATATCGACGAACAACAGGACTGCGGAGAGCCCGGTTGATACGCCCGCAATAAATTTCACGGACCTCTTGATTACATTTCGATCGAAGATCGTGACTTTCAATTTCATATTGAACGCTTTCCATAGGCTTCTTTTCTTGCAGCACTAAGTTCTTTGGGGCGCATCAGGTGTCGCGTGCGCCGTCAATGCGGTACTGCCAATCGACTCAGTCACACGAAACGCCGCGTAGTTCCGTTCCGAACAGCCATCTATCCTCGGTAGATGCAATGCGGTTGCAGGTAACGAGTCTCACACGGGGCAACCGCGTGAGACTTCTAGCCAACCTCTTTCGTGGCGCAGCGGCTAAAGATCGATAAACGGGTTCGCGGCTCTGGCCTGCGCGGCTGCGCGGCGCGCGTGACGTTGTACTTTGTGACTGCGACTGCCTGCGCTACCGGTGGCCCGATGCGTCGCACTGCTCGCCGTAGTACCCTGTGCAGCAACGGTGGTTGGCAGGTGTGCGTCTAGGCGCGAGATGGTGAGCGCCGCAAGTTCTTCGCGCCGTGAGACATTTCCCGGCAACCGCGCGAGCAATGCAAAGTTGGCTTCCGAAATGAATCGCTTTGCGGCCGCAAGCCACCGGCCGATTGACGCGATCTCGTTGCGCACGAACTGGTCCATGCGCACATGTTCGAGCAAGTCTTGAGTGCTCATCTCAAGCGGGTCGATTAGGCGCAACGTGTCGCTGGCCTCCAGCATGCCTGCGGGCGAGAAATTCAGCTCAACTGCTTCGAGCCCCTGGATCGTGCCGATCGATCGTTCTTCGTAACGGGCCGCGTCGCGCGTTCGATACTGACCTGATTCGACCAGGTTTGTGATCTCCTGCGCAGAACGTTCGCGGACTTCAAGGATATCCCGCTCTCCGCGCGCAAGCCGCATCCGGAGGAGTTCGCCCAGATTGAAGGTGGACAGGAGTCCACTCACACGCGGCATCCAAACTTGCACTTCGTCGGCGAATAAGCGAGCTTCGTTAAAGCGAGCAATTATGCCGGCGCGGTCCTGGAGTCGGCGACTCGCGTCGGTGCGGATGTGCGCGTCGCTGAGCCGTGCCACTCCTGCCGAAAAAGATTCACCGAAATTCTCCGGCGAGCTCCCGCAGACATGTCCGATGTTCGAGAGTCGACCATCAGACAGTTCGACGAGGTAGCCTTCGCGATGTTCTTGGCGGCAGGTCGTTAGCGCGCAGCGCATATTGGACCGTAGGAAATACGGCTGAATAACGCGGCTCAGGCCAACCGTGGAAGGATCGACCGAGTCAACGTAATTGTTGATCTGCTTGAAATCGGCCGGATGCTCGAGCCGCTTAAACTCCCGTGTATCCATTCGCCCCCCGGACCGTAAGTCGCTATGATACTGTGCATTTATACAGCATGCGAGTTTTAGTGTCGGACCGCGAGCTACCGAAAGGCCGTTCCTGAGACCGGGTACGCCTCATGCCGCTGGGCGCTCGCTTGCCTGATGAACCGCAAGTGAGCCCACGACTGAACTGGATTGTCAAAACACCCGCGCTCCTCGCCCCCCTTAATGGACGCTTCGCGGCGCGATGGAGCCCACGGGCGGACTCTCGCTTGCGTGGGCTGCGACTCCCGCAAGACAAGAATGTTTACGAACTCCTTTAAAGTGGCGCTTGGCCACTCCGCGGCTGATCACTGTGTCAGAGCCGGTTTCCTCGCGGGCAGTTACTTGCGGACCAGTGACTGCAGGCGATGGCCCCCTATAGTCGCTTTGCACTTGAACCAACAACCAACTTTTCCGCCAGCAGTTGCTTAATGGCCGCCAGTTCTCGCCGGCCGTCCTCCCGGGGGGTGATGACAACCGCGTCCGGGATTTTCACGCCCAGCGCCTTTGCAATATTGGACACATAGGGACGAGTGCGCCCCGGTAGGGACGCGCGTGCCCTCTGAACGCGGCTGAGGCCGCAGGTGCTCACAAGATAGTCGAGAGTACGATAATCCCTGCTGTTCTCAAGCAGAATGTCTAGGCCATCTGTGCAGAGCAACTCCATGGCAAGTCCCCTTTGCGGTTGGACGCAAGGAGGAATCTAGACCATCCGGCCGCAAATAAGAATCTTTATTTTCAATAACTTAAGCCACGTTTTTTCGCCCCTCCCCCGGACCCCCACCCTGGTTTTCGGGCACGCTTGCCCTCAACCAAGAATCTCTCGGCTCCCTGCAGGAGCCTTCGAACAAATATAGAAATACGAGAAAACCCTTACTCCGACACGAAACGCCCAAATCAACTGATTAACATAAGACCATCGCGGGCGTCACGCCTGCTGTGGGGGCTACGTCCTAATGTCGTGTTCTGGCTATTTACAGATGTCGTGTTTTTGAGCGCTGGCAAGCTGGCAGACTGCTGCAACCGCTGCGGGGCCTGCCATGAAGCCGGACACGACGCTGGTGA
>NZ_JBFRCL010000010.1:0-188858 GCF_040965695.1 Paraburkholderia sp. BR10937
TGATCGCGCGCAAGATCGCCCCGGCGCTCGCGGCCGGCTGCACGGTCGTGGCAAAGCCCGCCGAGGACACGCCGCTCACGGCGCTCGCGCTCGCCGCACTCGCGCAGGAAGCAGGCTTGCCCGACGGCGTGCTCAACATGATCTCGGCGGCGCGGGACGAAGGCATTGCCGCTGTGGCCGACTGGCTCGCCGACGAGCGCGTGCGCAAGATCACCTTCACGGGCTCGACGGCAGTGGGCAAGCATCTGGCGCGCGAATCGGCGGGCACGCTCAAGAAGCTCTCGCTGGAACTGGGCGGCAACGCGCCGTTTATCGTGTTCGAGGACGCCGACCTCGATGCGGCCGTCAACGGCCTGATGGCGGCCAAGTTCCGCAACGGCGGGCAGACCTGCGTGTGTCCCAACCGCATCTACGTACATGAGTCGGTATACGAACGATTTGGGCAGCTGCTGGCGCGGCGCGTCGCGGCGCTTCATGTGGGACCGGCAACGGACCCGCAGGCGCAGATCGGTCCGATGATCAACGAGCGTGCGATCGACAAGATCGCGAAGCACGTTGACGACGCCGTGGCGAATGGCGCGCGCGCGCTCACGGGTGGCAAGCGGCTCGCCGAGCTGGGGCCGAACTATTACGCGCCCACTGTCCTTGCCGATGCGACCGACGCGATGGTGCTGTGCTGCGAGGAGACGTTCGGCCCTGTCGCGCCACTGTTCCGCTTCACGGACGAGAATGAGGTCATCAGGGTTGCCAACGATACGCCTTTCGGTCTCGCGGCTTACTTCTACACGAACGACGTGCGCCGGATCGATCGCGTGGCGCGAAAACTGGAAGTCGGCATCGTTGGCATCAACGAAGGCGCCGTGGCCAGCGAAGCGGCGCCTTTCGGCGGCGTGAAGGAGTCTGGCTACGGGCGCGAAGGCTCGAAGTACGGCCTCGACGACTACCTCAGCGTCAAGTACCTGTGTCAGGGCGGGCTCGACTGAAGCTGGCGGCGCGCGGTTCTCGAGGCACCGATCGACGGAATACTTCTGGCGGGCGAGTGTTGTATTAGTGGGTAATGACGACGGTGGAACCGTCGCGTTCCGCGCCGAACGCAGGCTTTACACAGGCGCAGGATCTGGTGGCCGCCGCAGCGGATCGGGCCGCTGCGGAAGGCGACGCGAACCAATCCACGTAGCTGCCAGTCTGCCATGCCGGGGTGACGGAAGCCTTGTGCGGTGCTCGCTGACCGGCCCTAAGCGGCCGGTCGCGCGCCTCGTGCACGCTCATGGGCCGTTGCATGGCTACGTGGGCAGAAGGCCGGCTTTTCGATAGCTATCGATGAGTGCGTCATAGAGCGAGATATCGGAGCGGCTTCTCGCAATGAGCTGCGCGCCGGCGATCGCAGCGAAGATTGCGCGAGCCCGCGGTTTGCTCTCCCGGGGAGCGACCACTTCCGCTGCGGACAAAACCTTGCTCAGCCACGCCACATTCACGTCGGCAAAGGTCCGCACTTCTTTCATCACGACTTCCGGCAGGTCGTCGGTTTCGGCGGCCATGAAGCTGCACAGGCATATGCGATTGCCGGTCTCGAGCGCCTTGCGGAAGGTGTCTGGATAGTGACGAAGGCAGCGCAGCGGATCCTGCGATCTGGCCAGCATGTCATCCAGAGCCGCCGCCGTGTCCTCCCAGTAACGCCTCGCTACCGCTGCGCCGAGATCGGCCTTGCTGTCGAAATGGTGGTAGATGCTCGCGGCCTTGATACCAACCTCGTCCGCGAGATCGCGATAATTCAATCCGCCGTAGCCGTGCGCCTGCGCGAGCCTCGTGGCGGCCGCCAGGATTCTCTCCCTCGAGTTTGAGCTCGCGTCGTTGCTCACTGCATCAGCCTCCGTGAACGGGAAATAGGTGTTGACACCGCGTATTGTACATTCTATGGTTAACCTAACAAACGTTAGGTAGGTTTGCGGGCGATGTGTCTTCACGCCGCCTGATCCGATGTAGCCGACTATGGAGCGCCCAGGCAATGACTTCGCATACCGTCAATTTCGACGCAACCCAGCTACCCGTGATGAAGATCCACGACTTCCCGACAGGGCCGTATCCGACTCGCGTGCGCATCGCACTGGCTGAAAAGAGGCTGCAGTCGCGCGTCCAGTTCGTAATGGTCGACCTCTACAAGGGGGAGCACAAACAGCCCGGGTTCATCGCCGGCAAGAACTATTCGGGGACGCTGCCGGTGCTCGAACTCGATGACGGAACCTGTATCGCCGAGTGCACCGCCATTACCGAATACCTCGACGCGCTCGATGGCGCGCCCACGCTCACCGGCAGCACGCCGCGCGAAAAGGGCGTGATCCACATGATGAGCAAGCGTGCCGAGCTGGAGTTGCTCGACGCCGTCAGCGTCTATTTCCATCACGGCACGCCGGGACTGGGCCCCGACGTCGAGACGTATCAAAACCCGGAGTGGGGGTTCCGTCAACGCGACAAGGCACTGAGGGGGATGCGCTACTTCGATGCCGTTCTGAAAGGCCAACCCTATGTCGCCGGCGAGGCTTTCTCGATGGCCGACATCACCGTCATCGGCGGTTTGGTCTTTGCGGCGCTTGTGAAGCTACCGGTGCCTGCGGAGTGCGAGGCGCTCCAAGCCTGGTACGCAAGCATGCTGGAGCGCGAGAGCGTAAGGAGCCAGCCGGTGTTTGCTGCCCTGGCCCGGGCGTGACGGTTGCTGACCGGGACCGACCAGCGATGGCTGCGCCGCGTTGGTCCCGCGCGCTACGTGTGCCAACGCGAACGCCAGCCTTGCTCCGACCTCGGCATTGTGTTTTACGATCGCGATGTTCGTCGCCAGTATGGCCGGCAGGTCACGGCGGCTGACCTTATGCACCCGGTCCGGGCGGCCGATCAGTTCCAGTTCGTCCGTCAGGCCGATGTAAATGCGCCCGCCGATCAGCGCGATAGTCGCGGGCTCAGCGCCCGCGTGATGGATCAAGGCCTGCACTTCGCGCGCAGTGCGAACGTTCTCCGGGTAGGGCATGCCGTGGGCAATGATGGTCAAAGTGCGCGTGGGCTGAAGCGGACCTGCTGGCCAGCGCGGAGTGCAGCATCGATCAAAGCCGCACAGGCCGGCGAGTCGGTCCGGGGAAACGCGTAGAAGCGGACAACGGGCAACGCGGGCAGTCCTTCCTTGCGACCCAACAAACGCAGGCCTTCGACTCGCTGACTATCGGCGATGACCGTCACTGCGAAACCCGAGCGCGCCGCCGACAGGCAGCCCGCCATGCTGCTGCTCTCGAACACCAGGCGCCACGCCCGACCGGCCTTGTTGAGTGCGGTGATCGCCGACTCGCGATAGATGCAGGGATCGGGGAAAACGGCCAGCGGCAGCGGCTGGTCGAGATCCAGATCTGCATCTTCCGCGTAGGCCCAGACTAGCGGCTCTTCCCACAGCAGCGTGCCGCCTTTGCCGACACGGCTACATTGCTTGCCGAACACGAGATCGAGACGACCGCGCTCCTGCTGACGCACCAGATCGGCCGTGATGCCGACTCTCAGGTCGATTGTCGCTTCGGGATGCTGGCGGCGAAAACGCTGCAACACCTGGGGCAGCCATGCGCCCGCAAAATCTTCCGATGCACCGACTCGCAACAGCCCGCGCAGCGGCGTGCCGCGTAGTTTCGCGCGGACCTCGCGTTCCAGATCCAGGATGTTTCGGCCGTAGGCGTACAGGGTGTCGCCGGCCTGCGTCAATTCCAGATGGCGAGTCGTGCGTGTCAGCAGGCCAACCCCGGCGATCTGTTCGAGGCGCTTGATATGTCCGCTCACGGCCGAAGGGGTCAGCGCCAGACGCTCGGCGGCCGTGGCAAAGCTGCCGCTGTCTACGACTTCGAAAAAGGTGCGCAGCAACACGGTATCGAGCGGAACACCGTCGGCAGTGGGCAGCATGTCCATCAGATCATTCAACACGAAAAATCATCAATGATTAGTGATTATTCACCAATCGGCACGAGACGTCGAGCTATCGTGAGACTTCCCTGTTTGCACGAGGAACACGATGAACACTTACCACCACGCCGCCACCGGGCGGCTCGACATTGCCAGGCTCGAATGGAACCCGCAGGGGACGCGCATCGCGGTGCTGGTGCACGGCTGGCCGGACAGCCCCCAGTGCTGGAAGCACGTCGCACCCATTCTGGCCGATGCGGGTTACCGCGTGCTCGCGCCGGCACTGCGGGGCTTCGCGCCCACCCGGTTCCGCGATACGGCCACGCCACGCAGCGGCCAGTTGTCCGCGCTGGGCCGCGATCTTCTCGATTTCCTCGACGTGTTGGGCGTTGAGCAGCCGGTATTGGTCGGCCACGATTGGGGCGCCCGCGCGGCCGCCAATGCGTGCGGCCTGAGAGACGGCGTTGCCTCTCATCTGGTGATGCTATCGGTGGGATACGGTACCAATGATCCGAACCAGATCCTGACGCTGCAGCAGGTGCGCAATTATTGGTACCACTGGTTCATGGCCACGCCGCGAGGCGCACGGGTGGTGCGGGACGAACGTGAGGCATTCGCCCGCCAGATGTGGGATACCTGGGCGCCGGCCGGCTGGTACGCGCCGGCCGACTTCGACGAAGCGGCGCAGGCATTCGAGGGCGACGATTGGGCAGAGGTCGTGCTTCATAGCTACCGGCACCGTTGGGGCTTTGTCGAAGGCGACCCCGCCTATGCCGAAGATGAGGCGCGTCTGAATCCCGCGCCGAGGCTGTCGGTCGCAACGTTGGTCCTGCACGGCGAGGCGGACACTTGCAACCATCCCGATAGTTCCAGCGGGCGGGAGTCCTTTTTCCTTGGGCGGTATGAGCGGAAGGTGCTCGATGGCGTAGGCCACTTCCCGCAGCGCGAAGCGCCCCGTGACGTTGCCGATGCGATTTTGAGGTTCTGTCGATAGGTGTTGCGCGGAGGGGGCCAGGCGGCGGGCACTTGGCGACCCAACCCGGACGCTCGCTCATGGACTGTGGCAACGGCTGGTTGCAGATGTACAACGGTCGTTGTCCCTGAAATGGCGCACGGCGCCTAAGTGTCAGTTTCACGGCGATACCCCGAATAGCTGATGGACCACACCACGCAACCAGCGATTCCCGGCCTCGTGATGATACCGGGCATGCCAATGTTGCCGAACGGCGAAGCCATCCACGGGGATCGGGCACGCATGTACAGCGAGATCGTTGGCCTGCGCGAGCGTTTCTCCAATGTGCCGTGGCAGCGTGGCGACCAGGTCCGTCGTCTGGACGATCGTTCCGAGCCCCAGGAAACCCGGCAACTGCAGCACGACGTCACGCTCGATCCGCTCGCGCGCCAGCGCCAGTTCCAGCAATTGCGCGCCCGTGCCCGATTCGATCGCGACATGTCCCTCCGAGCGATACTGCTTCAAACCGAGCCGCCCGCGAATGTGCGGATGATGCCGGTTCGTCAGACATACCCAATCCTGTCCATAAAGCTGCTGCTGGTAGATGCCGCCGCTTAGCCAGGGGACGTAGCCAATAGCCAGATCGGCCTCACCCGATTCCAGCGCCCGTTCCGTGTTGCCGTCGATTCCGGCCGCTTCGAGCCGGATACCGGGCGCCTGGGCGCGTACGTGCGCAAGCAGTCTCGGCAGCAGCGTGATATGGCTCGCATCCGTCATGCAGATGCGAAAGCGCCGCTGCGCGGTCGCAGGATCGAACATGATCTCCCACGCGGCGAAACGCCTGAGCGATTCGAGAATCTCGCGGCAAGGGCCGATCAGCGCATCGGCCTGCGGCGTCGGCGCCATGCCGCCGGGGGTGCGGATGAAAAGCGGGTCCTGCAGATACTCGCGCAGCCGCCCGAGCCAGATGCTGATGGTAGGTTGGCTTTGTCCCAGTTGCTCGGCAACGCGCGTGACGCTGCGCGCGTCATAGAGCAGGTCGAAGAGCTGCAGCAGTTTCAGGTCGGGTAAATCGGGCGGCATCATGACGTGACGGGCGTTATTGTCTGGTGCAATGGCGACATTGTAGTCATTGCATTGCCGATATGAGCGGCGACTCCTATCGTGTGTCTACACGTCAAGGAGAAACCCTGTGAAGATTGCAATTCTCGGCGCCGGCGCACTAGGTTGCGCGATCGGGGCCGCGCTCACGGAAGGCGGCCACGAAACCTGGCTGCTGGACCGTTCGCCCGTCCATGTCGAAACGATGCGCCGCGACGGTCTGCAGGTCGACGACGACAAGGGCACGCGGCGCATCGGGGTGCGCGCCGCGACCCAGGCGAGCGAAATCGGCGCGGCCGACGTGGTGATCGTGCTGGTCAAGTCCTTCCACACCGACGCGGCGATGCGCGGCGCACTCGCGCTGATCGGGCCCGAAACGCTCGTGCTGTCGCTGCAGAACGGCCTCGGGCATGAAGACGTGCTCGCCGATATCGTGGGCCGCGAGCGCGTGCTGGCAGGCAAGACGTATGTCGGCGGCGTGTTGCGCGGACCGGGGCATATTCAATCGGGCGTCACCGGCAAGGCGACCTACATCGGCGAACTGGATGGTCAGATCACGCCTCGCGTGCGGGCGATTGCCGACGCGTTCAACGCCGCGGAGCTGATGACCGCTGCCAGCGACAACATTGTGGGCACGATGTGGGACAAGCTGCTCGTCAACGTCGCGACGGGCGCGATTACCGGCATTACGCGCCTCACTTACGGCCAGCTCTATGACGAGCCGCTGCTGAAAGCGACGGCTCTCGCAGCCGTATCCGAGGCAATCGCGACAGCACAGGCGGCCGGCATCAGGCTCTCGATGACGGACCCCGAGCAGGCCTGGGCACTCGCGGCCGAAGGTCTATCTCCGGCGTTCAAGACGTCGATGCTGCAAAGCCTCGAAAAAGGCTCGGTCACCGAGATCGATTTCATCAACGGTTCGGTGGTGCGCTGGGGACAACGACTCGGCGTGCCGACGCCCGTCAACGCGACGCTGGTAGCTTGCATCAAGGGCATTGAGCGGGCGATGGCCGATGAAGCGCGCAAGGAGACGACGGCATGAGCGGCTCGAAGGCATACCTGGAGCATGTCGCGATCTGGGTGAAGGACATCCGGTGGCACATCCGCTTCTTCGAAGACGTGCTTGGGATGACCATGCGCGAAGTCGACGGCACCGTCGATGCGCCGCGCCAGTATTGGACGCTCGGCGGTCTTCAGTTCATTCATGCGCCGCAACACGATGGCCCCGAAGGGCGCCTCGCGCATCTGGGCGTCATGTGCGAAGACCTCGAAGCCGCTTTGGCCGCGGCCCATGCCTATGGCGTCAGCGAAATGCCGCAAGGGCGCAACTGGCTGCGTCTGCCCGACGGCCTCGCCGTCGAACTGATTCAAGCCAGACCCGCGTCCTGTGTCGCGCGGGCGCTGACCATCAACCCGCGCACGGAGGCGTGAGCATGACGATCATCGAGAAGTTCTGGGACGACGCCCGCGAAGGCGACGAGTGCGTGAGCCCGAGCTACACCGTGACGAAGGAACGGATCCACGCTTACGCCGAACTCACGGGCGACCATACGCCCGTGCATGTGGACGAGGCGTACGCCAAAGCGAGCCACTTCGGTTGCCTCGTCGCGCATGGGCTTTTCGGGCTGTCGATTGCCGACGGCCTCAAGACACAGAGCGACTATCGCTTTCTGCCCGGTATGTCGCTCGGGTGGACGTGGGATTTCCTGCTGCCAGTCAAGGTCGACGATGTGTTGCACGTGAAGTTTCGCGTCGGCGCCATGCGGCCGAGCAACAGCCGCCCCGGCTGGGGGATCGTCGTGCTGCCCTCCGAACTGATCAATCAGGATAACCAGGTGGTTCAGCGCGGCGAACATCGTCTGATGGTGCCGCGTCGGCCGGGAGCGTACTGATGCAGGGCCGTCCTCTCGAAGGCATTCGCGTTGTCGACTATAGCCACTTCCTCGCCGGTCCCTACGTGGGCCGCTGTCTCGCGGCGCTCGGCGCCGAAGTCATCAAGGTCGAGCGTCCGGGCGGCGGTGACGCAGGACGCCAGCACGCGACCGTGCTGGACGACCAGCAAAGCGGCTATTTCCTGCAGCTGAACATGGGCAAGCGCGGCGTAAGCGTCAACATGAAAGATGCGCGCGGCAAGGAGTTCATGCGCCGCTTGTGCGATTCGGCGGATGTGTTCGTCGAGAACTACCGTCCCGGCGCGCTGGACAAGCTCGGACTGGGCTATGTCGAGTTATCCGCGCGCAATCCGGGCCTCGTCTATTGTTCGATTTCCGCATACGGCCATACGGGCCCCGACGCGCATCGCGCCGGATTCGGCCTGATCGCGGAGGCGAAGAGCGGCATCATGCAGATGGTGGGCACGCCGGGCGAGCCGCCGCCACTGCTGCGCATTTCGCTCGGCGACATGTACACGGGCATTCACGCGGTGGCGGCGATCAACGCGGCACTGCTCGGACGCGTGAAGAGCGGCCGCGGCCAGCACATCGACATGGCGCTCTACGACACGCTCGTCTCGATGCACGAATACGCGGTGCAGTGCTACACGCTTCGCGGCGTACTGCCGGAGCAGACGGGGCACGACATGCCGACCTCGACACTCTATGGCGTGTTTCGCGCCGCGGACGGCGACCTCGTGATCGCCGCACAGGTGGACGACGCGTGGAAGCGCCTCGCCGCGCTGATCGAAACGCACGGCGGGCCCGCCGGATTCGGCAGCGATATGCGCTTTTACGACAGCGTCGGCCGCAACGCGCACCGGCAGGCGATTCTGTCTGTCGTGCAGCCGTGGGTCGCCGCGCGGCCCGTCGCGCAGGTGCTCGAACTGCTCGATGGCATCGATGTGCCTTGCGCAAAGGTGCAGCGCATCGACGAGGTGCTCGACGATCCGCAGATCCAGGCGCGCGGCATGATGGTCGAGCAGCATCACCCGCGCTATGGAACGCTGCGTTTGCCCAACCTGCCTTTCCGCTTTTCCGATTGTGACACGACCGTTCGCGACGTCGCGCCGGATCTCGGGCAGCACAACACGGAGGTCGCGCAATCGCTGGGTTTTTCCGCTGCCGAGATCGACACGATGCGATGCGAAGGCGTTCTCTACTCGAAGTGAGCCACCATGACTGACCTGTATGCAGTGATCGGCCACCCGATCGGACACACGAAATCTCCGTTGATTCATGGCCTGTTTGCCGAAGCGACACACCAGGCGATGTCCTACGTCGCAATCGAAGGTCCGCTCGATTCTGACGATGGCTTCGCGAAGGTCGTGCGCCAGTTCGCTGCGGATGGCGGCAAGGGCATGAATGTCACCGCGCCGTTCAAGCTCAAGGCCTTCGCGCTCGCCGACGAGCGCAGCGAGCGCGCGACGCTGGCAGGTGCCGCCAATGCGCTCAAGTTCGAGAACGGCCGGATCATTGCCGAGAATTTCGACGGCATAGGCTTGTTGCGCGATATCGAAGTCAATCTCGGCGTCCCGCTTGCCGGCAAACGCGTGCTGACGCTCGGCGCGGGCGGTGCAGCGCGCGGCGCGCTGCTGCCGCTTCTCGCCGCGGGTCCCACCGAACTGGTCGTCGCCAATCGCGATGTGACCAAAGGCGAGGCGCTGGTCGCCCAGGTCGGCTCGCGCGGTACGCGCTTAGGCGCCTGCGGCTATGGGGATCTCGCGACGCGAGGCCGCTTCGACCTTGTGGTGAACGCGACCTCGGCAAGCTTGACAGGCGACCTGCCACCCGTCCCTCCGGGTGTGTTCAGCCCGGAGGGCACCGCCTACGAGTTGGCATACGGAAAGCGGCTTACGCCGTTCCTGCGGCTCGCGCGCAACGCCGGCGTACGCGGTGTCGCCGACGGCGTGGGCATGCTGGTCGAACAGGCGGCCGAAGCCTTTGCATGGTGGCGCGGCGTGCGACCGTTGACCGCCGAGGTCATCGACCGCCTCACCGTGCCGCTCGACTGAATCCGCAAAGGACAATCCGATGAAGAACGTCCTGATGCTTCATGGCATCAATCACAACATGTTAGGCAAGCGCGACCCCGCGCAATACGGAACGGTTACGCTCGCCGACATCGATGCCAGGCTGCAGGCGCTGGGCGAGGAACTGGGTGTGCAGGTCGAATCATTTCAGACGAACAGCGAAGCGGCGATGTGCGAGCGCATCCATCGAGCTGTTGAAGAGGGCGAGCACGCCGTGCTGATCAGTGCCGGTGCGTGGATGCACTAACGCGACGGCATCTGCGACGCGCTCGCGATCCTGACCTGTCCGGTCATTGAGCTGCAAATGTCTAACATCCATGCGAAGGAATCATTCCGGCGCTATTCGGTGTTCGCCGGTAGTCAAGGGGCAGCTCCGCGGCTTCTGGATCAAGAGTTATCACCTCGCACTGCGTGCCGTCCATGCGGAGATCAGTGATTGAGCGGCGCGCCGGAACCGCAACCCGGCTACTTCTACAGTGACAAGTGATGCGGCGCATGACGGCTCGCGAATGAAGAAAAGACAGTCAAACGTCTCTTATTCAATGCGCCTTAGTGGCTGAAAATGGGCCGGGTCCTGCCTGCTGGGGGAGCGCTGGCTCGTGGCCGCCGCCGTTCCGCCGGCGACGGCACGAAACCGACCCTGAACCGTCACTCGACCCTGTGACGCTTTGATGGCAGCTACCTGGCTACAACGATCACTCGCGCGGGCGCGTCTGCCGACGAGTGCGGCCATAGCCAACGGTCAGCCAACACCGTGGGTACGGCAGATCCAGGGCACATTGCTGCCGTTCGCAAGTCTATGGCTCGCCATATAACGTCTCGATTTGAGCGAAAGCGCGCTCCCGACTCGGACGGGCATTAAGGTTGTTCAAAGGAGGCCAATCAACATTCGACACGAGAGGCAGCGGTCGGATGGCGAAGCCAGCAGGCTTACGTCCGCTTGATAGATGGGGTTTTCAGCAATTCGGCATTGACATGGTCAAGAAGCGGTCGGAACTGCCGGTTGGCGTTTGTGTCGTTACGACCGGCGACCATCGTCCCAAAGCGACTGGGCCCAGGCGGCAAGACGCTTGGGCTCGAACCTGACCGCGCGCCCAAGCTCTTCAGCGGCGGTGTCGGCGAGAACGTGCTCCTGTCCGGCCTCGAGACCTGCCAGCATTCGTTCGGCAACCTGGATCGGTGAGGTTTTTTCGCCTGTGAAGTGACCGGCCATATCGGTGTCGATAAAACCAGCGTAGACGCCCATCACATGCGTTCCCTGCGCCTTCAACTCGATGCGCATGGCATCGGTCATCGCCAGTGCAGCGAACTTTGAGGCGCAATAGGTGGCGTTGAACGGATAGACATACCAGCTCACCACCGAGAGCATGTTGATGATTGCACCGCCGCCGTTGCGTGCCAAGATGGGAGCAAATGCCCTGACGACACGCAGCGGGCCGAACGTATTCACCTCCAGTTCACGGCGCAGCGCCTCCTCCGAATCGTGGGCAAGCATCGGCGTGGCTAGCAGGAGGCCAGCATTGTTGATGACCAGATCGACGTCGCTGCACTTTTCGACTGCGCGCGCCACTGAGTCTGTATCCGTCACATCGAGGCGCACTGGCGAAATCGCAGCGTGCGCTACAGCCGTGGGATTGCGCATGCCTGCGTAGACTCTTGCCGCGCCGCCCTGCGCCAACTGTTCGACGATAGCCTTCCCGAGGCCTCGATTTGCCCCGGTGACAAGTGCTGTGCAACCCTTGATATTCATGGTGGTCTCGATTAAGTGATTACAAATGCCGCAACAACGCGGCCGGGAGGAGGGCAACGGCGGCCGCGAACGCGCCCACGATTCCAATCCATGGAGGATGGCCGTGCACCAGCGGCACGGCAAAGGCCGAGCCGAGCGCGCCGCCAAGGAAGAATCCGCCGACGTACAGGCTATTCAGCCGATTGGCCGCGTGCGGCTCCAGCGCCAGCACACGTCGCTGGGAAACGACGTGGCTGCCCTGGACTCCGCCACTGATAGTGACCACCGCCATCAGCAACATCCACCATGGTGGATCGAAACACATCGCGAGGCCCGCAGCCGCTACGGCAACGATCGCAGCCAGGGATGTGGCTGACGTTCGACCGCGGTCGGCGAGGCGGCCAGCCAGGGGCGCCACGAGGGCCCCAGCCGCGCCCGCCAGGCCAAAGCAAGCGATACCGGTCGTATGGAAATCGTAGCGCTGTCGAAGCCAGATCGGCAGTGCCGTCCACGTGAGGCTGAAGACACCGAACAGCAGTGCCTGCACGTAGGTGCGTCTGCGCAACTCTCGATATTGCCGCCAGTACCGGGGCAGCGAGGCGACGGTCTGCAGGTAGCTGCCGCGCGTTTGCGGCTGATAGGCCGGAAGGACGCTGCGTAACCACGGAACCAGGGCGAGGACAGTGGCGGCTTCCAGAAGAAACAGCGCTCGCCAGCCCAGTGCGTTACCCAGCAGATTCGCGACCGGCCACGCGGCGAGAATTCCCCACAGCAGGCCACTGGTTACGCCACCGGCCACGCGGCCGCGCGAGCACGCATCGCTAAGCCGCGCGGCCTGGGCGACGATGAGCTGTACGGAGACAGAGCAGACGCCAATCCCGGCCGCCGCCACAAGAAGCCAGATGCCCCCGGGTGCGAACGCCGCCAGCACCATGCTCGCCGCCGAAGCGGCAAGCACGCGGCTCAACAGGCGCTGACTGTCCAACTGGTCAGCAAGGGGCGAGACTAGCAGCAACCCTGCGCAGTACCCGACCTGCGTGAGCGTCACGATGAGCCCCGCATGATGCGCGGGCAGGTGCAGATCACCGGCAATGCGCGAGGTGAGCGGCTGCGCCAGATAGCTTCCCGCTGCGACGACACCACACGCCCCGGCCAGCCGGAAAACCAGCCCGTTCGCCAGCGCCGGTGCGGGACCAGCGGCTGTCCGCTCCTGCGTGCTCATGGCTCAGCCCGCCCGCTCGATCAGGCCAGACAGGACTTCGTGGAGCGTGGTGGAGCCCCGACGCGGGGTCCCCTCGAAACAGATCCAGCCTTCGTTGAAGCCATCCAGCATGCGCATGCGTGGCACCGGATTGTTCATCCCCTGGCCGCGGAAGAGCGACTCCCATTGCTCGCGCGGCACGGCCTGCGCGCGCACGTTCCGGCCTGGCTGGCGGGAGAGTGTCAGGGCGATCGTATCGGGCGACTCCCACTCCGGTCCGACCTCATGCCCAGCTGAAAGCAGCGTCTGGGCGACCACTCCACCTACCTGGCCAGTGATGCCGGTGACTACATACATGCTACGGACTCCTTTTTGTTAGAGAATACGGTCCCGATCGTGGAACCGCTGCATCCAGTGTGGAAACGGCAGGCGAGGCTCGGAAACCTGGTCCAGTCGATCGAACTGCCCGGCATCGAGCGGCAAGGTCCGTGCATCGAGATTCGCTGCCAGTTGCTCTAGCGTTCGAGCCCCGACGATGACGGACGCAATCTGCTTGCGTGCCAGTGTCCAGGCGAGCGCAATCTGCGCGGGCGTGCTGTCGAGTTCGAGGGCGATTTCACGCAAAACGTCGAGGATTGCTGCGCCCGCTGTCTGGTCGACTGGCGGGAAATCCAGATTCGTTCTGCGTCCGCTGCCCTGCCCATTTTTGGCGTATTTACCGCTCAGGTAGCCACCGGCCAGTGGGCTCCATACGAGCAGGCCAGTCGCGAGGCTTTGGGCAACCGGCATGATTTCGTACTCAATGTCCCGACTCGTCAACGCGTAGTGCACCTGGTTGCTGACGAGGTGCGCCCGGTCTGTGCGGCCGCTGAATGCATGAGCGCGTTCGAGGTCGGCTGCACTAAAATTGCACGCGCCAATGTGCCGAACCTTGCCCTGCGTAACGAGGTCGTCCATGGCGCGCAGCGTCTCGTCGATCGGGACGAGCGCGTCGCGGTCATGCAACTGAAGCAGGTCGATGTGACTCCGGCCAAGGCGCTTCAGGCTGGTTTCGACCGTGCGCATGATGTGAGAGCGGCCAAGGCCGACGTCGTTCTGACCGGGCCCGGTGCGCAAGCGCACCTTGGTCGCGACAAGCATCCGGCTCTCGTCAAGACCCAGTGTGTTGAGTACCTGGCCGACGACTTCTTCGGAGCGTCCCTGCGAGTAGGCATCGGCAGTATCGATCAGGTTGACACCTTGCTCGACGGCCAGCTCTACGAGCTGGGTGGCCCGTTCGTGGTCCAGGCCGGCTATGGCACCCCAGATGCCTGAGCCCGCGCCAAACGTCATGGCGCCGAGACTCAATCGCGAGATGCGCAGGCCGGACCGGCCGAGTGTGCTGTATTGCATATTCGATACTCCTGGTCAACAGACAAGGTGGCGCGATCCCGCCACCCGTTTTGCGATTCGTCAGTGCGCGGCGCGGGCGACGAGCGTCTCGAGCACGCTTTGCAGTTCCGTGCGACCGCGGACAACCTCTTCTGGCTGTCCTTCGAACGTGATCCAGCCTTCATTGAAACCGTCGAGCATGCGCATGCGTGGCAACGGGTGTTGCATGCCTTGCGAACGGAAGAGGGCTTCCCAGTTCAGGCGATCAACGACTTCAGCGCGCACCGGGCGACCCAGCACGCGTGCGAAGGTGTGTGCGAGATCGTCGGGGCTGATCCGTGTCGGGCCTTCAAGTTCCACGACCCGCACACCGCTCCATGTTTCCTGAAGCATCCTGGCTGCAACGCGGCCCACGTCGACCGTCGCTACCATCGGCACCGGCTTGTCGAGCGGTTGCAGATAGCTTTGGATCACGCCATCGGCGCGTGCGGATGCAACATCCCAGGCGGCGTTTTCCATGAACCAGCCGGGCCGCAGGAAGGCCACGGGCATTGGCAAGTCGCTGAGCGCGCGCTCCATCAACGTGCGTTGCGTCAGCAGATTGCTCTCGCTGGCCTGTGCACCGATGGTCGACAAACAGACCACCCTTTTCGGGCGGGCTTTACGAATCGCTTCGGACACGGCATCGATGACGGTACAGGCCTCGGTAAAGCCGGGCGTCGGATCGAACTCGGAGGGCGGGAGGATGAACACACCTTCCGTACCCTCGAACGCTGCCGCGAGCGCGGCAGCGTCGTCCATTTGTGCCGTCGCCAACTGGCATCCGATTTGCGCCCACGAATTGGCGCGCGCCGTATCGCGCACGACGCCGCGCACCGGTTGTCCCGAGACAAAGAGTTCCCGGGCCAGTGCGCCGCCTACCTTGCCGGTGATTCCCGTGATTGCATACATGATTCAAGCTCCTTGTTGGTTTGAGTGGGCGGCGGTGTGCTCAGGCGCGCGGCAGCCGGGCGTAGAACGCCTGTTCGAACTGGGCATAGAGATTTACGACACGCGCGTCATAGAACGGCAGCATCTGGGTGAACAGGGAGCCGGCCACGCGCCGGACCGGATCGATCCAGAAATACGTGTTCAGCAGACCCGCCCAGCTAGCACTGCCAGCACTGCGACCGTGCGGACCCGGTTCGGTATTGATGTCGAACGACAGTCCCCATTTGTGCACGGCGCCGGGAAACTGATCGAAGCTGTTCGACCAGGAAGGCTGTGCTGTTTTCATTTCGTGAACCTCCAGGTCGCCGATGTGATTGCGGAACATCGTCTTGACCGTATCGGGGTTCAGGATTCGCGCTCCGTGGTAGGTACCTTCATTGAGCAGCATCGTCAGGAACGTCATGTAGTCGCGCGGCGTGCTGAACAGCCCGCCGCCACCCATGAAGAATTCGGGGCGCTGGTTGGTTTCGAACGCTTCGGGTGTCAGGGAGCCGTCAGCCTGCCGCCTGTGCATGGTCGTGACACGTTTTTTTTGCTGACTGCTGATCAGGAAGCCCGTATTTCCCATCCCCAGCGGCTCGAATATGTGTTCGCTGAAATACACTTCGAGCGACTGGTCTGTCACGGCTTCAACCAGCTTGCCGACCCAGTCCATGCTGATGCCGTATTGCCAGCGCTCGCCAGGCTCGAATTCGAGCGGAGCGGAAAAGGCGCCGTTTAGCGAATAGCCGATATCCGGCATACCGGTGACCTTCTCGTACTGACTGATCCGGTCGCTCCAGATGCTGTACGTGTATCCCGACGTGTGCGTCAAGAGATGCCGCACCGTGATCGCATTGCGCGCCGGGCGCAGTTTCGGCCGACCCGACGCATCGAATCCGTCGAGAATCTGCGGCGACTTGAGTTGCGGCAGGATCTCGCCTGCAGGCTGATCCAGTTTCAGCTTGCCCCGCTCGAGCAGTTGCATGCAGGCGGTCGCGGTGATCGCCTTCGTCATCGAGAGCAGCCAGAAGATCGCATCGGGGCCGATGACTTCTCCGGTGGTGGCATTGGCCGGACCGCAGGCGCCCTCATACACGACTCCGTGGCGCGTTGCCCCCATCGCGACGACAGAGGCGACTGTGCCATCTGCAACCGCGTGCCGAAGGCGTTGGTCGATCGATTCGGAGTCTGGGAGGCGGACTATCGCCGGACTTCGTGAAGCGGGTGACGAAGCCGCGGCCGCATGCCGGGTCGCAAATGAGCCGAGCGCTGCTGAGGCAACCAGCCCAGAGGCGCTTTTCAGCAACTTGCGTCGATTGAGTCGTGTGGTCATTCGTGGTTCCTCTGTATATCCATCGGCCGGAAGCGTCGCAGCCTGAATACCGTGCGACGCGCTGACGGAATCTCATCCGTCCCGATGAAGCGCATTCTGGAGAAGTGCGAGAGAAAACAAAATGACACTGGTTGAACTAGTTAAATGACATACAGTCATCAATCGTTCGGGCTGGACTCGGTGTGGAGCAGGCGGATCTGCTTCGTTCAACACTCTCTTTGAGCCAAGAAATCGAAGATCGAAAATCTGTCCAGCGGGGTCAGCGTGTTCGCGGCGGCTGCCGACGCGATCGGGATGTCACCACCCGGGGCCAGTCGTGCGAATGCACGACTGGAAAGCCGACCTAGGGTGCAGCTTCAATCGCGCGAACGAACAGACCCGCGCGCGGCGCGCCTGTGTGGGCGAGCTGGCGCGATCGACTGCAGCGATCATCACGGGTTCGAGGACCGCGCGCACGGGAGCTCGAGCGCGCCGATGCGCTGCCGGACGAGGAGCGGCGCGTGGTGTCGCGGGCGATCCGGCTGCAGACCGACGGCCTGCACCGGCTCGTAACCAACCTGCTCGATCTCGCGCGCATGCAGGGAGAGGGCACGCATCTGAACAAGGAGTGGCACACGCTCGACGAGATCGTCGGCAGCGCGTTCGCGCGGCTCGGAACCTCGCTCGATGGACATCGCACGCAGACAAGTCTCGCCGCCGACCTTCCGCTCATAGAACTCGACGCCATCGCGTTCGAGCGGGTGCTCGTCAATCTGATCGACAATGCCGTGAAGTACACGCCGCACGGTGCGCGCTTCACGATCAGCGTGCCGCTAAGCGCGCCACCCAATATTTTCGAGGAACCCGCTGCATGAGCAAACCACGTGTGCTGATTGTCGAAGACGAGTCCGATATCCGGCGATTCGTGCGCATGTCGCTCGAACGCGAAGGCATGAGCGTGTTCGAAGCGGGTGACGCGGCGCAAGGGCGCGTTGAGTGCAGCACGCGCCAGCCAGACCTCGTGATCGTGGACCTCGGGTTGCCCGATGAGGATGGCAAAACGTTGATACGCGATCTGCGCGGCTGGTCGCGTACGCCGGTGGTGGTGCTGTCCGCGCGCGATCGCGAGAGCGAGAAAGTGGAGGCGCTCAATCTCGGCGCCGATGACTACCTGACCAAGCCCTTTGGCGTGCCCGAACTGGTCGCGCGCGTGAAAGCGCAGTTGCGGCGGGCGAGTTTCGTGGGCGGCGCCGGTACGGGTGACGCAACGGTGCAGTTCGGCGATATTCGCGTGAATCTCGCGACCTACGAAGTGACCCGCGCAGGCGAGTCGGTCCATCTCACGCCGACCGAGTTCCGGCTGCTCGCTGCGCTGATACGCGGCTACGGCAAGGTGCTGACTTACCGGCAATTGCTGCTCGAGGTGTGGGGTCCGACCTATGTCGATCGACCGCAATATCTTCGCGTGTATATGGCGGGCATCCGGCAAAAGCTCGAAGGGGACCCGGCACGCCCAAAACACCTGATCACCGAACTGCAGGTTGGATACCGCCTCGCCGGTCTGGACGCGACGGCAGAGGGCGGCTGAGTCTGGCGAACGCAAGCCCGGCACGCCGAAGTAGCCCCGATTGCAGCGAAGCGCCTGAACCCGGTCCAGACAACACGCGACCCCGCAGCGTCATATACCCCGTTTATGCGAAATCCCCGCTGGGATTTACGCAATTTTTATCCGCCCCGTTCTATACCTGAATCACCCTTGCTGCAAGGGTGCATTCACCGCGCTGCGAATGCGCGGGGGGAGTGCTTTGCCGCAAGATTCATCGACGTGGAGGCACATCATGAATCTGGTCGTCTGGTTGCCGGTGCTCTTTGCGCTCGGGCTCGGCAGTCTCTTGCTGTGCGTGCTGTTCATCGACGCCTGCGAGCGCATTTGAGGAGGCCGTCATGGCTTGGCTTGCCGCCGCGATCTCGGCAGCGACGTTCGTGTACCTGTTCCTCGCGCTGATACGCCCCGAGTGGTTCTAGTCGTCAACTTGAATCTCACGCCCTTGCGGCATAAAGAGGGGGGACCATGTGGACCCTGCCGGTACTGATACTCGTCCTCGCGATCGCGATATCCATTCCGCTCAGCCGTTACATGGCATGGGTGATGGAAGGGCATTTTCCCGCGCCGCGCTGGCTGCGCTGGTTCGAGTCTCGTCTCGACAGCGGCGCGCAGGACTGGAAGCAATACACCCTTGCGCTGCTCGTCTTCAATGTGGCGCTGTTCGTGTTCGGCTTCGTTGTCCTTTCGCTGCAGCCGCTCATGCCGCTCAACCCGCTGGGGCGGGGCATGCTTGCGCCATCGACGATCTTCAACACGGTCATTTCGTTCATGACCAACACGAACCTGCAGCACTATTCGGGCGATCAGCATCTATCGAACTTCAGCCAGATCTTCTTCATCCTGCCGAACATGTTTCTTTCGGCGGCGGTGGGGCTCTGCGCGCTCACGGCCATCATCCGCGCGCTGCGCGGCGAGCATCGGCTCGGCAACTTCTTCGTCGATATGTGGCGTGTGGTGGTCTACATGTTCGTGCCGGTCGCGCTCGTAGTAGGCGTGATCTTCATTCACGAAGGCATGCCGATGACCTACGCGAGCGATGTGCAGGTCACGACGCTCGAACCCGGCGCGATGGGCACGGACGATCACGGCCAGGCGAAGCAGCAAACCTTGATAGTCGGCCCCGTTGCTGCGGTCATTCCGATCAAGATGCTCGGTACCAACGGCGGCGGCTTCTACGGCATGAACAGCGCGCAGCCGTATGAGAATCCCACTGCGCTCTCGAACATCGTGACCACCCTCGCGATGATGATTTTCCCGTTCTCGCTCGTACTCATGTACGGGCGCATGCTCGGGCGCTTGCGTCACGCGGTCGTGATTTACAGCGTGATGCTGACGATGATGATCGGCCTGATAGGCTGGGCCGTGTACTGGGACGCCATGCAGCCCAATCCCGCGTTCACGGCGCATCCGGTGGCGCGCACCTATGCGCTGGCCGGCACGCAGCATAGCGTGACGATTCCGCCCGTGGCTGGGTTGCCCGTCGATCAACACCTCGGCAATCTGGAGGGCAAGGAGTTGCGTTTCGGCACGTCGGCGGGCGCGACATTCGCTGCGATCACCACGGATGTCACGTGCGGCGCCGTCAACGCCGAGCACGATAGCTTGAACCCGATTGCCGGCCTTTCGCCGCTCATCGGCATGTGGCTGAACTGCGTATTTGGCGGCAAGGGTGTGGGCATGATCAACCTGCTGCTGTTCCTCGTGGTGGGCGTATTCCTCGCCGGGCAGATGGTGGGGCGCACGCCGGAGTACCTGGGCCGCAAGGTGGGTGCGCGTGAAATGAAACTCGCGATGATCGCGCTGCTCGTGCACCCGATCCTGATTCTCGGGCCCACGGGGCTTTTCTCCGCCACCGACTGGGGCACGAAGGCCGAGGCGAATCCGGGGGCACACGGTTTCAGTGAAATCGTCTACCAGTTCTCCTCGTCATCGGCGAACAACGGATCCGCCATGGACGGCCTCGCGACCACCTACGGCCTGAACGCGAACCCGAACCCCGCGCCCACCGCGGTGCAATGGGATACGGCAACCGGCCTCGTCATGCTGTTCTCGCGCTATTTGCCGATCGTGGCGCCTATCGCCATGGCCGCATTCCTTGGCCGAAAGAAGACGGCGCCCGCAACGCTTGGCACGATGCGCGACAACACCGCGACGTTCGGCTTCCTGCTGCTGGGTACGATCCTGATCGTCGGAGCATTGCTGTTCCTGCCGGTGGCGGCGCTTGGTCCGCTTGCGAACCACCTCGGGCCAATTCCATTCGGCGGATGACGCAGCGGTGAACTTGCTGGAATGCCTCCGTCGAATTATCGAGGAATGCAAATCATGAACTCGACGCCTGCCGTACCCAAAACGATGCTTGTCTCGCGCGGCCCGCAGCCGCCGCACAGGCGGCGCGACCAGCTGTTCGACCGCGAACTGGTGCGCCTCGCGCTCAAGCAGTCGATCATCGCGCTGCGACCGGATATTCAGTGGAAGAATCCGGTGATGTTCGTCGTCGAGATCGGTGCGGTGCTGACCTTCGTGTTCATTCTCGAGATCGCGTTCGGCATCGCCCATAGCGCGGCTCCGCTCACGTATTTCATCGCGCTCGATGTCTGGCTGTTTCTCACGGTGGTGTTTGCCAACTTCGCGACCGCCATCGCGGAGGAACGCGGCAAGGCCCAGGCCGACACATTGCGGCGCGCTCGGCGCGACACGTCCGCGATGCGGCTGCGTGCAGACGGCGGCTTCGAAACCGTTGCCTCCATGCAGTTGCGGCGCGGCGACGTGGTGATGGTGCGCGCGGGCGACGTGATTCCGGGCGACGGCGAAGTGATCGAAGGTGCCGCTTCCGTCGACGAATCGGCAATCACTGGCGAGTCCGCGCCTGTGATCCGCGACGCGGGTGGCGACCGCTCGGGTGTCACGGGCGGCACCACGGTGCTTTCCGACGAGATCACGGTGCGTATCTCGGCCAACCCCGGCGAGACGTTTCTCGACCGCATGATCGGGCTCGTGGAAGGCGCGGTGCGCCAGCGCACGCCGAACGAAATCGCGCTCACGCTCGTGCTCTCCGCGTTCACGCTGATCTTCCTGATCGTGGTCGTGCCGCTGTGGCCGATGGCGTACAACGCCGAGCAGTACATGACGAGCTACCTGGGCTTGAGCGAGCCGCTGCACAGCCTGGGCACCGACGTGCCGACGCTCGTGGCGTTGCTCGTCTGCCTCATTCCGACCACCATCGGCGCGCTGCTCGCGGCCATCGGCATAGCGGGCATGGACCGGGCGCTGCGCGCGAACATCATCGCGAAGAGCGGCAAGGCCGTGGAAGTGGCGGGCGATATCGACACCGTGGTGCTCGACAAGACCGGCACGATCACCATCGGCAATCGCCGGGCTACGGCGTTCATGCCGATTGGCACTGCGGATGAAAGCGAGCTCAAGCGGCTTGCCGCGCTCGCGTCGTTCGGCGACCTCACGCCGGAAGGCAAGAGCATCGCAGCCGTGGGGGGCTCGCCTCTTGCGCCCTATGCAGGTCACAGCGCGACCTCGGAAAGCACGCGTGTGATTCCCTTCTCGGCGCAAACGCGCATGAGCGGGGTCGATCTCGCGGACGGCCGCTCGATCCGCAAGGGCGCGCCCGACGCTGTGATCGCATGGGTGCGCGAGCGCGGCGGCGAGGTGCCGTACGGACTCGATGCGATCCTCAAGCAGGCCGGCGCACAGGGCGCCACGCCGATTGCGGTCGCCAACGGCAACGAGATCGCGGGCGTCGTGCTGCTCGAAGACATCCTGAAGCCCGGCATCCGCGAGCGGATCCAGCGCCTGCGC
Source organism: Paraburkholderia sp. BR10937 (assembly GCF_040965695.1). Taxonomy (NCBI): domain Bacteria; kingdom Pseudomonadati; phylum Pseudomonadota; class Betaproteobacteria; order Burkholderiales; family Burkholderiaceae; genus Paraburkholderia; species Paraburkholderia sp. BR10937. Next base: position 21,946 of record NZ_JBFRCL010000010.1, read on the forward strand.
GCAATGGGCCTCTACACGGTGATGGTCACCGGCGACAACGCGTTGACCGCGGCGACGATCGCGCGTCTCGCGGGCGTCGATCAGTTCATCGCGCAGGCCACGCCCGAGGCGAAGCTCACCTACCTGCGCACCGAGCAGGCGGAGGGCAAGCTGGTCGCGATGATGGGCGACGGCACCAACGACGCGCCCGCGCTCGCCCAGGCCGACGTGGGCCTGGCGATGAACTCCGGCACGCAGGCCGCGAAAGAGGCCGGCAACATGGTCGACCTCGATAGCGACCCGACCAAGCTCATCGAGGTCGTCGAGATCGGCAAGCAGTTGCTCATGACGCGCGGTGCTTTGACCACGTTCTCGATCGCGAACGACGTGGCCAAGTATTTCGCGATCGTGCCGGCGCTGTTCGCCGGCACGCTGCCGTGGCTCGGTGCGATGGACGTGATGCATCTGCATTCGCCGACGTCGGCAATCCTTTCGGCGGTGATCTTCAACGCCCTGATCATTCCGCTGCTGATTCCGGTAGCGTTGCGCGGCGTGCGCTACCGCGCGCTGGGCGCAGATGCGCTGTTGCGCCGCAATCTGTTGATTTGGGGTTTAGGCGGGGTGATTGTGCCGTTCGCGGGCATCAAGCTGATCGACGTCGTGATGACCGTGCTGGGGCTGGTTTCCTGATGGATACGGGAAAAAGGGGAAAGTCATGCTGCGCCACATTTCGAAGAGCCTCTGGCTGCTGGGTTTTGCCGTCGTGCTCGTATGCGGCATCTATCCGGGCGTGCTGTGGGTCATCGGACAGACCGCGTTTCCGTTCCAGGCCAACGGCAGTGTGGTCAAGGGGCCGGACGGCAAGGCGGTGGGTTCGCTGCTGATCGCTCAGCCGTTCACGAAGGACGAATACTTCCAGCCACGGCCATCGGCGGTTTCATATGACGCGTCGTCGTCCGGATCGTCGGGGCTCGGTGCGGCGAACTACGCGCTGCGTGACCGCGTGGCGCGCGCCATCGGGCCGATCGCAACGTATGCGGCGGGGCCGAAGGCGGGCCAGCTCGTCGCGCCCGATGTGGAGGCGTGGTTCCAGGCGGACCGCTTCGGCGGCCAGCCGCACATCGTCGCGCAATGGGCCAACACGCATAACAGCCTCGCGCAGGCATGGGTCAATGCCGATCCCACGCACGGTGCTTACGTGGATGCGTGGGCGAAGCAGCATCCCGCCGACGTGAAGCAATGGATAGCCGCAAACCCGGGCACGCCGCAGCCGAAGGCCGCCGATCTCGCGGTGCCGTTCTTCACGGCGTTTTCGGCGGCGAATCCGGGTAAGTTCCCGTCCGCCGTCACGCACAAGGACGCCAACGGGAAGGACGTGAGTGCGATCGAGCCCGTGAACGCAGGCAGCGACGTCCAGTCGATCTTCTTCGATATGTGGCGGCAGGACCATCCGGACGCCGTGCTGCAGAACGTGCCGGGGGACCTCGTGACCGCGTCGGCTTCCGGTCTCGACCCGGACATCACGCTCGCGAACGCGATGTTCCAGCTCGACCGCGTGGCGGCGGCGTGGGCGAAGGATACGAAGCGTGATCCTGCAATGGTTCGCGCCGAGATCAATGCCATGCTTCACGATTCGGCCCACGCACCGCTCGCCGGTCTCGTGGGTGAGCCAATGGTGAACGTGTTGCAGATGAATCTGGATCTGCGTCGCAAGTTTGGCTCGCCGGCGTGATTGTTCGCTTCGGTGAAGAGTCTTGCGCAGGGAGCAAACGCCACTCTTTACGACATTTTTTCTTGTGGGGCACAAACGTTAACTCTAGACTTTTGTTGAGAGGTGAATCCTGGAGAGTGCTCATGTCGAGGCGACATTCAACAACCGCTAGACACGCATCCCGCGCACGCAGCAAGCGGGGCATCGGCAGCGTGGTACTGAGGCGCTTTGATCCCTCGCGCGATTCGTACGAGCAGCTCACGACGATGCTGCATCGTGCGTTTGCGCGACTCGGTATGTCGGGGTTGAACTGCACCTGCGTGGACCAGGACGTGAGTGTCACGATGCGGCGAGCACAAGCTGGCGACTGCTTCGTGGTAGTTAGCGAAGGGGAGATCATCGGCACGATGACGCTCTACGCGCGCGACAGCGAATCAGCCTGCGAGCACTACCATCGCCGTGACGTGGCCACGGTCCGTCAACTGGCGATCGAGCCTTCATGGCAGAATCGCGGCATCGGAAAATCCCTGCTGGCGTTCGCCGAACACTGGGCCGCGACGCGCGGCTATGCAGAGCTGGCACTCGACACGCCGTATCCAGCAGCGCATCTGGTCTCGTTCTATCGCGGGCAGGGGTTCCGCATTGTCGATGCGATACGATTCGCCGGAAAGGTCTATGAAAGCGCGATACTGAGCAAGGCGCCTGTCGTTGCGCGGACACTGGCCGCGTGGACGCATCAAATCGCGCTGCCGAGTGCGCGTTTTGTTCGCTTCGCTGCGTGAAAAAAAACGACAACCGCGAGCCGTCGATAGCAACCGCTTGCCGTTCACCCTGTTTTCGTAAGTTGCACAGCCGTTCGGCCCATGGGCTCGCAGTGCAGCCCAATCATCTAATTGCCGGCACCTGACCCACAGGCACTGGCTCCTGATCTCCCGAATCGAACTGATCCCGGATCTCGCGTGGACGTTCTGACGTAGCGCGCAACCCAACTCGCCTTCCTGATGCCGTATTGACAAGATCTTTATACGGTTCGCCGCAGTCTTTCCGTCGAATTGATATTTCGCGAGCTGAAATAAAGATGAAACACCCGCTTGGCGGACTACGGCAGCTGCGGGAGGCAAGATGATTGCGAGTGCCGGCTTTCAGATCATTCTATTTCTGGTCGTACTGATCGCACTCGTGAAGCCGCTCGGGCTTTACGTGGCGCGAGCAGCCGAAGGCAGGGCTCCATGGCTGTCGGTGATCGGACGGCCTGTCGAGCGGCTGATCTATCGCGTCGCCGGTGTCGATCCAGACTCGGAGATGACCTGGAAGACCTACGCAGTTGCGCTGCTTCTGGTGAACGCCGTCGGCCTGCTCTTCCTGTATGCGCTGCAAAGGTTGCAGCAATGGCTGCCGCTCAATCCCCAGGCGCTCCCTGCCGTGAGTCCGGATTCGGCCCTCAATACGGCCGTGAGTTTCGTCACAAACACGAGCTGGCAGGGTTACGCCGGCGAAACGACCCTGAGCTATTTGAGCCAGATGCTCGGCATTACCGTGCAAAGTTTTCTCTCGGCAGCAAGCGGCATGGCGGTGATGTTCGCCCTCATGCGGGGACTCGCGAGGCACGGCGCGCAGTCGGTCGGCAACCTCTGGGTGGATCTGACGCGCTCGACTCTCTACGTCCTGCTGCCACTCTCCGTGCTGTTCGCAATCGCGTTCATGGCGCAAGGCGTGATCCAGAACTTCGACACGTACCGCGAGGTGCACACCTTGCAGGCGATCACATGGCAGCAGCCAAAACTGGATGCGCAGGGTCAACCGGTGCACGACGCCACAGGAAACGTGGTGCAGCAAAGCATGACTTCGCAGCAGCAGTTGCTACCCATGGGGCCGGTCGCCTCACAGGAGTCGATCAAACTGTTGAGCGGCGATGGTGGCGGTTTCTTCAACGCAAATTCTGCGCACCCCTATGAAAACCCAACACCGTTGGCCAACTTCCTGCAAATGCTGGCCATTCTGCTGATTCCGGCCGCGCTATGCTATACGTTCGGCGTGGCCGTCGGCGACCGTCGGCAAGGCTGGGCGCTGCTCGCGGCCATGGCTGTCATGTTCGTCGTGGCAGCCGCGATCACGGCGCAAGCCGAGCAGCATGTCACTCACATCGCAGCGCCACAAACCGGCATGGCGAACATGTCGGTCAATCTGTCGGGCGGCAACATGGAAGGCAAGGAAACGCGCTTCGGCGTAGTGACGTCTGCCCTCTATGCGACGGTGACGACGAGCGGCGGCGATGGCGCCGTCAACGCGATGCACGATTCGTTCACGCCAGCCGGCGGACTCGTACCGATGGTGCTGATGCAGACGGGTGAAGTCGTGTTCGGTGGCCCAGGCTCTGGACTTTTCAGCATGGTCATCTATGCAATGCTGGCTGTGTTCGTTGCCGGGCTGATGATTGGCCGGGCGCCTGAATACCTGGGCAAGAAGATCGACGCGTTCGAGATGAAGATGGTCGCAGTGGTGATTCTTTCGACACCCATTCTGGTGCTGGTCGGAACCGCGGTTTCCGTGCTGGTGCCGGCTGGGATCGCTGGGATTGCGAACCCCGGCCCGCATGGGTTCAGCGAAATTCTCTACGCGTTCTCGTCCGCGGCGAACAATAACGGCAGCGCGTTCGCCGGCCTGTCGGCGAATACGCCGTACTACAACTGGATGCTCGCGATTGCGATGTGGTTTGGCCGCTTTGCTGTGATCGTACCCGTGCTGGCGATTGCCGGATCGCTCGCGGGCAAACTTCGGCGAGAAGCAGGTCCGGGCACGCTGGCGACGCACAGTGCGCTCTTTGTCGGGCTGCTTATTGGGTCCGTGGTCATGATTGCCTCACTCACGTATCTACCGGCACTTGCGCTGGGACCCATCGTCGAGCACTTAAGCGCAGCAGTTGGCCACTAGACGGCAAGGGCAGGTGTTCGCGCCCATGATCGCAACCACGATGCCTCGTCAGGTCGATCCGGTGAAACTGGCGGAACTGCGTCGTCGGAAGCAGTACGTTTACGAATGGCCGATTCCCTTTAACGCTAATTTTAGATTGTATCCGGTAAGCTATCGGGCAGGAGGATCGCAATACTGCAACAGGAAGATCGTATGTCTACTCCATTGCGCTTTTCACGCGGGACCAATCTTCATAATTCGGGCGATTCTGGACCAGGAATTGATCGCCGGCGCGCGCGTCTGCGTTGCATGCGCGCGATCGTTATCGCCGGAGCGCTCGTTGCCTGTATCGCGGTCGCTTCGGGCTGGGCAGTTGTTGGCCTCGCTGCATACATCGCGTCCCTCGCGCCGCTGATCATCCTTTCCTGGTGAGACTGACGGGAGCTCGCGCGGCTGCTCGTCTCCGCCGCGCATTTTTCAATCGATGTCGAGCCTGGCGCCCATCTCCACTACCCGGTTAGGCGGCACCCCGAGGTGCGTGGTTGCATCCAGTTCGTTTTTGCGAAGCAGAACAAACAGACTCAACAGCAAACGCCGGCCGAGATTCAAGCCCGTACTTACGGTTAGCGACTCGTGTCCGAGGTAAAACGAGGTGGTCATGGCGTCATATTTCTCTCGCCCGGCTTTCTGCAAGGTTTGCTGGAGCAGTACCGGTACGTTTGGCGACTCAAGATAGCCATATCGCCCCACAATCCGAACGAAGCCCTGATCGAAGCACTGCACGTCAAACCGTTCATCCGGCGGTACGCGCGGGATTTCGCCCGTCAGCAGGGTTAGCAGAACCACGCGCTGGTGGAGAACCTGATTGTGCTTCAGATGATGGAGCAGGGTTGTGGGCACCGAGTCGCCGACCGCCATCAGAAACACTGCCGTGCCATTCACCCTGTAGCACGCGTCTTTTGCGAGGCTTGAGAGAAAGGCGTCGAGCGGCAAGCCTGAATCCCCCCGCGAACGGCGCATTGCCCGCAACCCCAACAGCCATGACGTCGATACAAGGAAGGTGAGGCCACCGATCGCTAGTGGCAGCCAGCCACCATCCGCAAACTTCAACGCGTTGGCTGCGACGAATGAAACATCCACCACCATGAAAACACCGGCGACGAGTACGACGCGCCACACAGGCCACTTCCATCGCACGTGTGCAAACGCGGCGAAGAGCATGGTGGTAATCGCCATGGTCGTTGATACCGCGATGCCAAAGGCAGCCGCAAGCCGGTCCGACGACTGGAAGAGCAACACCACGCCAATCGTTGCGGCCATGAGAAGCCAGTTCAAACCCGGCAGGTAGATCTGTCCGGCCGTGCTCGACGAAGTGTGCCTAACGGTCACGCGCGGCGACAGACCGAGTTGCGCCGCCTGTCGCGTAAGTGAGAACACCGCGGAAATCAGGGCCTGCGACGCGACGATGGTCGCGAGTGTCGCCAGTACCACCATGGGGTAGAGCCCCCATGTGGGGACTGTCGTATAGAACGGGCGCGATGCGGCGGCAGGCGCGCGCAATAGAAGCGCACCCTGCCCAAGATAGCTGGCGGTCAGCGCGGGCAGGGCAAGTCCATACCACGCCAGACGGATGGGCCGTGCGCCAAAGTGCCCCATGTCGGCATACAGTGCCTCGCCGCCGGTCAGGCACAGCACGACGGCTCCAAGCGCGAGAAAGCCCCTGAAGCCGTTGTGAAGGAAGAACGTGACGCCGTTGACCGGGTTGAACGCGGCGAGGATGGCAGGCGCCCCGGCAATTGACGCGACCCCCAGGACGAAAATCACGACGAACCAGATCGCCAGTATCGGCCCAAATGCAACACCGACCCTGCCGGATCCCAGAGGTTGGACAGCGAAGAGCGCCACGAGGATCACCACCGTGATCGGCACGACGAAATGCGAGAACGCCGGTGTGGCAACTTCGATGCCCTCGATCGCGCTCAACACGGATATCGCGGGCGTGATGACGCCGTCACCATACAGCATGGCCGTGCCGAACATCGCGAGGAACACCCAGCGTAGCGCAGCCTTTCGGGTTTCGCGTCCGGTACGATTGCCCACCAGCAGCGCCAGGAGTGCCAGCAAACCGCCTTCGCCATGGTTATCGGCCTGCATCAGAACGAGAACGTACTTGACGCTCACCATCAGGATGAGGGACCACAGGAAGAGCGAGACGATTCCCACCACGTTTTCCGGCGTCGCGGCCACGCCACGCGCGCCATTGAAAGCCTCCTGCAATGCATACAGGGGACTTGTTCCGAGATCGCCGAAGACGATGCCGAGCGCGGCGAGCGCCAGCGACGCCATTGCGGCGGCGCCAGGCTCGGAAGGCGGCGCATGGGGAGGAGTTTCGTTCTTCCCGTACGGCTCAGCTGGATCGACGCTGACGTTAGTCGGGTTCGACATGTTGGCTATGGTCGTGTGGTTTGAATCACGGCAAAGCGCAGCCATCAGTGCGCGGATTTTGCATCAGTTTCGTGAAGCTGTCGCTCGTAGCGTAGGTCACATACGAAAGATTTTGCAGGCTATCTCCGCCTGTCGAGCCCCGGAACTAATGAATTAAACAGCTTACGCAATACAAGTGGGCGACCCTGCGGCCACAGATGTGTCGATGGTCGCAGTCTTCCATGTATTCGATATTTACACCTTTTTTATTCGCGGCTGCCTAGTCTTGTCATGACCATTACGAGGCTCTGACTTTACGTCGTCATTTCCGATCCACCAAGGGGGCAGAAATGGACCTCATCTATATTGCCGGCATTGTGGTCTTCCTCGGACTCAGTGTCGCGCTTGTCATTGGTTGCGAGAAGCTATACGGACGTGCACCGGGAGGTCGGCCATGACCACATGGATGATCTGGCTCGCCGCCGCCGCGACGCTACTCCTGCTCGTGTACCTCGTGTACGCGCTCCTGCGCGCAGAGGAACTCGAATGAATACCTACAACGTGCTTCACGTCGTGCTTTTCATCGTAGTGCTGACTGCTGTCGCCATTCCGCTTGGCCACTACATGACCTCGGTGCTCGACGGCACGTCGGTCGTCGTGCGCAAGATCGGGCGGCCAGTCGAGCATTCTCTGTATCAGCTTGCTGGAGTGGATCCCGATGCCGAGATGTCGTGGAAACAGTACGCGTTCGCGGTGCTGCTGTTCAATGCGCTCGGCGCGTTGGCGGTATATGGCTTTCTGCGCCTGCAGCAATGGCTGCCGGCGAACCCGCAGAGCTTCGGCCCCATGACACCCGACGCCGCATTCAATACGGCAGTGAGCTTTATCACCAACACGAACTGGCAGAACTATACGCCGGAAACAACAGTGAGCTATCTCACGCAGATGACGGCGCTCGCTGTCCAGAACTTCCTTTCCGCAGCGACCGGCATTGCCGTGGCCGTCGCGCTCATACGGGGGTTTGCGCGCCACACGACAAAGACGATCGGCAATTTCTGGGTCGACCTGACGCGCTCCACGCTGTACATACTCATGCCAATCGCGTTTGTCATCGCGTTAGTGCTCGTGAGTCAGGGCGCGATCCAGAACTTCAGGGCGTACGTGGACGTGCCCACGCTGCAGGTCACGACCTACCAGGTGCCGAAGACCGACGCACAGGGCAACCCGATCAAGGATGCAAAGGGCAACCCCGTGATGCAGGACATGAAGGCGGACAAGCAGACCATTGCGATGGGCCCGCTGGCTTCGCAGGAAGCGATCAAGATGCTCGGCACCAATGGCGGCGGATTTTTCAACGCCAATTCCGCGCATCCGTACGAGAACCCGACGCCCCTGGCCAATTTCGTCCAGGTGATCGCCATGCTGTGCATTGGCGCCGCGCTGTGCGTCGTTTTCGGCAGGATGGTCGGTGATAACCGGCAAGGTTATGCGGTGCTCGCGGCCATGACCATCGCGTTCGCGATTGGATGCTGGGGTGAGATCGCGTCTGAGCAGGCCGGAAATCCGATGTTCACCTCGCTGCGCGTCGACCAGACCAGGTCGGCGCTGCAGACTGGCGGCAACATGGAAGGTAAGGAAGTGCGGTTTGGCATTGCTGACTCCGGCATCTTCACGGTCGCGACCACGTCTGCATCGTGCGGCGCGGTCAACAACGCGCACGATTCTCTAACGCCGATGGGTGGCTTCGTGCCGATCCTGATGATGCAACTGGGCGAGGTCGTGTATGGCGGCGTAGGCTCAGGGCTCTATGGGATGCTGGTTTTTGCGCTTCTCGCCGTGTTCATCGCCGGGTTGATGATCGGGCGTACGCCTGAATACATCGGCAAGAAGATCGAATCGTACGAGATGAAGATGGTATCGATTGCGGTCCTCATCATGCCGATGATCGTGCTGGTCGGCACGTCCATTGGCGTTCTGTCTCCGCTCGGCACCGCGGGTATTGCGAATCCCGGCCCGCATGGCTTCTCCGAAATTCTTTACGCATTCACTTCGGCCACGAACAACAACGGCAGCGCGTTCGCGGGGCTTTCGGTCAACACGCCGTTCTATAACGTTCTACTGGCCATTGCCATGTGGTTTGGTCGGTTCGTGCCGGCGGTCGCGGTGCTCGCCGTCGCGGGCTCGCTCGCAGAAAAGAAGCGCATAGCGGTAACGGAGGGAACCTTGCCCACGCATGGTCCGCTGTTCGTTGTCCTGCTGCTCGGGGCCGTACTCCTGATCGGCGCGCTGACGTTCGTGCCTGCCCTTGCGCTTGGTCCCGTTGCCGAGCATCTGTCGATGATTGCGGCTCACTGAGTACGAGGAAAGCATGACTACGCCCGCTCAACCGCCCGCCCATCGCCCTGACAATCTTGGCCAGGCACGCACGGCTGCACGGTCGATGTTCGACCCGGTGCTCGTGAGGCCCGCAATCGCCGAGTCGTTCAGAAAGCTCAAGCCGCGTACACAGTTGCGTAACCCTGTTATGTTTTGCGTGTACGTGGGCAGCATCCTGACGACGATACTCTGGTTTGCCGCGCTCGCGGGGCAAGCCGAGGCGCCGGCGGGCTTCATCCTCGCCATTGCGCTGTGGCTGTGGTTTACCGTGCTCTTCGCCAACTTTGCGGAAGCGCTCGCCGAAGGCCGTTCCAAGGCACAGGCAGCATCGCTGCGCAGCGCGAAACACAACGTGATGGCGAAAAAGCTCAACGACCCGCATCCGAAATCGCCCGTCACAGTGATGGCCTCCACCGATCTGAGGAAAGGCGACGTCGTGCTGGTGGAGACAGGGGACACGATCCCTGCCGACGGCGACGTCATCGAGGGCGTCGCGTCTGTTGATGAGTCGGCCATTACGGGCGAGTCAGCGCCGGTGATTCGCGAATCCGGTGGAGACTTTTCTTCGGTGACGGGCGGGACGCGCGTGCTATCCGACTGGATCGTCGTGCGTGTCTCGGTCAATCCCGGAGAAGCATTCCTCGACCGGATGATTGCAATGGTCGAAGGGGCGAAGCGTCAAAAGACGCCAAACGAGATTGCTCTGACGATCCTGCTGGTGGCGCTGACACTCATACTGCTGTTTGCCACGGCGACGTTACTGCCGTTCTCCGTTTTCTCCGTTGCGGCCGCACAAGCGGGTCACGTCGTGACCATTACGGCACTCGTGGCCCTGCTCGTCTGCCTGATCCCGACCACCATCGGCGGGCTGCTTTCCGCCATTGGCGTGGCAGGCATGAGCCGCATGATGCAGGCAAACGTGATCGCGACGTCGGGGCGTGCCGTTGAGGCGGCGGGTGACGTCGATGTTCTGCTGCTCGACAAGACCGGCACCATCACGCTGGGCAACCGGCAGGCATCGACGTTTATTCCGGCTCCCGGTGTTTCGGAGCAGGACCTCGCCGACGCGGCCCAACTGGCGTCGCTCGCCGACGAAACGCCCGAAGGCCGCAGTATCGTCGTGCTTGCGAAGCAGCGCTTCAATATCCGGGAGCGCGACATGGCGACGTTGCACGCCACGTTCCTCGGTTTTACGGCGCAGACGCGGATGAGCGGAGTCGACTTGCCGGAGCGCGAGATTCGCAAGGGTGCATCCGAGGCGGTCAAACTGTATGTCGAGGCCACCGGCGGCCGCTATCCTGGCGAGGTGAATAACGCGGTTACCGATGTTGCGAGACGCGGGAGTACACCGCTGGTGGTTGCCGAGAAGCCGGGCGGCCACGGCAGCACTGGTGGCACGGCGCGCGTGCTCGGCGTAATAGAGCTGAAGGACATCGTCAAGGGTGGTATCAAGGAGCGCTTCGCCGAATTGCGCAAAATGGGCATCCGGACGGTCATGATCACGGGCGACAACCGGCTCACGGCCGCAGCCATTGCTGCTGAAGCCGGTGTCGACGACTTCCTTGCTGAAGCGACACCGGAAGCCAAGCTCAAGATGATCCGCGAACATCAGACGGCCGGGCGACTCGTAGCGATGACGGGAGACGGTACCAACGATGCGCCCGCGCTTGCACAGGCCGACGTCGCGGTGGCGATGAACAGCGGCACGCAGGCGGCGAAGGAAGCAGGCAACATGGTCGACCTCGATTCGAACCCGACGAAGCTGATCGAGATCGTCGAGATCGGCAAGCAGATGCTGATGACACGTGGCTCGCTCACGACGTTCTCGATCGCGAATGATGTCGCGAAATACTTCGCGATCATTCCGGCGGCGTTCGCTTCAACTTATCCGAATCTGCGCGTGCTGGACGTCATGCACCTGACGTCCCCGTCGTCAGCCATCCTTTCGGCGGTCATTTTCAACGCACTCATCATCGTCGCGCTCATCCCGCTCGCGCTCAAGGGGGTCCGGTATCGTGCGCTCGGCGCCGCTGCCGTCTTGCGCAGGAATCTGCTGATCTATGGTCTTGGTGGAATCCTGTTGCCATTTCCGTTCATCAAGCTGATCGACGTCGTGCTCACCGCTTTTGGATGGGTTTGAACCATGAACAATTCCTTGCGCCCCGTGCTCGTGCTGTTTGTCTTGCTGACGGTGATCACGGGCGGAATCTATCCGCTCGCGGTGACTGCGATTTCCCAGGCCGTGTTTTCGCATCAAGCCAACGGCAGTCTGATAGAGAAGGACGGCAAGCCGGTCGGCTCTGCGCTGATCGGCCAGCAGTTCGACGCGCCGTACTATTTCTGGGGCCGCGTCTCGGCCACGACACCGAACCCTTATAACGCACAGAATTCCGGCGCCTCGAATCTCGGACCGACGAATCCCGCACTGACCGACGAAGTGAAAGCGCGCATCGCGGCGCTGCACGATGCCGACCCGTCGAACACGACACCCCCTCCGGTGGATCTCGTGACTTCGTCAGGCAGCGGGCTGGACCCCGATATCACACCGGCTGCGGCTGCGTATCAGGCTGAGCGCGTGGCAAAAGCCCGTGGCCTTACACTCGACCAGGTCAACGGACTGATCGCGCAGAACACATCCGGACGGCAACTCAGCGTATTCGGTGAGCCACGCGTGAATGTACTGCGTTTGAATCTCGCGCTCGACGGGATCAAGCCTATGCATTGAGTTTTTGCCCGCGCGGCGGAACCTGACCAACACACGTGCCGCGACAGCAAGACAATGGGATGACTCGCAAGGAGATGTGCGATGAACCGGCCCGATCCCGACGAACTGCTGGACCGGCTGCAGCGTGATGAAGAGAGAAGCCAGCGAGGACGGCTCAAGATATTTTTTGGCGCATCGGCCGGCGTCGGCAAGACGTTTGCGATGCTGCAGGCCGCGCGGCGCCTCAACGACGAAGGTGCCGACGTCGTTGTGGGGATCGTCGAAACGCATGGGCGCAAGGAGACGCTCGCACTCATCGAAGGCCTGGAAGTCATCGCACCGGCGCGCATCGAATATCGCGGCCGCCTACTGGCCGAATTCGATCTCGACGCCGCGCTCGCGCGCAAGCCGCAGCTGATCCTCGTCGACGAACTCGCGCATTCGAACGTCCAGGGCAGTCGGCATCTGAAGCGCTGGCAGGACGTGCAGGAACTGCTGGATGCCGGTATCGACGTGTTCACGACGGTCAACGTCCAGCATCTCGAGAGCCTGAACGACGTAGTCGGGCAGATCACGGGTATTCGCGTGTGGGAGACGGTACCCGACCGTGTGTTCGATCTTGCCGACGAGGTGACGCTGGTCGATCTGCCGCCTGAGGAACTGCTTGACCGGCTGCGCGATGGCAAGGTTTACATGCCGCAGCAAGCGGAGCGTGCGGTCCGCAATTTCTTTCGCAAGGGCAATCTGATCGCGCTGCGCGAACTCGCGTTGCGTCGCACGGCTGACCGTGTCGATGCGCAGATGCGCGAGTACCGCGCCGATCAGTCGATCGAGAGGATCTGGCAGGCACGCGAACGCATTATCGTGTGCGTCGGTGCGGGCCAGGAGAGCAGCAATCTCGTGCGCGCGGCGGCGCGCCTTGCGTCGAACCAGAAAGCGGACTGGTTAGCCGTCTACGTTGAGACGCCGAAGCTTGCGCGGCTGCCTGATGCCATTCGCAAGCGCACGCTCGACGCGCTCAAGCTGGCGTCTGAGCTGGGCGCGGAAACCGTCACGCTGCAGGGCGACGAGATCTCGCCGACGGTGCTGGCTTACGCTCGCATGCGCAATGTTTCGAAGCTGGTGGTGGGCGCGTCATCGGTGAGGGGATGGCGTGCGCGCCTCAGCCCGTCGGTCGCACAGCAGATGGTCTGGTCGGCGCGCGATATCGACGTTACGGTAGTCAACTCCGGCGCGGTGCGCGAAGCCGCCGAGCGCCACGATGCCATGAGTGGGTTTGCCGGGCCCGATATGGGGGCTCGCCGCTCCACACCGGTCTCCTATGCCTACGCACTCGCGATCTGTGCGGCCATTACGGCCATTGCCGGCATGCTGCTCGACCGGATCGCGCAGGCCAATCTCGTGATGCTCTATCTGCTCGGTGCTGTCTTTACGGCCGCGCGGCTTGGGCGCGGGCCAGGCGTGCTGTTCTCGTTTCTCGGGGTGGCTGCGTTCGATTTTTTTTTCGTGCCGCCGCGCATGTCTTTCACGGTCTCCGACACACAATATCTGCTCACCTTCGCCGTGATGCTCATGACGTCGCTGGTAATCAGTCACCTGACGGCGAGCCTCAAGCGTCAGGCGCATCTCGCCACGCTGCGCGAGCGCCGCACGGGGGCGATGTTCGCGATGACGCGCGAACTGGGTGGCGCGCTGATGACTGACCAGATCATCGAGATCGCGATGCGTCACGTGAGCGAAGTGTTCCAGGCACGCACGGCGATCCTGCTGCCAGATAGCACGGAGAAGGTGCGGCCCAAGGTAGAGAATCCCGATCCGGCCACGGCGCTCAGCGACGTCGATCTCGATCGCGATATCGCCCAATGGGTCTACGACCAGCAAAAACAGGCCGGTCACGGTACCGAGACCCTTCCTGCCGCGACGGCGCTGTATCTGCCACTCAAGGCGCCGATGCGCACTCGCGGTGTAATCGCGTTGCTGTCCGAACGGATGGCAGAGTTTGCCGTGCCCGAACAGCAGCGCATGCTCGAGAGCTTCGTCGCGCAGATCGCGCTCGCGCTCGAACGGGTGCACTACGTTGAGATCGCACAGGACGCACTGGTCAGCATGGAATCGGAACGACTGCGCAACTCGTTGTTGTCCGCGATTTCCCATGACCTGCGCACGCCGCTCACGGCTATCGTGGGGTTTGCATCGGTGCTTGCCGAGCAGGGCGTTGCCGTGTCGGGTGGGCCCAAGGCACAGGATCTGTCGGGGGCGATCCGCGAGGAGGCACTGAGGATGAATGGACTCGTCATCAATCTGCTCGACATGGCGCGTCTTCAGGAAGGCAGCATGCGGCTGAACCGGCAGTGGTCGTCGATCGAGGAGGTGATCGGCTCCGCGCTGGCCGGCTGCCGGCGCATGCTGGGGGACCGCAAGGTTCAGGCACGCGTGCCCCCGGATCTCCCGCTCGTGCAACTCGACGCGGTACTCGTCGAACGGCTCTTCGCGAACCTGCTCGAGAACGCGGCCAAATATACGCCCGCCGGGACGCCGCTAACGATTGATGCGTCCATGTTGCAGGATGAGGCGCACAGGTACGTGCGGGTCGAAGTCTGTGATAGCGGGCCGGGTCTGTCCGCGGGGATGGAATCGCGGGTGTTCGACAAGTTCACCCGGGGTGAGAAGGAGTCGGCACTGCCGGGTATTGGCTTGGGACTCGCCATCTGCCGCGCGATCGTCGAGGCACACGGGGGCAAGATCGGCGCGTCAAACCGCGTTGACATGAACGGCAAAGTGCTCGGCGCCTGTTTCTGGATCATGCTGCCCGCGGACGAGACACCGCCTGTGGAAACCGATGTTCCGGAGCTTCCCGATACGGGGGCATCATCCCGGAGCCGGTCATCGGACGTCTCCGGCGGCACCGTGAATCGCCTATGAATGTCATGAGCGATCCGGCCGTTACGGTTGTCCTGATCGAGGATGACAGGCAGATTCGCCGCTATGTGCGAGCTGCACTTGAAAGCGAGGTGATGCGCGTATTCGAGGCGAGCACCGGGCAGGAGGGGCTCGCCATCACCGCCACCGCCAGGCCCGATCTGGTGATAATCGATCCGATGTTGCCGGATATGGAGGGTTTGGACGTGATCCGGCAACTGCGCGGCTGGTCCTCTGTGCCGGTCATCGTGCTTTCGGCCCGCTCGCGGGAAAAGGACAAGGTGATGGCGCTCGACGCAGGGGCCGACGACTACATGACTACGCCATTCGGTATCGGCGAATTGCTGGCGCGAATGCGGGCGCACCTGCGCCGACAGGATCGCTCCGTGACCCCGGATTCGGCCAGGGTATCGTTCGGCGCGGTGACGGTCGATCTGGCAGCGAGGTCGGTCCAGCGCAATGGTGAGACGATTCATCTGTCGCCCATCGAGTATCGCCTGCTAGTCACGCTCGTTCGTCATGCAGGCTGCGTGCTGACCCATCGCCAATTGCTTGAGCAGGTGTGGGGACCCGCCCATGCGCAAAACGCGAACTATCTGCGGATCTACATGGGAAACCTGCGCCACAAACTCGAGCGGAACCCAGCACGGCCCGAACACATCGTGACGGAGACGGGCGTTGGATATTGCCTGGTTGGTGTCAGGTGAGCAGCGCGGTTGCCATCCGCGACACCGAAGGCGCTTCGATGTTAATGAGATTTTTACGCACCGTCCTCGTACTTTTACGTGGTCCTGGTGATGTCCGTGCTTCAATCAAGCTGGAAATGACCTATTGGTGAGGCTGGCTGTGCTGAAACTGCTTATTCCCGTGCTCGGTGCCAAAGGGGCAACCGAAGCGGCGCGTCACGGAGCGTTCCTGTTTGCGGAGCGATGCGTATCCGAGGTCGAGATCGTCGAGGTACTCGATGATGTCGCGCATGGCCGTGCCGTAGCGTTTCATTCACCGGCGGCGTTGCACAGACGGGAGAAGCAGGCGGCGCTCGATGCGCTCATGAAGACGCGGGCGATTCTCGATGACGCAGGCGTCCCGTACACATGGAAGCGCGTGTTCGGTCCCGCGGAGCGGACCATCGCACAGTGCGCAGAGAAGGGGCATGCGGACATCGTGGTGCTTGACGCAAGCCACCTAGGCTTTTTCCACAGATGGGCGGTCCTCGCCAGGCTATGGCGACTGACTTCAACACCCGTGACGATGCTCCACTGAAGTCTGCACCGCACTGGGCGTAGCGTCACACGACTCGCAATCGCCGCAGTAGCACGGTCATCGTCGTGCCCTGAACGAAGATCGAAAAGGCGACTACGGCAAAGGAAACGGTAACGATTTCTTCGCGACGCGGCACGCCGGGTGGCAAGCCCATCGCGAGAGCCAGGGCGAGAGCACCGCGCATTCCGCCCCAGAACAGGATATGTTGATGCCGTACGTCGATGCGCAGTGACGTGCGCGTGAAAAGCATGCAGCACGGGTAGACAGCCACAGCGCGGGCCAACATCACGACTGCCACTGCGATGCCGATCGAAGCCCACACCGTTTCGTACTCGCGCTGAGCCTGCTGAATGCCAATGAAGAGAAAGATGAATGAATTCGCGGCAAATACCGCGTAGTCAAGCACGTTCTCAACGGCTTCCCGGCCTCGCTTCGTCATCGGATTGACCGCATTGCGCGTCCCCATCACGAGACCGGCAACCAGCGTCGCCAGCACGCCGGACAGGTGAAGGTTTTCGGCGAGCAGAAACGACCCATAGGCCGCGATCATCGCAAACGCAATCTCGACGAGGTGATCGGCGGTGCGGTGTAGCAGTGACAGCACCACGTTGCCGATCAGCAAGCCGCAAAGGACCGATCCGAGAAGCACGATGCCAGATATTCTCAACACGTCGACAGGGTGAACGTGCGCGCCGCCCACGAATGCCAGCACAACGCGAAAGCCTGCTGCTGCCGTCCCGTCATTGAAGAGACTTTCTGCCTCCATCAGATGCCTGAAGCGTCCCGACACGCCGGCCTCCCTGAAACTCGCCAGGACAGAGACGGGATCCGTGGCGGCGATCAACATGCCGAAGAGCACGCCGGAAATCCATTCCCAGTGCAACAGGTAATGCATGCCCATTGCCGTCACGCCAGCCGATACGAGCACACCGACGATAGCTAACGTCTGGACTACGGCAAAATCCGTGCGAATTTCCCCCCAGCGCATGTGAAACGCCGCCTCGAAAATGAGCGGTGGCAGCAGTACGTTGTAGATGAAATCCTGGTTGAGGGGGATAACGGGAAATCGGGAAGAGGCCAGGAGCGATAGGGCGACCCCAGCGATGACCAGACCGACGCTGTACGGCATATGCAAGCGCCGCGCGAGCATTGCCACCAATGCCGAAACGAGCAACAGGACTTCAAACAGGCCGACGTTAAAGTCCATCCGGACGGCTCCGATCGAGGGGTACAGAAGTTTCGCTGCGTCTGGCCTGATTCGGCCTATGTGTCGCGCTGTTGGGCAGACCCCATAGTATGTGCGTTACCCTGTTATCGGATCATACGCAGGGGAAGGCCCTGGTTGCTATTCGAGAGGCTCGAGTCATGTCAGCTATCAAACGCATCGTTCCGGGCGGTCCCGCTTGTCAGGCCGCATCGCACAGAACGACCCGCTACCCTGCGGAGCACGTCTCGTTCGCAACTGGCGCCAGAAAGAGGCTGCGCCCCTCTGCACCGCATCGCAAGGTCGGGCGCGGCAAGGTCGGCGTCGGTGGCAAAAGCAGAGACAAATAGGTATCTGCGACCATCGTGGATCGAGTTGTGGAAGGCCTGATTCCGGCAGTGTCTTGTGCCTCATACAGGTTCGTGGTGCTGACCGAATCACGTTGACGACCCGTATACATAAACCTAGACTATAAGAGTCTTCATTGAAGGGGCTGATGCCTTGGACACCAGTAGTTGCCGATCTTCGAACGGTCTTCCTGCCTGAGTCCGCAGGGCGTCTGCGCCCGTTTTTGGCCACCGTCCTGCCGTCCGGCAGGCGGTGCGCGTCCTGGTAATACCTCCCGTGCACCTTGATGACTAGCGCCATGCAGGTGCCGCGCTTGCGTGCGCTTCGCTTGGCATCATGCTGTGAACATTCCGCTCGCAGCATGCGTTCGTTCGCGTGGGAACGTCATAGACACAAAGCGCCGGACGTGCCCGTCAACGAGGAGGAGTCTCAATGCCAGCAAGTGACAGTTGTCCCATATGCCACCGCCTCTTCAACCCACTGGAGATAGCGTTAGCAGACGGTTAGGGCGTCCATGAGGCGCACCTTCTTCGTGTCCGTCTGCTATCGGCACTGATGCGTCAACGCCAGGCGCACGGAGAAACATCATGATTTTCGGCCTGCTTCTATCCAACCTGCCGCACATTGACGAGGCGCGCGTCCAGTACGACGCGATGCTGTCGCTCCAGTTCCGGGAGTCCCACCGGCTCGCTACTTTCTGGAAGCGGGTGATGGCGCTTATTTCGCAGCTAGTTGCGTAAATACAGGCACTCGCCTTCGGCAGAAGCGGGCGATGCGCTCACGTCGCGATTCGCTCGCTCGCGTTCTTCGGAGGCGGGCATTTGCGTTTCGGTAACTCGGAACATCGGGGAGAAACAGCATGTCAATCCGGACGGAGAACTCATCGTCGGCCAGCGGCGTGCTGGAGCGCAGTGCGGTCCTGGACGAAGCGCATCTTGGCGATATAACCGGTGCGTTGGGCACCATCGCACGCCACGACGTAGCGCCCCGAACCCATTGGTGGGCGCGTCTGCGCACGCTTCTGGCCATTCTCGGCCCAGGCCTCATCGTGATGGTGGGTGACAACGATGCGGGCGCTTTCGCCACCTATACCCAGGCGGGACAGAACTACGGCACCACGCTGTTATGGACACTCCTGCTGCTTGTGCCGGTACTCTACGTGAACCAGGAAATGGTGCTGCGACTGGGCGCCGTGAGCGGAGTGGGGCACGCGCGCCTGATTTTCGAGCGCTTTGGCCGCTTCTGGGGCGCGTTCAGCATCATTGATCTTTTTCTGCTGAACGCACTGACGATCGTTACCGAGTTCATCGGCATTACGTTCGTGCTCGACTTCTTCGGCTTTTCGAGGCTCGCCGGCGTTTGCATTGCCGCGGCGCTGACGATGGCGGCGGTCAGCACGGGAAACTTCCGGCGCTTCGAACGCTTCGCGATGGTGCTGTGCGTACTGAGTCTGCTGCTGGTGCCGGTGCTGGTGTCGATCCACCCGCCGGTCGGCCAGATGACGCGCGACCTCCTTGTTCCGGGGTGGCCCGCTCATTCGAAGCTTTCCGACGTCATGCTTCTCGTGATAGGCATCGTCGGGACGACGGTCGCTCCGTGGCAGTTGTTTTTCCAGCAGAGCTACGTGGTCGACAAACGTATTACGCCGCGCTTCATCCGGTATGAACGGGCTGACCTGTGGATCGGCATCGTGTTCGTGATGATTGGTGCGATCGCGATGATGGCCTTCTGCGCGGAACTGTTCGCTGGTAAGCCTGAATTCGGCAATTTTACGGATGCAGGTGGCGTTATCGCCGGTCTGGAGAAGTACGCCGGCTGGACGATGGCGGCCCTGTTCGCCGTGGCCCTGTTCGACGCCGCGATCATCGGCGCGGCGTCCGTGTCGCTGTCGACGGCCTACGCCATCGGCGACGTTTTCAGGATTCGCCATTCGCTGCATCGCAGCGTGTCTGCCGCAAAGGGCTTTTATCTCGTGTATTTCGGAATTGTCGCTGGGTCGGCGGGGCTGGTCCTGATTCCTGGAAGCCCGCTTGGTCTGCTGACGCTGGCCGTGCAGACGCTCGCAGGCGTGCTGCTGCCAAGCGCAACTGTGTTCCTGCTACTCCTGTGCAATGACCGGGAGGTACTCGGTCCATGGGCTAACTCTCAGAGGGTGAACCTTTTCACGGGCGCGGTGATCTGGGTGCTGGTGATGCTGTCAGTCATCCTGACCACATCTGTGATGTATCCCGATATGAGTGGAGAAACCATACTAAAGGTGCTCGCGGGCGGCACTGTGTTGGCGGTCGTGGGCTATCTGGTCACGGTTGGGATTCGAAGACTGCATCGAGAACCCAAGGACGCCGTCGGCGTCGCGCCGCGGGTGTATCCGGAAGACGCACGCCGTTGGTGGCGCATGCCGCCGCTCGACGAATTGCCACCGCCCAGACTTACTCTCGCCAGGCGGATCTGGATGGGGGTACTGCGCGGCTATCTGTTGATCGCGGTTGCGCTCGTGATCGTGAAAGTCGCGCAACTGATGTTTCTTAAATAGCCAGAAAATCCGGGCAAGTCCGTTATTTGGCTCGCGGGCGGCGCATCTCCACCAGGCCATCGGGCAGCAGTTCCGGGGAATGGCGCGTCGCGAGGTCTTCGGACGTGATGCGGATTCGGGTTACGGCATCAGGAGTCGATGATGAAAAAGCACATTCTCGAGATATCCGTGGTTTTTGCCCTGGTCCTTGTCACGACGTTTCTGGCTGCCGATCGAAATTGCTCGATAACCACAACAAACGTAGCGCAGCCCGCTGCGGACGCTTTTTCTGCGAACGGACTGCAGAATGGCGGGGCGACCCACTGCCTCGTCTATGGGAAATACTGCCTAAGTAACGCGCTACGCAGCGAATAGCCGGCAAGTGGATGTCTTCTCTCAGGCGAGTGGGAGAAGTTCCCTGGGTAGTACACAATACATGCCGAATGTCGCTTCTTGCCGACTGCTGCCTGATGAGGTCGGCAGAAGCCGGCCCTTGTCTGCCGATCGTCGAATGTCAGCAAATGGCCGCTGCAGATACAAATTCGGACGGACATCTGACGGGATAAACGGCAATAGGCGAATGAAAATGATCTAAGCGCAGCAAGCTGCGTGCAGTCGTACGATTCTGCCCAGAACGCGGCGGCAACATTCAGGTATCAGTTGAGTCGCTATCGCATTTTTCTACGCGATACCCTCATTTTTTCACTGCGTTTACGTAGCATGGCTTACTCTGACACAGAGTTGAAACCGGAGGGACATCTGGACGCTGCTGACGGGTCCGTATGGACGCATCGCAGCTTTCAACTCGCGGCGACGTTCGTTCGCGCTCGTGCGAGTCGTTCGCGGCCGAGCGCGTGAACAAGCACGCACGGTGCAGTCGTGCGCCTCAACATCGATAAGGAGTCGAAATGTCGGACCCTGACAGTTATCCCATATGCCGCTCACCTCTGCCTTTGCTTTTAAGCTAGGAAAGCAAGTAGACCTCTGCCGCCGCGCCAATGATCCGCCCGGTCTTCCGTGTCTACTGGCTTTCCATACAACGCGTCAAGCCAGACGCACGGAGCACAATCATGAACTTCGGCCTCCTCCTGTCGAACCTGCCGCACGTCGACGAGGCACGTGTCCAGTACGACGCGATACTTTCGCTGCAAACGCGGGAACAGCACCCGTTCGCGGACTTCTGGCGACGCCTGAAAGCCCTCATGTCCTGAGCAACTGTGGGGGCCTCGAACGCACCGGGGCGTTGCTACCGAGCCGGCTTGCAACGTACGAGCGGTAGTCCGCCCAATTGTATGGCTCTTGTGGCGTGAACTGCGGTCATTCGCACTGCATTCGCGGATGGCTGTTGATGGGCCGAACCCAGAACTTTTTGCAGCCGGACATGCTCTTCCAGAGAGCCAGCTAAATGAACTGCCCTTCGAGAGCTTCCTTTGACACTGATTGCAGCGTCGTAACATTGCGCTGACAATGATGCAGGCGTGCACTAACGCCGTCGGGCTTGCGGTCGTCAACCGACATAGCGCCACTGCGGCGCCGTTCACGATGGGCGCGCGCTCCATGGATCGGCCGGCAAATTCCGCCTGCGCAATGCGTTGCCGGACGCCGCCACAAACGCTCCCCGATGCCTCATTGATGCAGAATCGGCGCAATGGCCACAACGACACGATCTGAATACGATGGACGACCCAGAATCGCTTTCCCTGGCACTGCCCGACGGCACTAAGGTCTCTGCGCTCCTCCGGGTGCCGGAGGACGCGCGAGCCCTGTATGTCTTCGCGCACGGTGCCGGGGCGGGCATGCAGCATGCCGGCATGTCGTCATTGGCCGACGCGCTTGCGGCGGCCGATGTCGCCACATTGCGCTACCAGTTTCCGTACATGGAGCGGGGCTCCAAGCGGGTGGACTCGCCGGCCGTGGCACATGCTGCCGTGCAGGCAGCAGTTGCAGAGGCCCGCCGGCGGCTGCCAGCCCTGCCGCTCTTCGCGGGCGGCAGGTCGTTCGGCGGCCGCATGACGTCCCAGGCCCAAGCCATCTCCCCGCTCGACGGCGTGCGTGGCCTCGCTTTCGTCGCATTCCCGCTGCACCCGGCGGGCGCGCCCGGCGTGGAGCGGGCACGGCACCTGGCGGACGTCACGGTGCCGATACTCTTCCTGCAGGGCACGCGCGACAAGCTGGCCGAGCTTCACTTGCTGAGGTCGGTCGTCGAGACGCTGGGGCCACGCGCCACGCTGCATGTGGTGGACGACGCAGATCATTCGTTCCACGTGCGCGCGTCCTCCGGCCGGACCGACGCGGAGGTCGTGCTCGAACTGGCACGGACGATGTCGGCGTGGTTCTTCGCCGAAGGAGAGTTCGTGCCAGCTACCTGAGCAAGCGCAGGAATGCTAGTAGCAGAGTCGGGACGGCGAGCCGGCGAACTCGCCGTGCTGCACTCGCCCGCTCAATCCCTTCGCTATGCGCAGATGGTCTGTCGCATAGCCACGATAAGCGACGCCTGTCGCGTCAGAGGGATGGTGTCGGCAACTTCGCTGCTGTAGTTGGCGCTCGTTGGTGGAGAACCCCTAACTAATCGTTCGCCTTTCCAGTCAGTGTCGGCGTTGCGGCCACCGCCGGCTGGCGGACCATCGTCCGGGCCGTCCTCGCGGCGGAGGCGCTTGTGACTGGCCCACGCCTGAATCAGCGTGCCGCTCACCGAGAAATGCTCTCTCGACAGCAAGCCCCGCTTGTCCGCCAGACTCATGACTTCGGTGAAATAGTTCGCGGAGTCGATGGCGCGAGCTATGCGCAACGCCCTTGCGTGCTACAGGATGCAGTCAAAGCTTACATAAATATTCTCAGCCGTTGAGCATTCGTCTCGCCGGCTGGGATGAGGCGGCGCCATCCGCCGCAACGACTCACTGCTTCATGTACTTGCGAATGGCCTCCGGGGTGACCGGCGTAAAGAAGTTGACCAGATTGCCGTCCGGATCCCGAACAAGCAGCGAGCGATTGCCCCATGGCTGGGTGGTCGGTGCCTGTACAACGTCTTCGAGCCACCCGCCGAGCCGGCTGTAAACCTCATCCACGTCGCGCACATGGAATTCGAGAATCAGCGAGTGATTGCTTGCCGGTATCGCGGCCCCTGACCCGAACAGGTCCATGGTGCGCGTGCTGCCAATGGCGAGGGTGCAGGTCGCGGTCGACAGTTCTGCGAATTCCTCCGTGTACCAGATAGCCTTCAGCCCGATGTCCTCGTAGAATCGGACCAGCCGTTTGATGTCATTGGTGATAACGCGGGCGGAGACGAAATCCATTTTTCTTGTCCTTTATTAGGCAAACGAGTATCCGGACCCGCATTGGCAAGCTCGAGGTCCGGCGATAAAGTCGCCGTCAACGCGGTAGACGACTTTCCACCATCCTACAAAAGGCCTGCTGCCACCATTCTGTCAGCAGCGAAACTCCGTCATGCGCCGAGCCGATCGACTCTTCCAGATCATCCAGATTCTGCGCCGCGCAAAGCGTCCAGTGACCGCGCGCGCTCTGTCCGAAGAACTGGAAATCTCCGTGCGGACTGTTTATCGTGACATCGCCGATCTGATGGGACAGCGCGTGCCCATTTCTGGCGAGGCGGGCATTGGTTACGTGCTCGACCTTCACTACGACATGCCGCCTCTCATGCTGACGCCCGATGAACTGGAAGCCGCCGTGCTCGGCGCACAATGGGTCGCCCAACGAAGCGATCCGGTGCTGGCAAGAGCCGCTCGGGATCTGATCGCCAAGATCACGGCGGCGGTGCCGGACCGGTTGAGACCATTCATCGCGGAGCCGACAGTCAGCACGCCTCCGCCACAATCGTCGCCGGCCGATATGCTGAACATCGCGCAGGTTCGCGAGTGGATTCGCGTGGGTCGCAAGCTTCGAATCCGTTACCGCGACGAACGCGGACGCGCGAGCAAACGCACAATCTGGCCGCTGCTCATTGGTTACGCGGATGCGGTCCGGCTACTTGTTGCGTGGTGCGAATTGCGTCAGGACTTTCGTCACTTCAGAACGGATCGGATTGTCGACGCCACGTTTCTTGATGAGCCGCACGATGTGTGGAGAAGAACACTGATGGCGCGATGGAAACAGCATATGAAGCAATCGCGCGGGATCGATCTGCCGGAATAAATTGTGTTCACGCCGTGCTCGCGACGGCGCTGCCTGCTGCCATGAAGGCAAAGCGCCTCCTGACTGCGAAAGCAGTCAATCCGGCTCCGGGGAGCGAGCGGCGGCTCTCGCCGTCCACCCTCCGAAGCGTGCGGCCGCAGGCGACGTTCAGGCGTTGATCCAGGCGCGAGCCTGTTCCAGCTCGCTGACGTGGAACGCCTTGATTTCGGCCTTGGTAAAGAATCGCGCCAGATGCATCGAGGCGCGAATCCAGGCTGCGTCGGCTACCACCGCGGCGCGCGTGACCTTGCGGGCGACGGAGACGCCGAGCGTCATGTCGGTCCACAGCGCCTTGGGCTCGATACCGCTGAAATGCTCGATGCGTTCGAGCACACGGGTCTTACCGTTGAGTTCGAGATCGGCACGCATGCGCTCGATGGCTTCGCGCAGATCGTGGTCGGTGATTTTGCCTTCGACGGTGATTTCGACGACCGGCGAATCGGGCGTGGAGTGATACTGGATCATGGCGGGCCCCCTGGGTATGGAGACGTTACACGCTCAGGCGCGGATAGGCCTGGCGTTCGATTGTTTTCTCATGGTACCCCTTTTCACGCGCCCAATGCTTCCCGCAACAACGTCGTGTGCCACGGCGTTCCTTCCACGACGTTTTGCAAAGCGCCTCAAATGTTTGCGGTGCATAAAAAAGGCCGCATACAGGGACGCGGCCGAGGGGTGCACCTGACGGGGGCTATTCCGTCTTTAGGCGCATCGCCAGATTACTCAAGGCGTGTGACACTAATCTAGCCGACAAAAATAGCGGTGCGACGTGTCTGCACGGCGCAACAACAAAATTGGGGAATCTTGCGGCGCACTGCAGTCTGGGCTAGATCGGGCGCGTCGGCTTTAGTGAAACTTTCTTCTGGTCAGCCGTTGCTGGTGCGCACCGCAAAACGCGAGGTCGTGGCTCCCATTGGTCAGTGGAATCGCCTGAAAGCCGCTCTCATGGCAGCACGACGATCTTCCCCCCGGCCTTGTTCTCTTCCATGCATCGGTGCGCTTCCACGATATCGTCGAGTCGAAACACTTTCCCAACGGGGATGCGAAGTGTTCCAGTCTTCACCTGCGCCAGCAGCTCGTCGTACGGGGTCGCCATGAATTCATTGACGCCGCCGTCGTAAATAGTGAGTTTCACCGTGCTCGGTATCACTTCCATCGGGCTGAAGGTATCGAACGACCACTGGTTGCCGACGATGCCCGTCATGCACACCACGCCGCCTTGTTTCGCGCAGCGCAACGAGTCCTTCAGTGTCGTGGTTCCGATGAGTTCCAGCACTTTATCCACGCCGCCGGGCGACACTTCGCCGATCTCCTGCGCGATTGCGCCCGAGTCGATGACGACCCGGTCTGCGCCGTTGGCACGCAGCGCGTCGCCATTCTGCGGATTGCGGGTCGTCGCTATCACAAACGCACCGTGCGCTTTGGCGATTGCCGCAGCGGCAAGTCCAACCGATGTCGTTCCGCCGCGAACCAGCAGCCGGTCCCGCTGTTGCAGCGCGAGGGCCTTGAACAGCGAGCCCCATGCGGTTTGCAGCATTTCCGGCATTGCGCCGAGCGTTTCCCAGGGCAAGCCGGTGACCAGTTTTTGCACCTGCCGGGCAGGTACGCAGGTGTACTCCGCATAGCTGCCGTCGAATTCACGCCCCAGGCCTCCCATCGCGGTGGCAACCGTATCGCCCTTGGCGAACTCCATTCCCGGTGCGTCTTCCACGGTGCCGACCGCCTCGATTCCCAGCACGCGCGGAAACTTCACGCTCTGAGAAAATCCCTGGCGCGTGAACATTTCGGACCGGTTGAGTCCGAACGCCTTCACGCGAATCAGCACCTCGCCGCGCTGCGGCGTCGGTACCGGACGCTGTTCGAGCTTGAGCACCTCAGGGCCGCCCGGCTCGTGGATCACTGCTGCTTTCATCGTCGTCATCGACGCCTCCTTTGCGGCTCGTGGGTGTACATGCAAAACCATAGAGCAGCTGCGATATTCCGGTAGACGGTAAAGCAGAAAATCGTTTTCCAGTTCCGGGAAGATCGGCGTGCCATGACATGTCACATGCGCGCTCGTGCTCCGGGGTCGCGCTCGTCCTTGCGACGCCGCCGACGGTTGGCGCACAATGGTTTTCCAATGATGGAAAAGCGATGGCGAACCTCAACTCGCTGGTGATATTCGCAAGGGTGGTCGAAGCGGGCAGCCTTTCCGGAGCGGCACGCCGGCTTGGCATGCCGGTCTCCACGGTCAGCCGGCACATCGCGGAGTTCGAGCAGGCACTGGGCGTTCGCCTCCTCGAACGCTCCACGCGTAATCTCACGCTCACCGACCTCGGCAAGGAGGTGTACGAGCAAGCCGTGCGAGGCGTCGAGCTGGGTGAGGCCATCGACAGCGTCGCTTCCAACCATCTCTCGGCCATGTCCGGGCTCTTGCGCCTTTCGGCGCCGCCCAGCGTATCGGATACCTTGCTGACGCCGCTCGTCATGGAATTCCAGAAGCACTATCCGAACGTGCGTTTTCAGATACTCGTCACCGAGCGCTACGTCGAACATATCGCGGACGGCGTCGACCTGGTGTTCCGGGTGGGTGCACTGCGCGATTCGTCGCTGGTCGCGCGGCGTCTTCTGGTCTACCGGCACCGCATCGTGGCGACGCCCGCCTGCCTCAGGCGCTGCGGGGCGATCCGAAAGCCGCAGGATCTGCTCGAGCATCGCCTGCTTGCGTTTTCACACTGGAAGCCGGATTGCAGCTGGTGCTTCGTGCACGAGAATGGAGGCGAAAAGCAGACGCTCACGTTCCAGCCGTTATTCGCCATGAACGATTTTTCCGGCCTCGCTTCCATGTTGCTGGCGGGTGCCGGCATTGGTGAGCTGCCCCCTGTAGTTCGACCCGATCTCGTCCGCGAGGGCAAGCTGGTGGAGGTGATGCCGCAGTGGCGCCTCCCGACATACGACCTCTCACTCGTCTACCTGGGCAACCGGCACATTTCAAAACCGTGCAGGCTCTTCAAGGAATTCGCGATCGAAATGGCACCGGTATTGTTTCCGGATCTTCCGGAGTAGGGAGTCGAAACATTCGAACTCCTACAGATTAAGTATGGTTGAAACAGGTTCGTTGGCATCGCCTGTGTTCGCCTTTCAGGAAGGTAAGGTGCCAAAGAGCCCGGGCACCATCTTCGACGCGAAGTCCCTGAAGATGCGAACCTGCCGGGGCAGATAGCGGTCGCGCAGGTTGGCGAGGGTCAGGTCGAACACGGGCAGATGCCAGTCCGGCAACACCTCGACGAGCTGCCCGCTGCGCACGAGGTCCGGCTGGACGATGGGCGGCAGTTCCCCGATGCCGCAGCCTTCGAGCAGCGCCACGATGAGCCCGGTGTAATCGTTCATGGCGATTGCCGGCTGGAAGGAAACCGTTTCGGTATCCCGGCCGTTGACGTGAACGAAGCTCCAGCAATAGTCCGGCTTCCAGAAGGAGAATGCGAAAAGCCGGTGCGCGGGAAGGTCCCGCGGCGATTCCGGAGGCGGGCATCGGGCGAGGTACTTCGGACTCGCCACGACCTGATGCCGATAGGTCAAGAGCGTGCGGGCTTCGAGCGTCGGGTCGGTGATGGTTCCGACCTTGAACGCGATATCGACGTCCTCGGCTATCTGGTCGACGATGCGTTCGGTAATGAATGCCTTGACTCCCACGTTGGGGTAAGACTGCTGAAAGGCTTCGACGACCGGCACGATCAGCGAGTCGGAGAGATTCGGCGGCGCACAGAGCCGCACGGCGCCGGACACCTCGGGCAGACGGTTCGAGATGACGTTGTCGACGGCTTCGCTGACCTCCGTAGCCTGTTTTGCGAGCTCGAATACTTCGGCGCCGAAGTCCGTGAGCCTCAGGTGATGCGTGGATCGATCGAGCAAGCGAACGCCCAGCTGATTTTCGAGTTCGGCGATACGGCGGCTCACAGAGGAAATGGGCATCTTGAGCCGCCGCGCGCCTGCCGAGAAGCTGCTCGCCTCGACGACCTTCGCGAAAATCAGCAGCGTATTCAGATCTTTCATTACCGTTACGCTCCGTCCGACCCGCATCTTGCTGGCGATCTGCGGCCTCCATCGTCTGACGCAGAGTACTGCCGCAAGCGGGCGGCAGCAAGGCAGCGGTGCGTCCGTGGCGACGTGAAGGAGCCGGTCGCGAAGGTGTCCTCCATGAACTGGCGATACGCACAGCGGCCGCTCGCGCGAGCTTTCCAGAAATGGAAATCCAATTTCCGGAATGCCCGTTAGCGGTCAGCCGAACGGTTGGCTACCATCCAGAACACATTGCGGTTCACGAGTCCGCGAAACGGTCGCCTGAGCGGCCCTGCTGTTCTATGCAGCGGTCGAAGCGCAGGCCGGCGAGGTCGTGGCAAAACGCATTGCCGTTAGCGGGTTTTCGCCCGTGCGCACCGTGCATCAGCTCATGGAGGAACGACCCATCGTGAACACCGAAACGCGCAACGTCTCCACGCTCGCCGAATTGCAGACGGCGGTCGACGACGACCAGGTTCTGCATATCGTCGTCTCAGCGCAGATCGATGGGGTGGCGGCCCTTCGCTTGCGGCCCGGTCTGGCCTTGACTGGCATCGACGCACACGCCGCCCTGCGCTTCGCGCCCGGAAGCGACGGGCTTGAGCTTTCGGCAGACAATCGGGTCGAGAGCTTGCGGCTTTCCACTGACCCCGATCGCCGCGCCATCTTCAACGACACGCATGTCGACGGATTCGGTCGGCTCGTGCTGCACGATCTGAGCATCGCGGGCGTCGTGCAGCTGCTGGCCCGCGACAACGTGGCTGGCGGCCATGTCGAAGCCCACGATATCGACATTCGGGCTGCGGACGCCCGTGGCTATGAAGAGCGCCCGAAGGGATACGGCGTCGAAGTCGTTCCTGGTGTCTTCACGCTCTGGAATCAGCGCGAAGACCGCGGCGTGGTCATCACGGCGGACCTCACCGGTCTTTCGGCGGGCCGCGCCGGTGCGCCGGTTCGCGGCAGCGGCATCTTCGTTGGCGGCGCCGGAGAGACGGGCGGCCGTGTCGTCGCGCATCGGCTGGAGACGGGCGCCGTCCATAGCGACGGCGGCATCGCGCCCGGCACGCCGGATCGCATCACCGGTGGCGTGTTCGTCGTGTCGGGCGCATGCGTCGCGAATGTGCACAATCACGGCCCGGTGACGACCTACGGTCCGAATGACATGGTGCTCGACAACTGGGGCGCCGTCGATCGCTGGATCGTCGACGGGAAAGTCACGTCCTATGGGCCGAGCGGCATCGGCTTCGTGAATTTCGGCTCCCTCGAGCGGCTCGAGGTCGACGCGTTGATCGAGACGTTCGGCCAGGGATCGCGCGGCTTCAATGTCTACACGGGCACCGTGCGGTCTGCGCAATTCGAGCGCGTCCTCACGCATGCCGATGGCGCAGTGGGCATCCAGATCAGCCAGCCCGTCGGCGAGATCGCCGTCCGCCGCGGCATCGAGACGTGGGGCGGTACGGGCGACTCACTGGTCAAGGGTGTCGTTGTCCGGCTTGCGGCGACGGCGCTCAGCATCAAGCCCGGAGGATCGGCGCGCAAGATCGCGATCGCCGGCGGCCTGATCACCCATGGCGAAGGCGTCAATCCGCTGGAGCTGCATGGCGCAATCGATGCGCTCGAAATCAGCGGTGGATTCACGGCTGCCGGCGGCGGATTCGCAAGCATCTAGCACTGAACGTCGACGCGACAACCAGGGAACGCAATGGACCACACGACAACATCCGGTATGGCGGACGATGTCCGTTCACGGCGCGAGTTTCTGCGGGCTGGCTCGGCCTCGGCACTCATGCTTGCCTTGTCCGGCCCGGCGCGGGCCGGGGGTGAAAAGACCAGGACCGAAGTGGAGGGGGGCGGCTCGCCGCGGCCGGGCGGTCCGCTCCAGTCCGCGGGAGCCCTCGAGTTCGGGCCCGGCAATATCCTCTTCGTCGGCGATATCACGGGTGCGGCCGTTCATGCGTTTGCGCTGAGGGAGTCGGACGTGACCTCTCAGGCCGACGTGGAGATGGGAAATTTTCATAACTTCGAGGGCCGCGATCTGGTCCTGGGCGTGGATCAGAAGCTCGCTGCGCTCTTCGGCACGACGGTCGGCAATATCGTCATCAACGATATGGCGGTCCATCAGCCGTCGCGGCAGATATTCATGTCGGTCGAACGCGGCAGCGGACCAGGCGCCATGGCTGCGATCGTGAAGGTCGATCACGGCAAGCTCGAGTTGCTCGAACTCGACGGGATTGCGCATTCGAAAATGGCCATTCCAAACGAGCCGGACCAGAAGGCGATGCTGGAGTTCGAGCCCCAGCAGGTCTACGCGATCACGGACGTCAAGTACTACAACGGCGAGGTATTCGTGACGGGCATCTCGAATCAGCGCTTTGCGTCGACGCTGTATCGCATCCCATACCCGTTCCGTTCCCGGCTGTCGACGAGCACCGTCGAAATCTGGCACCCGACGCACGGAGAGTTCGAAACGCGCGCCCCGATCGTGCGCCAACTGATCCGGGAGATGGATGGAAAACCGTACCTGTTTGCGGTGTACGGTTGCACGCCGCTCGTGCGCTTCCCTCTGGAAGACTTGAAGGACGGCGCGCATGTGCGTGGGGACACGATCGGCGAGCTGGGCTATGGGTCGAATCCGCTGGATATGCTGACTTATACAGATCCGACCGACCATAAGGACTACTTGCTGGTGACCATCGATGTACGCAGCGCGTCGCGTATCGAAGCTGCGGCGTTGACGACTGCGAAACCCGAGCCGACCGGTGGCCCCATCGATTTTGGGCCGGGCGGCCTCGGGCGCACGCAGCGCGATCTGCCGATTCGGGCGGAACATATCGCGATTCTCGATCCACGGTGGGCGGTCGTCATCTGGCGGCATCCGAAGACGTCCTGGCGACTGGACATCGGTACGCTGATGGTTCCGTACTTCTTCGACCGCAGATTGGGAATGGCGGAAATGAACTGGCCGGATGGTCCCGATCCGTTCCACTACCGCGAACATCGCAACGAGATCGACCACGCGTAGCCGGTGGGCAGATCGCGCAACGAGACTGAGTGAGGATGCCGATGACAGTCCAGCCAACACTGCGGGTCGAGCACGAGACACAGCCGGGCGGGGCGGCTTGCGTCGGCGTGCACAACCTCGATGCAGATCTCGTTGCGTTTCTCGTCGAACGCCAGGGGACGGCCCGCCTGCTGCAATCCGTGCTGCGCGTGAGCGTCATCGATGCAGCCATGCGGGGCGGCGACGAACTTCCCGATGTGGCCGGCCGCTATCAGCTTCTGGAGGCCGGGGTGCGATTCATTCCGCGTTTTCCGTTCGAACCGGGCCGTCGCTATCGGGCAAGCTTCGATCCGCGGCCGCTCGGCCGGCTTGATGACGCGGACGTGCTGACGCTCGAATTCTCGCTACCGAACCCGATCGGCGCCGACCCGGCTTCGGTGACGGGTGTCTTTCCATCCGCCGATGTGCTGCCGGAAAACCTGCTTCGCTTCTACGTTTGCTTTTCGAGCCCGATGCGGCGTGGCGGTGCCGAGGCGCAGATCCGTCTCATCGGCCCCGATGGACGGCCTGCGCACGACGTGCTCTATCGGCCTGTGGTGGAGCTATGGGACAGGAGCATGCGATGCCTGACGGTTCTGCTGGATCCCGGCAGGCTGAAACGCTGGGTAGGCCCCAATCGGGAACTGGGTCCGCCGCTGACGATGGGGCAACGCTACGCGCTGGCCGTCGGCTCGGCGATGCTCGACTCGTCCGGTTGTCCGCTACGGCAGAATTTCTACAAGCCTTTCGTTGTCGGGCAGGCGGTTCGCGAGCCCATTGCGGTCGTGCATTGGACGGTGCTGCCGCCTGCAGTACAGAGTTGTCAACCGCTGGAGATCGTGTTTCCCAGGCCGCTGGACTGGGCGTTGCTCCGGCGTGCGATTACGGTCGTGGGGGACGACGAACGGCCGGTATCAGGGCGCGTCGCGATCGAGCGGGGCGAAAGGCGCTGGACCTTTACGCCGGATTCGCCCTGGACGGCGACGCGGCCCGTCATTCGTGTCGCACCGGCCCTTGAAGACGTCTGCGGCAACAACCTGTTCGAGGCGTTTGACGGGCCGCTGCGAGCGCACCGCGAATCGGGCGTCGAACGCACCAACCGCAAGATTCGCTTGGAACTCGCACAAGCGGCGAATTCCGCGTAACGAGTGTGGAGACAACCGTTCGCCTTCGACGGCCCCTCGCTCACCACGGAATCGTCTGATTTTCCCAGCGAGTGAATGTCCCCGACGGGCCATTCGGTCCCAGCAGAATGACGCGTACCGCTTCTCGTGCACCTTCCTCGACGGTCTCCGTGCCCGTATAGCCGTTCAGGTTCGTGCGGGTGTAGCCCGGCGAGACGGCGTTGACCCTGATGCCCTCCGGCTCCAGCTCGATCGCCATCGCAACGGTCAACGCGTTGAGCGCCGTCTTGGACGCGGGGTAGATTGGGCCGAAGATCGAGCGCCATTGGAACGCAGGGTCCGAGTTCGTCGTGAGCGACCCAACGCCACTCGACACGTTGAGGATGCAAGCGGCCGTCGATTTGCGCAGGAGCGGCAGCATCGCCTGATAGACGGCCAGCACGCCGAACACGTTGGTGTCCCACACCGCGCGCATTTCATCGATAGAGACATTGCTCGGGCGGGTAGTTTTCGCGAAGTCCTCGACGGACTGGCCGGGCTTCCGGTTCGTGCTTGAAATCGCGGCGTTGTTGACGAGCACGTCGAGGCGGCCATGCTCGTCCCGAATGCGCTGCGCGGCGGCAGCGATCGAAGCGTGATCCGTCACGTCGAGCTGGAGCGCACGCGCGTTCGGCCCAACTTCCCTGGCCGCGGCTTCACCGCGTTCGAGATTGCGCGACCCGACGAGCACCGTGAGGCCGTGTGACGCGAGATCCTTCGCGATCTGAAGACCGATTCCCTGATTGGCTCCGGTGACGAGGGCGATGACATTGTCCTGCATGCAAATCTCCTGATGTTGATTAGCTCACCTCGGCTGCCCATGCTTCGGCATCGGCGCCGGCGGGAATGCGCATCGGCGTCGAAGGGTCGGTCGCCGCGCGCCATACGGCCTCGGCGACGTCCTGCGCCCGGGTGAGGGGGGACGCCGTGTCCTCCAGATGCGCGAGGACTTGTTTGACGAGACCGGCGTAGGCTTCGTTGTCGAAGCCGTGGATGTGGGCACGCGCGTTATCGCCAAAGCGTGTCTCCAGTGAGCGGCCCGGCAGCACGAGGCGCACCCGCACGCCGAACGGTTCGAGTTCCAGCGCCATCGACTCGGTGAACGCGTTCACCGCCGCCTTGCTCGCGCGGTACGCGCCGATCAGCGGCAGCGCCTTCAACGTCACACTCGACGTAACATTCACGACGACACCCGCCTTGCGCTCGCGGAACTGGGGCAGCACGGCTTGCGTCACCGCGATCGTGCCGAACGTGTTGGTCTCGAAGACCTCGCGCACGGCCTCGATCGGAACCAGTTCAGCCGGGGAAGCCGCGCCATAGCCCGCATTGTTGACGAGGACGTCGATCGGGCCCGCGGCCATGACGGCCTCGCGGATGCTCTCCGGCTTCGTGACGTCGAGCGCCAGCACGCGCAGGTGCTCCGAAGGCGGCAGCACGTCGTCGCGCGGCGTGCGCATCGTGGCGACGACCCGCCAGTCACGGGCCAGGAAGTAGCGGGCGATCTCGAGCCCGAATCCGGAAGAGCAGCCGGTGATCAGCACGGTTTGCATGGAATCTCCTTTGGGTTTGCGTGTGTCCATACGATAGATCGCGCAGACCGTACTTGCTACAATCAAAGATCCGAATTTCGTTTGCAGGAGTCCGGCCATGATCGATCCGTTGGCTGAAGTCGTGACGCTGCTGCAGCCGAGTGCGCGCTACTCCAAACTCGTCCTCGGCGCCGGCCCCTGGCGCATCAGTCGTTCGGGTGCGGGCGAGCCTTTCTATTGCGTCATCCTCGATGGCGGGTGCCGCATCACGATCGACGATCATGCGCCGCTCGAACTCGTGGCCGGTGACTTCGTCCTGATTCCCGCGTCCTATGGCATCGAGGTGAGCAGCCTCGAGCCCCCGCCGCCGGACGTCGAGCCCGTGACGCCCGTCGCGCTGGGCAACAACGAATTCAGGATCGGCGCTGCGGACCACCCCGTCGACTCGCGCATGGTGGCGGGCCATTGC
Source organism: Paraburkholderia sp. BR10937 (assembly GCF_040965695.1). Lineage (NCBI taxonomy): Bacteria > Pseudomonadati > Pseudomonadota > Betaproteobacteria > Burkholderiales > Burkholderiaceae > Paraburkholderia > Paraburkholderia sp. BR10937. The sequence goes on from NZ_JBFRCL010000010.1 coordinate 56,720, forward strand.
AGCTTCGGGTCGCCGGATTCGTCCCTGCTGGTTTCGCTGCTGCCGCAACTCGTGCACGTCCGCGGCCAGGAGCGGCTGGCCACACTCGTCAAACTCGTGCGCGAGGAATCGAGAGAGCAGCGGCCTGCGCGTGAAGTCGTGCTCTCGCGCCTGCTGGAAGTGCTGCTCATCGAAGCACTGCGATCCACGGCGGGAACGTATGCGCCACCGGGCCTCGTGCGCGGGCTCTCCGACAGCCGCCTCGCGGCTGCGATGCGGGAGATGCACGAACATCCGACGAAGCCATGGACGGTTGCCGCGCTCGCGAAGGAGGCCGCGCTCTCGCGTTCGACGTTTTTCGAGCGCTTCAGCCGCGCGGTCGGCGTCGCACCGATGGAATACCTGCTGACCTGGCGCATGGCGCTCGCGAAGGATCTGTTGCGCCGCAATCACGGCCGCATCGCCGAGATTGCGCAACGTGTCGGCTACAGCTCGGCCAGCACGTTCAGCGTTGCCTTTACGCGGCACGTCGGCCGGCCGCCCACGCAGTACGCGCGTGAGGAGCAGATGGCCCCGGATAGCGTGTAAGCAGTCGTGTGCGGGTTGCCGACGGGGCTTTGGGCGCGCGTACTACGAAGATCAACCCGGTCGCCTGTCGGAAGCCGGATCGGTGATGAGCCGCGTGCTGCGTCGGTAGGTGACGTAGGCCCAGAGCCAATCCAGCATGACCTTCATCCTGTTCGGCCCGCCGGTGAGGAACGCGATGTGTGCGGCGCCCCAGAACCACCACGCCGGCGCGCCCCACATGCGGATGGGGCCGATTTCCGCCACCGCGGCCTGACGCCCGATCGTTGCCAGGCTGCCGAAGTGCCGGTATCGAAACGGCGGCGGAGGACGGCGACCCGCAAGCTGTGCGTCGATCACGCGCGCGGCATATCTTCCCTGCTGCTTGGCGGCAGGTGCCAACCCCGGTACTGCCGCGCCGTTCCAGCCCAGACTCGCAGCGGCATCGCCAATCGCATAGATGCCTTCAGCTGCCGCAACAGAGAGATCGTCGTTCACCTTGATTCGTCCGGACGCGTCTTCTGGCTGGTTCAGCCATCTGGCGACCGGAGACGCTGCCACTCCGGCAGCCCACAGGATGGTTCGGGATGCAATGCGATCCTTGCCGAGGTCGGCGCCCTCCTGATCGATACCCAGCACCCGGGTATCGAGGTAGATCGTGACGCCCAGCTTGTGAAGGGAACGTTCCGCGGCGGCAGACAGGGAAGGCGGGAACGTCGGCAGAACGCGGGGGCCGGCATGAACCAGAATGACGCGCGAGGTCGAGGGATCGATGGTGCGATATTCCTGATCCATCCCGTGGTGCGCCAGTTCCGCGATGGCGCCGGCCAGCTCGATACCCGTCGGTCCTCCGCCGACGATGATGAACGTCAGCCACGCGGCACGGGCTGCTTCGTCGGCGGCCGTTTCCGCCTCTTCAAATGCGCGCAGCAGACGGCTCCTGATCGAGGTCGCGTCCTCGATGCTCTTGAGCCCGGGCGCGTACGGCGCCCAGTGATCGTTGCCGAAGTAACTGTGACGCGCGCCGGTTGCGAGGACGAGATAGTCGAATTTCAGGCTGGCTGCGCCGATCAGCACTTCGCGGGTGGTGGTGTCGATACCTGTGACGCTGCCCAAACGGACCTGGACGTTTCGCTGCCCACGAAAGAGGCTTCGGATCGGCGTCGCGATTTCGCCGGGCGACAACGCTGCTGTCGCGATCTGATAGAGCAGCGGCTGAAACAGATGATGATTCCGCTGGTCGATGAGAGTGATGCGGCAGCGCGAATTGCGCAGGCCGCGAACGGTCTCGATCCCGCCAAAGCCACCGCCGACCACCACGACATGGGGACGTTGATTGAGCGTGCCTTCTTCTTTCTCGAGGCGGTCGAGCACCCAGCGGGCGAGCCAATGATCCACCGAGATGACGCCGGGCCCCGTGGCGACGAACATCAGCAGCAGGAGCAGCATGGCCAGCCGGTCGTCCATGGACATGGCGATGCCAGCGAGCGGAATCATGGCGGCATAGATGAGCATCGCGGGCCGCGTCATGCAGCCGAAGGCGATGCTCAATGCGAGCAGCGCAGCGAGCCATGAGGGGTACGCGAACAGTGCCGCGAGATCTTGATGGGTAGCCCGCCCGAACAGGGAAGCCGTCAATGCGGAAGCGAGACTGAGCGATGCCGCGATGCCCGCGCGCGAGACGAGCAGGAGCACAGGTGACACATACCGTTCGATCAGCGCATAGCAATTCCTGACCTGTCGGGTCGGGCCCAGTGGCGCCCACGCCAGGCCTCGCGCCAACATCGCGTCGAGGGAGAAGCTTCCCGGACCCAGCACGACCAGCCAGGCGAGCAAGACAAACGTTGTGCCGCCCGGACCGAGGGCGATCGATCCGTAGCCGCCAACGAGCAGCACGAGCGCGATGGGCCGGGTCAGCAGGCCAGCGGTGAGCAGGAGCGGCACGATACCGTGCAGTGCTGCCTCCACGCTGGACGGCGCATGTAATCCGGCGCCGGTTGAGCCGCCCTGATTGCCTTGCGCCATGGCCATGATCTGATGCACGAGCACGACCTGCCCGAACCAGACGCGAGTGGCAAGCAGCAGCCACGGCATGCAAAGCGCGCGTATTGTGGGCGCGAAGCGGACCAGGGGTTTGAAGGCGTTCCAGAACATACGGCACCCTTTCGAGCGAACCATCACGGCGCATGCCGCGTCGAAGCGAATCTCACCAGCGCAGACAATGCGGCGCCACGGCCGAGCCGACTGCGGTCGTGATGACGATGGCGAGCACGTACCAGACACCCCAGAACGGGACCGCCATCTCCGAGCAATACAGCGAGTAGACGAGCAATCCCTGCGCGCCGGCCAGCAGACCCGCGCCCGCGCCGGCCAGGGCGAGGCGCGTCGGCGCGAGCTGCTTCATCGCGCGCAATATCGTGGCGAGCGAGGGCAGCGAGAGCAGCACGACGTTCGCCGTCGCCGTGCGCCACGTCGTACCGAGCATCAACTCGAGCCGGTAGCCCGGCGGCGTCGCCAGCAGAACGCTGCCGGCGGCGAGCAGCATGGAGGCCACCGGCAGCGCCGCCGCGAGCCCGGCGAGCCTGAGGCGCGCGCCGGGGCGGCCCAGCCGCTCGGCGAGCGCCACGGCCGCGGCGATGATCGCGAGCGGGAATGCGAGGCGCACCCAGAACATCGTCGTGAGGATCAGCTCGGGCATGTCGCTGCGCACGCCGTACAGCGCAACCAGCAGGGCCGCGCTGGCGGCGAGGCCGTGCAGCAGCGCGCGCGTGAGCAGCCTCGGAACGGCGTAGCGCTCGATGGGCGACACGTCGCTCGCGAGCCGGGTGACCAGCTCTCGCGTTTTCATGACCGGTACGCGCGGTCTCCGAGCAGGTAGTCGATCGATATCACGCCGGGGCCCCAGGCGGCGATGCCGAGCGCCATGGCGGCCCATGTGATGTGGATCGGCCAGCCGTCCGGCACCGTCAGCTCGATGATGCAGGTCATCAGCAGCAATCCCGCGGCCGCGAAGCGCGTGCCGAACCCGAGCACGAGCAGCACCGGGAAACCGACTTCGCCGCACGCGGAGAGGAACGCGAAGAGGGCCGGCGCCGGAAACGGATACGGACCGCCGGGCAGATGGAGCTTGAATTCGTCGGTGAAGAGATCGATGGCCGTGTCGTTGAGCTGCAGGAAACCGTGCCACTTGAGAATGCCCGATTTCCAGAAAGGCACGGCCAGAGCAATGCGCAGCACGAGCTGCACGAACGACGGTTGGGCGAGCCGTTCGATGAAGCGCCGGGCGCAGCCGATCGCGTGCGCGACGTTGCCCGCGAAAGACGGTCTGGAGTCCTGTCGAGTTTGCATCATGGTTACGCTCCTGGTTGAACGGCGGCGAACACGCCGGCCGAAATCATCGCGGCCAGGCTGGCCGGCAGGTCGAAGGCGTCGCTCTCCTCGAAGGCTGCCTGCGCGGCGGCGCCGAGCGGCATGCCCTCGATGAGAGCGAGCAGAAACGCAGCGCCGCCCGCAGGCAGGCGCGAGACAATCACGTCGTAGTCGGGCCGCGTGACGAGCGCGTCTTCCGCATCGCTCGCATGCAGCGCTGTGACGGGGCCGGGCGCCCGGTTCATCGCGAAGATCGCGACGGCCGGGTAGCGCGAGCGCACGATGCGCGCGGCCGGATGCGGGACAAAGCGCAGCTGCGCGAGCGAATCCGCGTCGATGCCCGCGAACGCGTCGGCCGCAAGCGGTGCGGCGTCCCCGGCGTGATAGGCGTCGAGCCACGCGCGCTCGATGCGTGCCGTATCCGCAAGCCACGGCATGTCACGTGCGTACTCCCAGCTTTCGATGAACGACGGAAAGTCGCGCCCGTACTCGAACAGGAGCGGCGAAGCCGGCGGCGTGGCGCGCACGTGAAAGCGCGCCATCGCACGGAAGAACTCGACGCCTGTGATGCGCTGCACGGCGGGATAGATCGCGGCCAGCGCATCGATGAGGCTGACCGTGACGTTGTTGCGATAGACGTTGTAGCGCTTGACGACGCCCTTGCCATGCGCCGCCACGACACCGTTCGGTGCGGCGAGGTCGGGGTTCGTCAGTCCCGGCGCGAAGGCCGTCGCGTAGTCGTTCGTGGATTGTTCAGGCTTCATGGCCGGTGCGCTCCAGGATTGATATATCGGACTCCGATGCATTGTCGAGAAAAAGTTCGGAGACGATCCGCCGGGCCGCCAAGGCTTGTGCGCGCAGTTCGGGCCACGCAGGCAACTGGCTGTCCCATTCGATCAGTGTCGGTATAGGCCCGGTGCGCGCGATCACGTCGCGGTAGAGCGCCCAGACCGGATCGGCGATGGCGCGGTCGTGGCTGTCGATGAGCAGTGGCGCATACTCGTCGTCGTGCTGCTCGCTGTAGCCGGCCAGGTGAATCTCGCCGACGTAATCGAGAGGAAAATCCGCGAGATACGCGCGTGCCGCATAACCGTGATTGGTCGCCGAAACGAAAACGTTGTTGACGTCGAGCAGCAGCCCGCAGCCCGTGCGCTGCGCGACCGCATGGATGAATTCCGTTTCGCTCATCGTCGACGCGGCGAACGCCACGTACGTCGACGGATTCTCGAGCAGCATCGGACGTCCAATGGCTGCCTGCATCTGATCGATGTGTTCGCAGACCTTGTCGAGTGTCGCCTGCGTGTAAGGCAGGGGCAGCAGATCGTTGAAGAACGTGCCGCCATGCGAAGACCACGCGAGGTGTTCGGAAACGACTGCGGGTTCGTAGCGCGCGACCAGCTCGCCAAAGCGCGCGAGATGGCCGGCGTCGAGCCGGTCCGGTCCGCCGATCGACATGCACACACCGTGCAGCGAGACCGGATAGCGCTCGCGGATCGCGTTCAATGCGCGGTGCGGCGGCCCGCCTGCGCCCATATAATTCTCGGCGTGCACCTCGAAGAAGCCGTCCTGCAGTCCGTCTTCGAGAATCGCCGTGAGATGCTCATGCTTGAAGCTCGTGCCTACGAGCGCAGCCGCGTCAGGCGCCGTGCGAAGGGGACGGCCGGACCTCGCCGCTGATTGCATGGAAGTGTTCATGACCGTCCCCTCTCTTGCGTGGTCGTAGCGATCAGGACTTGATCGGCGTGAGCGAGCCGTGGCCACCGCCGGGTACGACGATGCTCGAGCAGGTGCCGCCCTGAACGAACTTCCACGAGTTGCCCTGGAAGTCGACCGTCGAGGTTCCCTGACAGGTCGTGCCGGGACCGGCGGCGCAGTCGTTTTGCCCCTTCAGCGCGACGCCGAAGCACTTCTCCTTGTGAGCGGCGACGGCGGCGCTCATCTCTTCCTTCGTGAGCGGTGCGGCATGCGCGACTGAAGCCAGCAGGCTGGCAACGGCACCTGCAAGCAGGGCGGAACTAACAGCGGTCTTTGCGGACATGGACGTTCTCCAGTGATTGAGATTTGAGGTATCCGTCGCGGATACACCAGCTAATTCGCGCGACGCTGGAGGCCGGTTACACCGGTCGATTTTTTTTGCGTGAAGATATTCGAAGGGAGAGGGGGAGCTTGCGAGCGCAAAAAAAAGCGCTTCCGGCTGTAACCGGAAGGCCTGAACGAACGAACTAACGCGCGATGTCGATCGCAGCGGCAAAACTTCTATGCGCTAGCGCGACGACTACTGTCCGAGTATGGAGAGCGCCTCAAGCACCGGCGCGAGGGAGACGGCGACGATTCCGCCGAGCGGCGTGTTCATTTCCAGGATCAGAAAGATGGCGATGGAGGTGGATATCGCGCCCAGAAAGAACGTGATGACGACAGTCGCGTTGGGTGATGTGAACAGCCCAAACGAGCCGAAGATGATGCACAGCCACAACACGAGCGTCAGCAGTAGCGGCATCGGGGTCGAGCCTGCCGCCTGCAGCAGCGCAAGCTCGCGCATCGCCAGCACGTCGCCGGCGATCTGAATGGCGCGCGACTGTAGCCGGCGTTGCGTTTCGCTGGTCGGCGACAGTTCCGCGAGTTTGCGTTGAATATTTTCCCCGCGTTTCAGTTCCTCCGGGCTGCGCATGCTCGCCAGTTGCCCCGGATCGCCCGAACTGATCTTCTGGATGCCGGCGGCGAGACCCTGCTTCAGCAAGGCCCGGATCTCCTGCGTCTCCGGACCATACTGGGCCAGTGTGCGATCGAGCAGAATGATGTCGGTGGCGTCGCGTACGACCGCGGCGTTCGCGGCATCGAACGAGCTTTTCGCCGACGAGATCAGCAGCCCGAGCACCAATGCGGCCATGGTGGCGATCAATCCAATCGTCAGCTTAATGACGCTGACCGATTCGTCGCCGAGATGGCGTTCCGGCAGCCTGGTGTGCAGATACAGGCCGAGCAGGGCGCTGGCGAACACGCAGGCAAACACAATGACCGCAACGCCGAGATGGTGCATTGTTCGACTCTCCGTTTTTGCGTGCAGGCGCGGTTGCTTTCGCTGGATGCCTGAACGACTATCTTCTATTACACGCCATGTAATTGGCGAGGCTGCGGCACATCACTACTCTTTGCTTGTCGTGTGATCGCCCCCCGATGCACGTGTCCACCTCCCGAGCAAACACCATGGCTAACTTCCCCGTATATACATTCGAATCGGCACCGGAAGGCTCGAAACCGGCATTTCGAGGTCTTGCCGAAGCATTCGGCATGGTCCCCAACATTGCCGGTGCAATTGCCGGTTCGCCAAAGCTCATCAATGGCCTGACCGCCGTGTTTCAGCAGGCTCACGGCGGCAGCTTCACGGAGGCACAGGTTCAGACCCTGTTGCTGACGAATGCCGTCACCAACGGCAGCTGCGTCGACGATGACGAACTATACCGGCAGCGTCGCCAACCCGCCGCTCGAGGAGATGTTCCAGCAATACGCGTGGCAGGGTTAAGGACCAGGCGTTGATGCGCCAGAGAGGGGGGCGGCAGGCGCTTGTCCCCTCCTCGCGGGTCACGCCTGGTGTTCTGCATTCCAAACGGAGACGGATATGACGATTCCCCTGGACGTTCACCTGAAACTTGGCGGGATCATCTTCCCGAACATGGACCAGTGCGATTTCACCGGACCTTTCGAGGCGCTGGCGCGAGTGCCGAATTCGTCGTTCATGACGCTCTGGAAGGACAAGAACCCGGTTCGCGATCTGGCTGGCATGCAGTTGCTCGCCGACACCACGTTTGAAGAGGCGCCGCAGCTCGACGTCCTCCTGGTTCCGGGCGGACACGGCCAGGAGGCCTTGATGCACGACGAAACCGTTCTGTCGTTCATTCGCAGCCAGGCAGCAGGCGCGCGCTACGTCTTTTCGGTCTGTACCGGCGCGCTGCTCTGCGGTGCGGCTGGCCTGCTGCATGGCAAGCGTGCTACGACGCACTGGACGGCATTGGACGTCCTCCCGCTCTACGGCGCGATTCCGAGTCGCGAGCGTGTTGTAATCGACGGCCAACTGATCAGCGCGGGTGGCGTGACGTCGGGAATCGATGGCTCCTTGATCGTGGTCTCGCTGCTGCGCGGAGAGACGGTCGCCCAGGAACTGCAACTGTATATGGCCTATGACCCGCAGCCTCCGTTCCAGTCCGGTTCTCCGGAAACGGCGCCGGCGCACATCCTGGCAACGGTGACCGAACGTGCGCAAGCCATTACCGAAAGGCGGATGTCTACCGGACGCGTCTACCAGGACCGAATGCGCATGCCTGGAAGTTGAGGCAGGCGCGGAATAGTGTTCGCCCGCAAGGTGTTCTGTTGACGCAAAGAAGATTCGCGCAGCGAAGCAAAGCCATCGAGACCCTTGGTCATCTGAGAACGGAGGCAAGACAATGGAAACGCAATCGGGCACCTTGACGTCTGAAACCGGGAATGCAACTGCCGCTTCTCCGCAAAAGCTGCTGCAGCTGGCCATGGGTTTCTGGGCCTCGAAGACGCTGCTATCCGCAGTCGAACTCGACCTGTTCACCGTTCTGGGCAGAGGGCCGCGCACAGCACCACAACTGATGGAGCAAATGCAGTTGCATCCGAGATCGGCACAGGATTTTCTCGACGCGCTGGTCGCGCTAGGGGTCCTGGATCGAGACGACGGCATGTACCGGAATACCGCTGACGCCGGTGCATTTCTGGACAGAGCAAAACCGGGCAGTATCGCCGGATTGCTGCTCATGGCTAACAACCGCCTATACCCGTTCTGGGGCTCGCTGACCGAAGCGTTGCGCACGGGTCTGCCGCAGAACGAAGCAAAGCAGGGCGGCAATGCGTTCGAGGCAATCTATCGTGACGAACGCGTGCTCCGTGAGTTTCTGGGCGCAATGACGGGTGTCAGCCTGGATCTGGCAAAGGAGATTGCGCAAAAATTTCCCTGGCAGAACTATCGCTCGGTCGTCGACGTCGGCACCGCGCAGGGTGCCCTCGTGGCGGAGATTACGCGTACGCACGAGCATCTTTCAGGAATTGGGTTCGATCTGCCCGCGGTCGCTCCGGTGTTCGACGACTACATCGCGGCGAACGCGCTACAGGATCGAATTCACTTTCATCCGGGCGACTTCTTCAAGGACGCGTTGCCTTCAGCCGACGTCCTCGTGATGGGACACATTCTTCACGACTGGAATCTCGAACAGAAGCGCGAATTGCTCGCGAGGAGTTATCGGGCGTTGCCCGCTGGTGGATGTCTGATCGTCTATGACGCGATGATCGACGACGAGCGCAGGCACAATGCGTTCGGCTTGCTGATGAGTCTGAACATGCTGATCGAGACGCCCGGCGGTTTCGACTATACCGCCAGGCAGTGCCGCGAATGGATGGCCGAGGCGGGCTTTCGGGAGATCAGAGTCGAACCGCTGGGCGGGCAGAACGCGATGGTGATTGGCGTCCGCTAGCGGTCGAGATGTGACAGCATGGGCGGCAGGTAACGTGTGCCTGCGGTCTGGTGTCCGGCAAGGAAACTCCGGATGCGATCCAGTTCCTCAGGCGTCAGACGAACTGACGCTGCGTTCACGTTCTCTTCGAGGTACTTGCGCCGCTTGGTGCCGGGGATCGCCACCAGATCGTCACCTTGCACGAGCAGCCACGCGAGCGCGAGCTGGCCCGGTGTCACGGACTTCTCGTCGGCAAGGGCCTTGATGAAATCCGCGAGCTTGACGTTCGTATCGAAGTTGCTGCCCTGTATGCGCGGATCGTTGGCCGCTCGCCAGTCGTCGGCGGGAAGGTCCTCCGCCCGCCTGGCATTGCCGGTCAGGAAGCCCCGGCCAAGCGGACTGTAGGGCACAAAGCCGATACCCAGCTCGCGCAGGGCCGGCAGCACCTTGTCTTCGACGCCGCGCTCAAATAGCGAATACTCGCTTTGCATGGCCGAGACGGGTTGCACGGCATGGGCGCGCCGGATGGTATCGACGCTCGCTTCCGACAAGCCGAAATAGCGCACCTTGCCCGCGGCGATCGCGTCCTTGACCGCGCCCGCCACATCCTCGATCGGCACGGCGGGATCCACGCGATGCTGGTAGAGCAGATCGATGTGATCGGTCTGCAACCGGGCCAGCGACGCGTCGATCACCGCCTTGATGTGCTCGGGGCGGCTGTCGAGGCCGCGTACCCCGTTGTCGATCTTGAAGCCGAATTTCGTCGCGATCGTCACCGCGTGACGACGCCCTTTCAGCGCGCGTCCGAGCAGTTCCTCGTTGGCGAAAGGACCATAGATCTCTGCGGTATCGAGGAACGTGCAACCCAGTTCGATCGCCCGATGGATGGTGGCGATCGACTCGGCGTCATCGGGTGTGCCGTACGCATAGGACATCCCCATGCACCCCAGCCCGATCTCCGAAACGACGAGTCCTTCACGTCCAAGCTTGCGCGCGTTCAGCATATTGCCCTCCTGTGATGGCTAGCTACCTAGAATGGCACGCGCGTCGGAGACGTGTTAGCACGATACTCTTGATTCCTTGCACGATTCTTCGATGCAAAAGGAAATGGGGTTTCTGTAGAGGTAGCGACGATTCGCCCGTCGCTCGCGCGCACGATGCGATCCGCGGTGTCGAAGAATCGGTCGTCGTGCGAGATCGCAATCACGGTGCGCCCCATCCGTTTCAGTTCGGGCAGGAACTCGCGACAAAACACGCGGCGGAAGGTCGGATCCTGATCGGCGGCCCACTCGAGCACGATGATCGGCCGTGCTTCGCAGGAGCGTTTCTTCGCGGAGCTTCGGCAACCCTTGCAGGCGTCAGCCAGCTCGCCCCAGAACAATGGGGTGTTTGTTCGTTATTTATCGAGAATAAGACCGGATAAAGAGGGGTCAATATTCAAAGTATCTTTAACTTTGAATCACAAGTGGCTCGCCCGCGCGGACTGCCCGCTGCGCCGGTACACGCGATCACCGGCCGGGATTTGCGGCTGTAACCGGACTACACTGGAAGAGGCAGCAACCTGGGCACCGGATCGCCAAGCCTCCTGAGAGGGGAGGCGGGCCGGCGTTGATCCGCCATGAGCACCAGATCCAGCCTGCAGCTTCGACCGCCGCGCGAGCGCGGCAAGGGGCGCGCGTTTGCATTGGCGGTGACCCTGCACGTCGTGCTGTTGTCACTGGTATTCGTCGGCACGCGTGGCCCGCAGAATGCATCGACCGGCTCGGACTCTGTCTTCACAGGGTTCATTGCGCCTTTGCCGCCGGCGGTCCAGGTCCCGCGCACGCCCAACCGGGAGTGGCCATCCGGGGCGTTGGCAGCGCCTGCCCCGCTCGTTACCGCGAACGACCAGACGCCGTTTGCGCGGCACCGCAGCGACGCGGTCAAGCCACAGCGACTGCATAGACTCGACTCGAGGACCGTACGCGCCGGCGTGGTAGCGCGGGCGTCTCTGCCGAGGGGAGTTGAGGCTGACCCGGTTCGACGGATGGATTTGCAGCCAGCGATTTGATGCGATCTAACCTCCGTTGAGTGTTGAGTCGCGGGTTGTCCACGGGCGGGCGGCGGGTCGCCTCTCACGACCATGACGCTGCCCGCCGGTGGGCAACCCGCAAGGCGATACGGTCTGCCTTTTAACGTTGAGGTTTTCGAATTCAAGCGGCGAACGATAGCCAATGCTGCTGTGCAGGCGGCGTACGTTGTACCAACCCTCGAGGAACCAGAAGATGCACTGCCTCGCCTGTTCATGGGTCGCAAAGTGCTCTCGCGAGAGCAGCTCCGCTTCAAGCGTGCCGAAGAACGATTCGCACATGGCGTTGTCGTACGCGTCTCCGGCCGTCCCCATCGACGGTTGCACGCCGGCTTCGCGGCAGCGCCGTCCGAAGGCAATGGAGGTGTATTGACATCCCTGGTCCGAATGTAGAATTACGCCCTCGTGGCGTCGCTGCAGCAACGCCATATCGAGTGCGCGCAGCATCAGTTCGGTGTACAGATGGCTTGACATCGCCCAGCCCACAATTCGGCGACTGAACACGTCGAGAACTACGGCCAGATACAGAAACCCCTCGCCAGTCGGGATGTAGGTGGCGTCCGCTACCCACAGCATGTTTGTCGCCTCCGCACAGAAGTGCCGACGCACCAGATCCGGAGCGCGCCGTGCCCCCGCGCGTTGCCGCGTGGTGTGTGGCCAGCGCCGCCGGCTCGCACCATGCAGGCCGGCCATGCGCATCAGGCGTGCGATCCGCTTGCGTCCAACGTGCACGCCTTCACGTGCGAGCTGCGCATGGATACGTGGCGCACCATACGTGCCGCGCGAACTCGAATGGAGCGTGCGGATACGCTCGAGCAGTTGAGCATCGCTGCACGAGCGTTTCGACGGCTCACGCGCCAGCCATGCGTAGTAGCCACTCGTGGAGACCCTGAGTAGCCGTGCCATTGTGGCAATGGGCCACCTGGCCCGGTTCGCTCTCATGAATCCGTACCGCCCTTCGGCGCAACGGCTCCCGTCTCCCTCGCGAACCAGGCCGCGGCCTGCGAGAGAATGTCCCGCTCCATCTTCAGTTGCCGGTTCTCACGACGCAACCGTGTGAGTTCCTGCCGCTCGGCCGTGGTCAGCCCGTCGTGACGCACACCCGCATCGCGATCGGCCTGCGCGACCCAGTTGTTGATCGTCTGTTCGGTCGGCTCGAACTCGCGCGCCAGTTCCTCAGGCGTTCTGCCGGACTTAACCAGCTCGACCATGTGGGCCCGGAATTCCACAGGGTATGGGGTACGATGCCTGCCCATTTCGACACCTCCAGATCAAAAGCATAGGTGTCCGTTTTTGCGGGTCAACTTCAAGTGGCCGTTGCGCAGCAAAGAAATCGTCCGATGGAGCAAGAGCGGGCAGCACGTCTCGCCGCGCTGCAGGACATCGCCGGCAGGCCTTTGATGGATAGCGGGCGGGCCGTGTCAGCGGGGTACGCCGAGAAGGTGGCACGTCGGGTGCGCGCCAACGTTCTCGCGCCGTTCGATATCGAGGGCGATCCGTCTGCGGTAATCGCTGTCACGTGCACGCCCAGCGGCGCGCTGCTCAGTGTCACGGTCCAACGTCCGAGCGGGAATCCGCGGTGGGATCGCGCCGTGGTGACCGCAGTCGAGAATTCGTTCCCTATGCCAGCGGATGTCAACGGCAGCACGCCGACGCGCTTTGTCATGACGTTTCGACCGAAGGGATGACGGATGTGTACAGGTGGTCTGGCACATATGGAGGCAATCATGCACGACATTCTCGCGGGTTACGATGGCTCGGTTTCCGCAGAGGGGGCAGTCCGCTTCGCAAAAAATCTCGCGGAAAAGGAAGGGGCGCGGCTGCACATTCTTGCGGTTGCTCGTCCACCCGACTGGGGTAAGCTGGCCTATGAGCGGCCTGAGTTGCTCGAGATCGAAAAACGCCATTGTCAGGACCTGATCACCGGGCTCAAGGGAAAGCTTGGGTTGTCCGGAGTCACTGTCCAATATGAGATGGTTGTTGGGCATCCGGCCAAGGAACTCGTGCTGTATGCCGAGCGACATAACATTGACCACGTAGTTGTAGGACATCGCGGACATACTGCCTTTGATCGCTGGCTGCTGGGTTCCATCGCGAGGCAAGTAATCGCGTATGCACCGTGCTCCGTTACGATCGTGCGCGACCGGCTAGATACCGCAAAGGAGCATCGATGATACTCAACGATCACGCTGCGTCAGGACTGAGCGAAGAAAAAACGCGTGAGATGGAAAAAGATCGGCGCTGCGAAACAGATTGAGTCGACGCGGTCAAGCATCCCGCCGTGACCAGCGACGAGATGCCCCCAGTCTTTCGCTCCCAGTGAGCGTTTCACTGCCGAAAGCACAAAGCCGCCGAAAAAGCCCGCCACGACCGTCACGGCAGACATCCCCGCTGCCTGCCACACATTGAAGGGCGTAAGGCCGTGTAGCAAGGTGCCAAGACCGATCGCAAGCGCGCCGCCTCCGAGGAGTCCCTCCCATGTTCTGGAGGCGCTCACAAGCGGTGCGAGTTTGTGTTTTCCCCAGAGCCTGCCGCAGACGTACTGGAAGACGTCGCTCGACTGGACCACGAGAAGAAGGAAAAACAGAAGGGGCCCATTATTGCTGAAGTGGCCCGGGAATTTGAGCAAAAGCAAGGCGGGCGCGTGGCTGAGAGAGTAGATACACACCATCACGGCCCAATTGATTGTGGCATTGCGCTCGAGAAAATCTTCGGTGTCCTGAGAGAATGCGGCGGCCGAGGCCAGTCCGCCGAATACGTATACGGGGATAAAGATTGCGGCGAGCGCCCACCAATTGAACGCGAGGATCACGTACTGCGCGGGCAGTACAACATAGTAGGTCAGCACGAGCGGCCAGTAGTCAGCCGGCTTGGTCGGCGTGAGGGTCATAAATTCGCGCAACGCGAGGAACGAGCACAAGAAAAAGAGCACGAGCGTCGCGCCCGTGCCGAGCGAAAGTGCGACCGTTACCACGGCAATCATCAGCCGCCAGGTGGCGGTGCGCTCGTTCAGGTTGCGAACGAGTGGGTTGCCCGCGCCCATGCGTGCGCGCAGGACCGCGCCTGTCGCCGTTGAGATACAGAGCAGGCCGAGCACGCCAATGAGCGTCATCCAGAAGACGTGTGGCATGGCGTTCCTTCTGCGGAGTTTTGCAGGTTGACCACAGCGTCGCGCGCTCGCTCGAGGAATGCGTCCTTGTCATCGCTGTTGTCCGCGTCCGCGCGGACGATCTCGTTGCCAAACGAAACCTGACAGGCGATTGGGACGGGTAGCAGCTTGCCTTTAGGCATCGCGCGCGCGAGGTTGGACAGATGCACGGGCACGAGTGCGACGTCAGGGAACTGCGCGGAGAGCCAGTAGAGGCCTGTTTTGAATGGGCCGATCTCGCCGGTCAGACTGCGCGTCCCTTCGGGGAAGAGGATGATCGAGAAGCCGGCTGCGAGCGCGTCCTTCACGAGTTCGAGCGAATCGCTGCCGCTCTCGTGCTTGCGCTCGACGAACACCACGCGCAGGACGTGCGTGGCGATGAAGCGGCGGGCGGGCGTCGCGTCCCAATAGTCCCTGGCGGCCGCGGGCCTCACGTTCTCCCTGAGGTCTGACGGTAGTGCCGCCAGAATGGCTAGCGTGTCGACGTGGCTCGCGTGGTTGGCGAAGTAGATCGTCTGCTGCGCATTGGGCGGCGTTGTGGCGTAGCGCCCGTGCGCGCCCACGACGATGCGCACGATGCCGAGCAGGAGGGATTGCAGAAGGTTACGCATGGTAGTAAAAACCACCGTGGAGCCGTCCCGCGACAATCGATTCGAGTTGCTCCGGCGTGTTCATTGGCTGAAGTTCGAGTGTCACGTGCGGGACCGCCTGTTCGAATTCGCGCAAGGCATGCGAGACAATGCCGCTCAATACCGCGTTCTCGACGAACCCGACGCGTAAATGGCCCTGCAAGCCGGAGACGATCTGTTTGGGACCAGATTGAGACGCAATGGTCAACCACGTCGACTGGCCGGCCGCTACGCTGCGGAAACTGACGTACGCCAGCTTGCACTGAAAGGGATGGAATCGGAACCGGTTTCTTTCTGGCGTGGCGGCGCGGAGGAAAGCGCGGGAGCGAACGAAGCAATGTGACCTTGAGTGGTCACATTCGTCATACGTCATCCTGATTGTTTGAAGAACTCGACCGCGATTCCCCCCGTGGCGACTCGGCAACACGGGCGCACACATCGCCTCCTGCGCCGCGGCACGGATAGCCATGCGGTTTCCTCCGGGGCGTGCGGAAAGACGGATCGCGACGCGCCATTTGCTGCATTGCAAACAGTTGTTATACGAATTTTCGCCTTTGCGACGATAGCGCATTTCTTGTGCGGGTTTATACCTGGTAAGCGCCTGAACACCAAAGCTGACAATGTGTTTGCCGATTCGCTTGCGATACATGAAGCGGCTGCCACGAACAAACGATTGACAGACTTCAACTCGACCTTAGAATGGGGATTGCTGCATCGCACCACCGACTGTGTTCTGTGTCTTATTGTCCGTGAGCGTCTCGTGTGGACAGTCGGACACTACCACCTTTCATGGAGCCCTGGATGAGCACTCTGACGACGGAGCAACTTGTCGCCGCGCAGAAAGCCGGCGTCGAAACATCGTTTGTTTTCCTGAACAAGGCATTTGAAGGCATTGAAAAGCTGGCCGAACTGAATGTGCAGGCGGTCAAATCGACCCTCGCTGAAAATCAGGAATTCGCCGTCAAGGCACTTTCTGCCATAGAGCCTCAGGAAACGTTTTCACAACACTCGATTCTGGCGCAGCCTGCCGTTGAAAGAGTGCAGTCATACTGGCACCACGTCTTCGAAATCGTCTCTAGCACCCAAGCCGATTTTGCTGCGCTCGCAGAAGCACAGGGCAAGCAGTTCCAGAGCGATGCGCAGTCTTTCATCGACGATCTCACGAAGAATGCGCCGGCGGGAAGTGAGTCCGTACTGGCGGCCTGGAAGACATTCATCACGAGCGCAACCGAGACAGCCAATTCGGCGTATGAAACTGCTGTGAAAACCGCCAGGCAAGCCGTGGAGACTGCTGAAAGCAATCTCGATGCTGCGTCAACTGCCAAACGGACGCGCCAGGCAGTTGTGCCTGTGGAATCGGATGCAAAACAGTAGAGTTTTCGACGGCTCTGAAAGTGAGTGACTGAAAGCTCAGTGAAGACGTTGAAGTAGGCGGTAGCCCGTGCGCTGAAACGCTTGCATTCGTGGTGCGATCGGAGACCTCTAAATATAAGTAGTACTTTATATATCGAAATTGTTCGTGCCGCGCTCCTTACTGCGATAAAGGCTGAAGCGCAGGCCCGATTTCGTTGCGACGGCCACTACCATCGATTGACAATATGACATTACTGATTGGCATTCCTCTGGAGACAGCCACCGGAGAGCGGCGCGTCGCGACCGTGCCCGAGGTGGTCGAGAAACTGATCAAGCTGGGGGTCGCGGTAGCCGTGCAAAGCGGCGCCGGCGCAGGTGCGAACTTTGGCGATGGTGATTACCGTGCTGCGGGTGCAGAGGTCGTGGCAACGGCTGTCGAACTCTGGGCCCGCAGTGACGTCGTTTTCAAGGTACGTCCGCCGAGCAGCGAGGAAGTGGCGCTGATGCGCGAGGGCGCCACGCTGATCGGCTTTGTGTGGCCGGCCCAGAATCCCGAACTGATGCAGCAACTCGCCGCGAAGCGCGCCACCGTGCTGGCGATCGATTCGCTGCCGCGCACGCTGTCACGCGCGCAGAAGATGGACGCGCTCACCTCGATGGCCGGCATCAGCGGCTACCGCGCGGTGATCGAGGCAGCCCATGCGTTCGGCCGCTTCCTGAACGGCCAGGTCACCGCCGCCGGCAAGGTCCCGCCGGCCAAGGTCTTCATTGCTGGCGCGGGCGTGGCCGGCCTGGCTGCGATCGGCACCGCGGCCAGTCTCGGCGCGATCGTGCGCGCCAACGACACGCGCGCCGAGGTGGCCGACCAGGTGAAGTCGCTGGGGGGCGAATTCGTCAAGGTCGACTACGAGGAGGAAGGCTCGGGCGGTGGCGGCTATGCGAAGGTCATGAGCGAGGGCTTCCAGCAGGCACAGCGCGCGATGTACGCGCAGCAGGCGAGGGACGCGGACATCATCATCACCACGGCGCTCATTCCAGGTAAGCCGGCTCCGAAGCTCATCACGGCTGAAATGGTGCAGTCGATGAGGCCGGGCAGCGTGATCGTGGACATGGCGGCCGAGCAGGGCGGCAACTGTGAACTCACTGTGCCCGGCGAGGCGGTGGTGCGTCACGGCGTGACCATCGTCGGTTACACGGATCTCGCCTCGCGTCTGGCGAGGCAATCATCCACGTTGTATGGCAACAACCTGCTGCGCGTGGTCGAGGAACTGTGCAAGACCAGGGACGGCACGATCAACGTCGATTTCGATGACGACGCCATCCGCGGCCTCACGGTCATCAAGGAGGGCAACATTACCTGGCCGCCGCCACCGATCAAGCAGCCGGCCGTCGCACCCAAACCCCAGCCCGCGGCTGCTGCGGCGGCGGCCGCGCCGAAGAAGGGCCACGGCAGCAGCGAACCGATGTCAGCGAAGTCGCTGGCCATCGCGTTTGGCATTGGTGCGCTGGCCTTTCTGATGGTGGGGCTGTTTGCGCCAGCCACGTTCCTCTCGCACTTCACGGTGTTCGTGCTGGCCTGCTTCGTCGGCTACATGGTGATCTGGAACGTCACGCCGTCGCTGCACACGCCGCTGATGAGCGTGACCAATGCGATCTCGTCGATCATCGCCATCGGCGCGCTGGTGCAGGTTGCGCCGCCGCTAGGCGAGTCCGCTGCGGGTGACCGGCCATCCGGGCTGATTCTTGGCCTGGCCGTGGGCGCGTTGGCACTTACGGCCGTCAACATGTTCGGCGGCTTCGCGGTGACGCGCCGCATGCTGGCGATGTTCCGCAAATAAGGGGACGACAACAATGACTTCGAACCTCACTACCGTCTCCTATATCGGCGCGGCGATTCTCTTCATCCTGAGCCTTGGCGGGCTCGCCAATCCCGAGACCGCGCGCCGCGGCAACCTGCTTGGCATGATCGGCATGCTCATCGCCGTGCTGGCAACCGTGCTCGGTCCGCGCGTGTCGGCCGAAGGCATTCCGTATGTCGTCGCTGCGCTGGTCGTCGGCGGCGCGGTCGGCCTGTTCGCCGCGAAGAAGGTGCAGATGACGCAGATGCCCGAACTCGTCGCGCTGATGCACAGCCTGGTTGGTCTCGCGGCCTGCCTGGTAGGCTTTGCCAGCTACATCGATACGTCGGTGCAATTCACTGGCGCAGAGAAGGCCATCCACGAAGTCGAGATTTACGTAGGCATCCTGATCGGAGCGGTGACTTTCGCAGGCTCGGTCATTGCGTTCGGCAAGCTGTCGGGCAAGATCGGCGGCAAACCGCTGCTGCTGCCCGCACGGCACTGGCTGAACCTGGCCGCGCTGCTGATCGTGATCTACTACGGTCGCGCGTTCCTGCATGCAGAGACGATTCAGGACGGCATGATGCCGCTAGTCGTGATGACGGTGATCTCGCTGCTGTTCGGCGTGCACATGGTGATGGCGATCGGTGGCGCCGACATGCCCGTGGTGGTGTCGATGCTCAACAGCTATTCGGGCTGGGCAGCGGCGGCCACCGGCTTCATGCTCGGCAACGACCTGCTGATCGTGATCGGCGCGCTGGTGGGCTCGTCGGGTGCGATCCTCTCGTACATCATGTGCCGCGCGATGAACCGCAACTTCATCAGCGTGATCGCGGGCGGATTTGGCAGTGGCGCGGGCGTGCCCGCAACAGCGAGCGGCGCGAGCGCGCAGCCGGCCGGCGAAGCGGTGGCAGTGAGCGCCGCCGAAACCGCCGAACTGCTGCGCGACGCGAAGCGCGTGATCATCGTGCCGGGCTATGGCATGGCGGTGGCGCAGGCCCAGCACACGGTCTTCGAACTCACGAAGCTGCTGCGCGAAAAGGGCGTCGACGTGCGGTTTGCAATCCACCCGGTGGCGGGCCGCATGCCGGGGCACATGAACGTGCTGCTGGCCGAAGCGAAGGTGCCCTACGACATCGTGCTCGAGATGGACGAGATCAACACGGATTTCCCCGAGGCGGATGTTTCGATGGTGATCGGCGCGAACGATATCGTGAATCCGGCGGCGCAGGAGGACCCGGCGAGCCCGATCGCAGGCATGCCGGTGCTGGAGGTCTGGAAGGCGAAGACCTCGATCGTGATGAAACGCAGCATGGCCTCGGGCTATGCGGGCGTCGACAACCCGCTCTTCTACAAGGACAACAACCGCATGTTGTTCGGTGATGCAAAGGCGATGCTGAGTGAGATCTTCGGGGTGTTGAAGGCCTGAACGCGGCGAAGCGGGACTCGCCGAGGAATAACGAAGCGCATCGGAGAAGATCATGGCGCTCAGCCGGGCGTCGACAATACATCTGCCAAGGCACGTGCCTATCGAAAGTGTGTGTTCTAACGGTCAAACGGGAAGAGGGATGGGGTGCCGGCGCTCTGAGCTTCCCTCGAAATTTCGCCTTCCAGCAGGTCGTGTGTAAACTCGACCCGAAGGAAGGAAAGAATCGATGTTCAAAATACCGAAGCAGGCATACACCGCGGAGTTCAGGGCGCTCGCGGTGCAGCGAGTGAAAGACGGGCAAAGCGCGCGGGACGTCGCTCGAGAGCTGGGGATTTCACACCAGTCATTGCGCAACTGGGTCAAGGCCGATGAGGCAGGCACGCTCAACGGCCCGGGGACAAAGGTTGTCACGCTGGAGCAGATGGAACTGTCACGCTTGCGGGCCGAGAACAAGCGCCTGCAGATGGAACTTGAAATCGCAAAAAAAGCGGCGGCGTTCTTCGCGAAGGACCTCCTGTGAAGTACGCCTGGATTGATTCGCATCGCCGTCACTATCCGCTGTCGGCGCTGTGCGGGGTCCTGTCGGTCAGCCTGAATGGCTATCGGGCGTGGAAGCGCGACGGCACGCCCGGGCGCAAGCGCCTCACAGATGCACAGTTGCTCGCCCTGATCCGGTCTATCCATGCCGAGGTCAAAGGCGCCTATGGCTCCCCGCGGATGACCGAGGAGATTCGCGCACGCGGCTTTCCGGCCAGCAAGGAGCGGGTTGAGCGGCTCATGCGCGGCAATGGCATCCGGGCCCGTCACAAGCGCCGCTACCGCGTCACGACGGACTCGAAGCATAAGATGCCGGTCGCTGAGAATCTGCTGGCGCGCAACTTCACGCCGACGGCGCCGAATCAGGTCTTTACGTCGGACATCACGTACATCTGGACCGATGAAGGCTGGCTGTATCTTGCGATCGTGCTGGACCTGTTCAACCGGGAGGTCGTCGGCCGGTCGATCAAGCCGCGCATGACGGCTGACATCGTGACGGACGCGCTGACGATGGCGTGGTTCCGACGCCGGCCCGAGCCCGGCGCGCTGCATCATTCGGACAGGGGTAGCCAATACGCAAGCGATGCCTTCCAGCGCAAGCTGGTGCAATACGGCATGCGTTGCTCGATGAGCCGCAAGGGCAATTGTTGGGACAATGCGCCGACGGAGAACTTCTTCAACAGTCTGAAGAACGAACGGGTGCATGCTACGCGATACCGTACCCATCAGGAAGCGATGGCGGACTTGTTCGAATACATCGAGTGTTTTATAACCGCAGACGTCGTCATTCGTCGCTCGACTTCGTATCGCCGGATCAGTTCCTGAAAGACTGGCTCAAAGCTCAGCAGACCAAGGATGCGGCTGCATAACCACGGGCCTCTGGAAGGCGAAAAACCGAGGGAACCTCAAGAACGGGCGCATAGGCTCGCGACCGTCATGCCGAAATTTATTGTTGCTGGCCGGTCGCAATGAATTCTGCGAGCCAGGCACAAAGGTCGCTTCGAGCGATCGACGGCGTACGTATGCGGAAATCGTAATGGACCTTGCATTAATTGGAGAGTGAGACTTACGGATCGGTAACGGATTTTTTTTCTATTTTTTTAGCTCCTTTGTGACACCTCTTGGTCACGATCGCCTGCTTCCATGTCTCCTGCGTGGTTACAAGGCATTACAGCCGCACGTCCTGGGGGCGGTCTGCCGTCCCCAACCAATCCGAAGATGAACGTCTCTCAGGAGCAGAACATGCACTACATTCGACCTTTTGCTGCCGCCCGCCGCATTATTCATTGCAGCACGCTTGCACTCGTCGTGCTGTCTTTTGCGTCCGGTGCGTCCGCGCAGACCTCGGCGAAGCCGGTGGTCACGCCGGGTTTTAGCCTGGCTGTGTTCGCAACTGGCTCCGGCGGCCTCATGAGCGCACCGGACTCACTGGCAGTGCTTGATGGCCACGTTTGGGTCGGCTACGCAAACAACGGTGCACCGGATGGCTCGAATGGTGCGATGAGCTTGATTGTCGAATACGCACAGGACGGCAGTGTCTTGAAGACGTATCAAGTCACGGGACACAATGATGGCCTGAAGGTCAATCCGTACACGCGCGAGATCTGGGCGATGCAGAACGAGGATGCGAATCCGAACCTCGTCATTATCAATCCGGCGACAGGCCAGGCATCCAAGCCGTATTCCTTCGCCAGGACGCTGCACGGAGGCGGCTATGACGACATCGTGTTCAAGGACGGCCAGGCGTATTTCAGTGCGTCCAATCCCACCCTTAATGCTAGCGGCAAGAACATGGGACCCGCGATAGTCCGCGTTGTGCACCTCGACGCAAACAGTTACACGATCGACGTCACGCCGGTACTGAGAGGCTCGCTTGACGCCAGCAACATTCCATTTGGTACGGTGTCGACCCTCAACCTGACCGATCCGGATTCAATGACGCTAACGCCTGCGGGCGATGTACTGCTCGACGATCAGGGAGATGGCCAGCTAGTCCTCTTGAACGCATCGGGCGGTGAACCGCGCGTGCAATTTCTGCCACTTCTTGGCAACGTGCAGGTTGACGACACGGTATTCGCCACGGCGCGACGCGGCTACCTGCTGGTGTCCGATACGAAGGCTAACGTGGTGTACAAGATAAGCGCCAATGTCTGGCAGCGCGACGCGGCGTTCTCCGCATCAACTGGTGTGGCCGCTACGAGTAGCACGCCGGCGGTACCGGCTTACGTTGGTCAACTTGATTTGCGTAGCGGGGCACTTCTGCCGCTGGTCACCAATCTGGGCAGTCCGCACGGCATGGTCTTTGTGCCGACAGATGACCAGCAGTAAGAGCCACGCGTCGATTCCCGTATGACGTGGTCGCCGCAAGCATTTCTGCGGCGAATACGTCGCCCGTGCGTGTGTCCCCGGCGTCTGCGCGACTTGCCCGGCGGCTGATCGAACTTCCTCGGAAAACAGGGTGTCGCGGACCGCGCGGTATTGCGCCAATTGTTTGCCTGCCCCCAGCGGCGCCGGGCAGAGATACTCCTCCTGTTTTGTCAGGATTCGGCAGGAGAACATTTCTAGGCGCCGACGATATCCTGAGCGCTACAGCGGAGGGGGCAGGCGGCCGGCCCGATGTACTGCCTGCGAAACGCATGTTGCCTTCGGGTGAGAGCGAATGGGTCATATCGACCCTTCTGAGCCGTCGGCTTTATCAAGGCCCGATGGCCGAAGCTGCCGCAGAGCAGCCGCTCGATCCCTGAGTGCGTTAACACGGTCTTCACATTCCAACCGGTTCGCTGCCTCAGTTCGCAATCCTGGTTGCTTATCCTTAGCACCTTGCGGTAGCGGTTCAGGTCCTGCACGGTGTCGAACGTGCGCTCGAACAGCAGCGACATGTTGTTCCTTCTTTTCCCAGATCTCGTCGAAGCGGATCTGCTCGTCGAGCCAGTGCTCGAGCCAGTCCGGATCGGGCAGGCGGGACTGCACGGTGTCGTTCGGGAACAATGCCTTGTTCACGTGCAGGTTGGTCGGGCGCAGCGGCTTTTCCGTGCGGCGGGCCGAGGCCATCAGCACGCCGATCTTGGCGAATGCGGCGCGCGCCGTGTCGCCGAACTGGCCCGTGTACTTCTTCATGTAGCGCCGGTAGGCGCCGCAGTGGCGTGCTTCGCTCTGCGACAGCGTGTGGTAGTTGTGCTTGATCACCGGTTCCGAGTGCCATTCGGCCCCACGGCGATACCAGTGGTTCAGGCGGATCTCGTCGCAGAAATGCAGCATCAGCGTTTCCAGCGGCGGGGCCGGGTCGAACTCGAAGCGCACGGCGTGCAGTTCTTCCTCGGTCGGCACCAGGTCCGGGCGGAAACAGCGCAGGTACTCCATCAGCACCAGCGAGTGCTTCTGTTCCTCGAAGCCAGATGCTCATGAACGCCGAAATTGCGGTTGTCGAGTAGGAACATCTCCGTGGCGGGGGGGCCGACCATTCGGTGATGGCATTCATGCGGATGGTCTTCGCCTGGTCGTCAGTGAGCAGGCTGGCGTCGAAGGTTTCCAGGGGATGTCCTTGTCCATATGCCAGCGGACCGCCTCCAACGATTTGGACAGTTCGGGGTGGAGCATCGGTTCACAGGCATCCTTCCAGAGCAACGGCCGCGGCGCGAAACCGAGTTTCTCCTTCGCTGCGCGATTCGAGGCACCACTCAGCTGGGTGTGGTAGTACACCGCTTCTTCGCCAGCGGCCTCGCGGGCAACTGCGACGCTTACGCGGGCGGGGGCGGGCGCATCGACCCAGCGAGCGAATGCAGGCATCCACGTGGCGACCGGAAGCGGATCGTCATCGACCACGTTGTATACGCCGGCTTCGGCCATCAGTGACGCTACTGTTGCCGCCACGGCATCGTCGAGGTGGACGAGCGACCAGACGGCGTTGCCGTCGCCGATGATCGCCATCTCGCCTTTTCGCGCCTGCTCCGCAATGACGCCGTCGGGCCTGTACCAGGTACCGGGACCGTAGAAGAAGCCGTAGCGCGGGACCACGCCTTCCAGCGCGATCGAGCCCGTGACGCGATTTTCGTAGGCACCAATGACCTGCGCACTATCACCAATCTCGCCAGGCGCGTCGTAGCGGAGCGCGGCTGTCTCGTCGGCCAGCGAGCCCTGCGGGGCTTCGAGGTAGAAGCCACGTGATTGCAAGACATAGCGTTTGACGCCCAGCGCCTTGGCAGCGGACAGCAGATTGGCGCCGCCTTCGCGATGCAGGCGCGTATCGTTGGGCATGGACTTGACGATGTCGGCAGGATTCGCCGGAAGCCACGTGAGTTGGTCGATGACCACATCGGGCGACGCCGTCGCGATGGCATCCTTCACGGACTCCGCATGAAAGGCGTCCGCCAGGGTCACGCGGGCGCCAAGCTCGCGAAGCCTGTCGGCATCCGCGCCGGCGCGAGTCATCCCCGTTACCTCACGACCCTGCGCGCAGAGCACCCGCACCAGCGGCAGTCCAACGGCGCCGGTGCGCCTGCAACGAAAATCTTCACGATTCCTCCTAAGACTGCGTGGCGACGCAGTGCAGCGGTGACTTAACGATATGGCTCAGTGCAACGTGACGCGCCAGCCAGTGAACGGCATCGTGTCCGTTCACTGGTCGTTAAAAAAGTACCAAAGATCGGAAGAAATGGCGTACCAGCTGGCCAACGACCTGCCGGCGCTTTCGCATCAGCTCAACTTGCGGATCAGCTGATGCAAGCGATCGCAGGCCGCTGGAATCTGTTGTTCGATCGCCGGCGCAACGCCAAGCAGCAGCCCCGAGCGCTGCGTGGACTCGGAGCAGTACCAGATCGATAGCGGCGCGGGCGCGATCCCGTAGGCATAGGACTCCCGTGCGATCCGCTTGTCGTCGGCGCCATCGGCGAGCCGAACCACCACTGCCAGACCAGCCGGATAGGCGTCAAATCCCCTGGACTCGAGCGCGGTCATCAGTGCCTGGCCGCGGCCCGCGTAGATGCGTTTCATGCGACGCAAGTGCCGCATATAATGCCCGTCACGCATGAACTCGGCCATTGCCATCTGTACTGCCGGCCCCGGTGCGGAAGACAGGCACGCTGCCGCTTCATCGAAGCGGGGTACCAGGGCGGGGGGCACCACCACAAATCCCAGTCGCAGCGTCGGGCTGATGGTCTTGCTGAACGTCCCGATGTGAATGACACGCCCCGCTCGATCCTGCGACGCCAGCGCTGGCGCCGCGCGGCGTTTCAGCTGCAGCTCGCCCAGATAGTCGTCTTCGATAATCCATGCCTGCGCCCGGGCCGCCCACTCCAGTAGTTGCCGCCGGCGCGCGAGCGACAAGGTCGGACCCAACGGCGCCTGTTGCCCCGCGGTGACCAGCGCCAACGCGGCATCCGGTGCATGCGTTTCGCCGAAGCCGACGTCAATGCCTTCTTCGTCGACGGGAATCGGAACCGTCGTGATCTGGCCAATTTCCAGGGCCTTGCGACTCAGCAAATATCCGGGATTCTCGACCCATGCCTTGCGGCCTTGGGCCTGAAGCACGAGTAGCGCGATACCGAGCGCCCCCGAGAATCCTGCCGTGATGTAGATCTGCGAGGGCTGGCACTCAATGCCGCGTGACAAGGCCAAATGCGCGGCGATTTCCCGGCGGAATTCATGTTCGCCGCGCGGGTCCGGGTAGGATGCGGGCGCTTCAACTTCATCGCGTGCCGCCCGGGCGCGCAGACGTGCAAACAACGTGTTTGGAAAACAGTCCGATGCCGGCACGCCCATCTGGAACACTGCAGGGCCGGGCAGGAAGTGCTGGTATAGCGCCGACTGCAAATCCGTCTCTATCGATCGCGCCCGTTCCGCGATGGGGCTCACGGTGGGTATGTGCTCGGAGACCCTGGTCCCGCCCGCGCGCGACGAGACAATCAACTGCGCATCGGTCAGCCGCTCATAGGCGGTCTTGACGGTGCCGCGCGCCACACCAAGCTGCGCGGCAAGATCCACCCACGACGGCAGCCTGGCGCCCGGGGCCAGTACACCACTCTCGATGACGCCAGTAATCGCCAGGCGTATCTGTTCCGCAAGTGCTGTCTTGGAACCGCGGTCGAGCTTCAGATTCAGAATATTTGTCATGGTGGGTGGTGCATCAAGTTTTCGCGTTCTTGGTTCTTTTTCGTGGACCATAGCCGATGCATGATTCTAGCCACCAAGGAGCTGATCATGATAATTTCACGAACCTTACTTTCTGTTGTTGCCGCTGGCAGCCTGGCCATGTCCGGGGTTGCCGCGGCGCATGGCGCCGCTGACCATGGCGCTGGCGATATCGTCAAGCCGAACTTCTCGCACGCAATTCCAAACATTCCGGGCAAATCGGTGATCGCCGTGGAAGTCACTTACCCGCCCGGGGGCGCTTCGTTGCCTCACACCCACGCGAAGTCGGCGTTCATCTATGCGTACGTGGTCTCAGGCAGCGTCGCCAGCAAGGTGAACGACGAGCCGGAACGCGTCTACAAGGCCGGGGAGGCGTTCTTCGAGGAGCCCGGCTCGCGCCACCCGGTCAGCCGCAATGCGAGCAAGACCAAGCCGGCAAAACTGCTGGCCGTATTTGTCGTCGATTCGAACGACACAGCACTGACAACCAACGACCAGTAAGGAGCTTGAAAATGAGATTGGACTACGCCAAGGCATCGCCGGGCGGCGTGAAGGCATTTGGGGGGGTATATGGCTATGTCAGGCAGTCGGGCCTGGAAGACGTCCTCGTCGAACTGGTCTATCTGCGCGTCAGCCAGATCAACGGGTGCGCCTTTTGCCTCGACATGCATACCCGCGACCTGATCAAGAAGGGCGTCACGCCCGCGAAACTGGCGCTTGTGCAAGCCTGGCATGAAGCGGGTGCGTTGTTCAGCGATCGCGAGCGCGCCGCTCTGGCGTGGGCGGAGTCGGTCACCCGCGTGGCCGACACCCATGTACCCGACGAGGACTTCCAGCTTGCCGCGACGACGTTCAGCGAGAAGGAGCTAGCGGACCTTACGATGGCCATCAGCCTGATGAATGCCTACAACCGGCTTGCCATCAGCTTCCGCCGGCCCCCCGACTCCGCCGTGGCTGCGGAACGCTGAAGCGGTCGCCTCGTGGAATCGAGCGGAAGCGGTCAAAAGAACGCGCCTGTCCGGCGCGCTTTTCCTAAACTCGTTGCTGCGGCCGGCCTTAGCGTGCCATTAGCAGCAGCGCCGCATGGGTCAGCATGCCCACCGTCCCATCGTCGACGTCCCAGCTCTTCATCATTTCCGCGATTGACTTGGGTACTTGGTGGCGATCGCGGTGCATGGCCGTGCTGACGCGAATTGCCGACGACTCCCCATCTGAGCGAAAACCCCGTGAAGAAGCCGTACAACCGGGCCCTGAGGCTCCGGGATTGGTTAAGGTCTGGATTCGCGCTCGGCGAGCATATCGATCGGTCTGTCGCCTCGTGCAAAACGATAGACCGTAGCAACTCAAGGTGTCCGCGGTTCGTGGGTAAGATCAGTTAGCGCCTGAAGTACGTTCGAGAATGGCCACCCACGGTGGCATGGCTACGGCGATCTTGCCGGAAAAGCGCCTCCCCGTTGCTAACAGTTAGCAGCCGTATAGCTGCGCTTTTCGACGAAACTGCACTTATGCTAATCAGGCAACGCCGGGTGACCCATTTGGTCAGCAGTACCCTTCAATGATCTCGAACAATCGTTGGCACGATTTGGCAAGGTGTTGTTCGGGCGCGGTCGCAACCCCGAGCAAAAGGCCTGGCACCGTCCACGATGGATTTGCGAACCACGCGGACAAGGGTGATGGCGCGATGCCCGCAGTCATTGCCTCGCGGACGATTCGCACATCGGGGGCGCCCTCTGGGAGGCGAAGAAGCACGGCGAGGCCCGCATTTACCCATTGCGCGTCTCGGCTACACAACTCCGCTGTCAGAGCATCGCGCTGCGAGGAATAAAGACGCTTGAGCCGGCGCACACGTCGGATGTAGTGGCCCTCCCGCATAAACTCCGCAGTGGCGACTTGAATGACCGGTGACGGCGCGGGAGCGAGTGTCGCGGCCACCTCCGCGAATGCATTGACGAGGTCGGACGGGACAACAATGAAGCCAAGCCGCAGAGCAGGGCTAACAGTCTTGCTGAAGGAGCCGATGTGGATGACGTGCTTGCCTTCGCCAAGAGATGCCATGGCGGGCGCCGGCCTGCCTTCCAACTGTAGTTCTCCAAGGTAGTCATCTTCAATGACCCACGCATCGTTTGAAGCCGCCCAGTCAAGCAGTTGAAGGCGCCGTCTCAACGACAAGGTCGAGCCTAGAGGCGCTTGCTGACCAGGAGTTAAGACCGCTAACGCGGCGTCCGGCGCTGTCTTGATGCCGTAGTCGACGTTGATACCGTCTGCGTCCACCGGGATCGGCACGATATTCAAGCGAGCCAGTTCCAGCCCCTTACGGGTGAGCATGAACCCGGGCTCCTCCATCCAGACCTTCTGGCCTTCCAAACCTGGCACCCGAAGTGTCAAGCCTAAGCCAGCGCTGTATCCGGACGTCACGAAAACCTGCTCCGGATGACAGTGGAAGTTTCGCGCGATGGAGAGATTGCCTGCGATCTCTCTGCGAAGGTCGAATTCGCCTCTCGGATCAGGATAGAGCAGCGACGACAGGCCCGCTGTTTTTAGCAGATTGGAGGAGCGAGCCCGCGAAAAAAGCTTTTCCGGCAGTCCTTCAAACGCGGGAATACCGAGTTGGAAAATCGCTGGCCCGGCCTTCATCTCCTCATATGATTTCATAAACGAACTGAGCCGCGCCGCCTTTCGTTGAGCAGTGGCGACGCGAAGCCGCGGAGCGACCCGCGTTCCCCCAGCTCCAAACGTTTCTATCATCTGTGAATCATTCAAAAGCTCATAGGCAGCCTTAACGGTCCCGCGCGCGACCCCGAGCTGCGACGCAAGGTCTTTCCATGATGGCAGCCGTGTACCGGATTCGAGCAGCCCAGACTCTATTGCTCTGCTGATGCTCTCAAAAATCTGCTCTGTGAGGGGCCGTTTTGCTGTCCGGTCGAGCTGTATCTGCAAGTCTGAAGCCATAGTCTTGGTACACACGAAAATCACAATCTTGGTACTGTTTTATGCACCGTGAATAGTACAGAATCTGCCCTACCAACAGTGCTACAAACGCGAAGTCAATACGGAATGTGGCTCTTGCAGCATGCACCCGATTTTCTCTCCGTATTCGGTCGAAGCTGCGAGCGAGCTGCAAATGCGGGGCATTTTCATGCCGTGCTGGAGCCGCAAGGGCGCAGAGTGTTGCACAAATGGAAACAGCCTGCACAAAGCCTTCGTTAACCAGGCATTTAAGACGCACTTCGATCTCGGTGCCCGATGTTTCACGCGCCCGATTTCGTCTGCTGGTCAAGCAACCGCGCGACCAAAGCTGCTGCAAAATCTGCTGGAGAA
The DNA here is from genome assembly GCF_040965695.1 of Paraburkholderia sp. BR10937. Taxonomy (NCBI): domain Bacteria; kingdom Pseudomonadati; phylum Pseudomonadota; class Betaproteobacteria; order Burkholderiales; family Burkholderiaceae; genus Paraburkholderia; species Paraburkholderia sp. BR10937. The sequence goes on from NZ_JBFRCL010000010.1 coordinate 86,546, forward strand.
AATTGTATGAATATTCTGCACATCGACTGCAGCCCTAGACTGGGATCGCATAGCCGAAAACTCTCGGCGGGAATCGTCGAAAAGATTCAAACGCTCTTGCCGGGCGTGGAGGTTCGCCGCCGGGACCTTGGGCTGGAGCCGATACCTCATCTCGGAGCCGCCTACGCCGACATACTCTCGACGCCTGCGACGTTGGCTGCTGCAGGAAGGACCGCTGGCGCTGTACTTTTCGCGGAGGAACTCATTCAGGAGGTCGAGGATTCCGATGTGATCGTCATCGGTACTCCGATGAATAACCTGACGGTTCCGTCCGTCCTGAAAGCGTGGATCGATCAGCTTATCCGAGTCGGACGCACGATGCAGTCGACGCCCGCTGGCAAGGTTGGAATGCTTCGGGACCGTCCGGTATTCGTCGGCATTGCCTCCGGCGGCGTGTTTACTGGCGAACGCGCCAACCAGCCGGATTTCCTCACACCTTATCTTTCTGCCGTACTGGCTTGCATTGGCTTCACCACCATCCACTATTTGCCGCTGCAGGCAACTGCATTTCTCGATGAGGATCAATCCGCGCAACTTCGGGCTTCTCTGATAGCCACGATTGAGCCGCTTTTGACCACTCTCGCGTGCAGCCACGTTTGAGCGTGCGGATATCTCATGCCAAATCTGCCGACGCCTTCGCAAGTCTCCGTTGTGGAGAAACTGTCGTCGACGACGATTAGTGTCCGCTGGAGTGATCCCTGCATGGGACGTTACGAGAGCCAGATCTGGACTATTGGATCGGCACCAGCGGAAGCGGTCTGTGCGCTGTCCGGTAAGGCCATACACCGTGGCGACCCGATATTTCGCCCTCGTGTGAGTCGAACGCATAAACCAGTCAACCGCCATACGGTGATTCTGGCTTCCGCAGTAGGTTGTTTTTCTGAAGAACCATCATGTTAGGGGGCACTGGATCATGAGCGCATTGCGAAAGGTCGTGGTGGTAACCGGAGCATCGCAGGGAATTGGCGCCGCCATCGTTCAGGCGTTCCGCAAGCTCGATTACGCGGTCGTCGCGACGTCCCGCTCGATACAACCCTCTGTCGACAAAGACGTTCTGACGATAGCTGGCGACATTGGTGATCCTGCTGTGGCGCAGCAAGTCATCGCCGAAGGGGTCGCGCGATTTGGACGGATCGACACGCTTGTGAACAACGCCGGCATATATATCGGCAAGCCTTTCACAGAACATAGCGCGGCGGATTACGCAGCGGTGATGAATGTGAACATGGCGGGATTCTTTCACATCACGCAACTGGCGATTGCGGAGATGCAGAAGCATTCTCGCGGCCACGTAGTGAGCGTCACTGCGAGCGTCGCCGACATCGCGTACAGCGGAGTTTCTTCGTCACTAGCGGCATTGACAAAGGGCGGTCTCAACGCCGCAACGAAGTCGCTCGCCATTGAGTATGCAAGCAAGGGAATTCGGGTGAACGCGGTAGCTCCGGGTTTGATCAGGTCGACTAAGCACAAGCCAGAAGCCCATGACGATCTCGCCGCGTTGGTTCCACTCGGATTCATGGGCGAGGTGGGCGATATCGCGGACGCGATTGTCTTTCTTGATTCAGCGTCGTTCGTCACGGGCGAGGTACTGCATGTCGACGGCGGGATGAGCGCTGGCCGATAGATTCGGTCCTGCAGTTGGCGAGGAATGAGCATCCCTTCTCGTCGAGATTTTCGGGCGCTGAAATTGTGAGTTTTGCCGTCACCTGATTTCCCCATGCCGAGGCCTTACGGAATTCTATGTCTCACGTCGACTGGTTAAGTCACCTGCTGCAATTGATCACCGTCACTGGCCGGCCTGAAGTCCGCTGCGCCTATGGAGCACCGTGGCGGGTCGAGTGGGATCAAGCGGCAACCCAAGAAATCCCGTACCACGTCGTGCTCAGGGGCAAGGCAGTCATCGAGGATCCCGAGACGGGGATGGCAAAGGAACTGGTCGCTGGAGATATTGTCTTGTTACCCCACGGCTCGGCGCACATCCTGCACGACGGGAGTGGAATTCAGCCCGGACCTACTCGCGAGCGTCAGGGTCTCGCTGGGTGGACCTTTAGCGAGAATGACGGCGTTGGCGAGCATCTCGATATGTTATGCGGTCGTTTTTTTATTGAACCGCCGCATGACCGACTGATTCGCAATTACCTTCCGACAAATCTGGTGGTGCGGACTACTAGTACCGACGATGAGTCGGGTGTCGAGTCCCTCTCGAATCCTCTCGCCAATTTTGTGAGGCTCATGCGTGATGAGTCTACGGGAGAAAAAGTGGGCGGCTACGCCGTCCTTAATTCGCTCAGTTCGGCGCTGTTCACCATCGTGCTGCGCGAGGCAAGTAAATCCGAGCAGGCCCCAACAGGCTTGTTGGCGCTGGCTGGCCACCCACGGTTGGCCCCCGCGATTTCGGCGATGTTCTCCGATCCCGCTCGCGGCTGGAACCTGCCCGAGCTGGCCGCCTTGTGCAATATGTCCCGCGCCACGTTCATGCGGCATTTCCAGGAAACGCTCGGATGCTCAGCGGTTGATTTGCTAACCGACATCCGCATGAGCCACGCTGCGAACGAGTTGAAGAAGCCGACGATGACCACAGAGGCCGTAGCCGAATCAGTTGGCTACCAATCTGTATCTTCATTCCGGCGTTTGTTCACAGAGAGGATGGGCATGACACCAGGTGAATGGCGTCGTCTCGCACGTCAGGGGCGATAGACCCCGTAATTTGTCGCTCCCGGTTCTAACCAGCATCGGACACGATCCGGCGAGGTTGACGCGGAGCGGCCGCTCTTCGTCCGTGCGTCCTTCGATGCAATCTGGACAAGGGACTTCAATCGCGCCGGCGCGATGAAGGCTACGGCGTCGCAAGATCGAGCGAACCGATGAGCCCTTGTGGAGTTTGATCCTTTTGGACACTTTATTGAGCATTTTCGCTCTCGAAATAGCCCTCGTGGGGCCTTACAGTTGAGACACCTCACCACTTGACGGCAAACACGCAGTAGAGACTGCGACGTCACGGTGAAAGCGGCGACGGTGATCCGCAATCTGCACACGAAAGTGATTTTTTGCCGCGCGATCTCGTAAGAGGCGCTTCTGTACCCAGCAGGTCCCTCCACCCAAAGGAATCATCATGAACAGCGAAACCACCCTGAACAGCGGGACGACCATGACCAACGCAGTCATCGACTGTATCGTCAGCCGTAGCGCCACGAAGTATTACGACCCGTCGGCGAAGTTGAGCGACGACCAGATCCGCGAGCTGGTGCGGATCTCCACCAGCGCACCGACGTCCTTTCATCTGCAGAACTGGCGCTTCATTGCGGTGCGCACGCCCGCAGCGAAGGCCAAGCTCTTTCCGCTTGCCTGGAGCCAGCCGGCTGTCGCTGACGCGGCAGTCACCTTCATCATCTGCGGACAGCTGGTCGACACCAGCGTGATTCCGGATCGCCTGGCTCCGCTGGTCGAAGCAGGCGTGATGCCGGCGACGATGGTGTCGGAATGGGAGACCCCGGCACGCGAACTATATATGGCATATCCGCAGCGTCGTCGCGACGAAGCCGTACGCACGGCAACGTTCGGCGCGTCGGCAATGATCTACGCTGCCCGCTCGCTGGGTATGGGGTCCACGCCGATGATCGGCTTCGACGCTGAGGCGGTTCATCGCGAATTCGGCTTGGCCGATGACGAAGTGCCCGCGCTTCTGCTCGCTGTCGGAGCCGAGCGTCAAGGCAACTGGGCGCAAAAGCCGCGCCGTCCCGTGGACGAAGTTCTCGACCTCGTCTAAGCGGGTTGCTGGAGTGTTCACTACGTACAAGGACCAGCCAGCCGCGAAAAGGGTAGTCGTAGGCAAGATGACGCTCAACTGAAGTCCTGAACGGCTTCGACCCGCGCCCGGGCACGAAGCAATCCGAGAGAAGGGTTCAAAAATGAACCGTTCTTAATAAGTAGTACGAATTAATCAGAGATCCTATCATGACCCGTACCACCATTCTTACGCCGGAACAAGTACCCGCCGAATCGAAGGCAACGCTCGATGGCTTCGCCAAGAACATCGGCTTCACGCCGAACATGATGGCTGCGTTCGCGCAAAGCCCGATCGCGTTCAACGCCTGGGCCTACCTGCTCGGCTCCCTGAGCAAGGCGCTCGATGTGAAGACGCGCGACAGCATCGGCCTGGCAGTCTCCGAAGTGAACGGTTGCAACTACTGCCTGACGGTCCACAGTTTCACCGCTGAGCATCTGGCGAAACTGCCGGCGGAAGAAATCATCCTCGCGCGCAAAGGCCACGCCGCCGATCCGAAGCGCGATGCGGCTGTCCAGTTCGCGCGCAAGGTCATCGAAACCCGTGGGAAGGTGGGCGACGCCGACCTGAACGCAGTTCGCGAAGCGGGCTACACGGATGCAAACGTGATGGAAATCGTCGCACTGGTGGCCATGTATTCCCTGACGAATTTCTTCAATAACGTGTTCGATCCGGACATGGATTTCCCCGCTGTCACGCCGGCCGGTTCGATCTGAGCTCGAGACTGCGACGCCCATGACGTTGGTAACCCCGAGAGCGACGTTCTTGGGGGCACCATTCGCGGGGACGGTCAGCCAGTTTCGTTAAATGGCTGGCCGTCCCCGATCAAGGAAAAAGATGACCCTTCAGCATCCAGTCTTCACGCGCTGGCCAGCGCAACACCCCGACCGGCTCCAGCTCTTTTCACTGCCGACTCCCAACGGCGTGAAGGTCAGCATCATGCTGGAGGAGACGGGCCTGGCGTACGAGGCCCATCGTATCGACATCCTGGCGAACGAAAACCAGGAACCTGCTTTCGTTTCTCTCAACCCGAACGGCAAGATTCCGGCGATCTTCGATCCAGACGGTCCCGGGAACCGCCCGATCGCATTGTTCGAATCAGGTGCGATCCTGCTCTATCTTGCCGACAAGACGGGGCAGCTCTTGTCCACGGACCCAGCGCTTCGCTTTGAGACGATCCAGTGGCTGATGTGGCAGATGGGTGGTGTCGGTCCCATGTTTGGACAGGTCGGCTTTTTCAACAAATTCGCCGGGAAAGCCTACGAAGACAAGCGCCCGCGCGACCGCTATGCGTCGGAAGCCGCGCGTTTGCTCGGCGTGCTCGACACTCGGCTTGCCGGACGCAACTGGGTGATGGGCGATGACTTCAGTATTGCCGACATTTCTCTGCTCGGGTGGGTTCGTAACTTGATTGGCTTTTACGAGGCGCGCGACCTTGTCGGCTTCGATCGCTTCACTCATGTCCAGCGTTGGTTCGATCGCGGTCTCGCACGCCCTGCTGTGCAGCGCGGCCTCGAGATGCCATCAGCCTGAATCAGGCCGGGCAGTTAGCCGCATAGCCTCGCTGACACGCAGAAGGAAAAGACCATGAAGATACGGAACATCATCATTGCCAGCTTCGTTGCACTAGCTGCGATGGCCGCCGACTCCGCGGAAGCTCACGACGGTGACGGACAAACCGTCACGAAGAATTTCGACGCAGCGATTCCCAACGTCCCCGGCAAATCGCTGATTGTACTGGAAGTTACGTACGCGCCCGGCGCGGCATCTGTTCCTCACACCCACGCGAAATCGGCATTCATTTACGCGTACGTGATCGAGGGCGCTGTCGAGTCCAAGGTGAATGACGGCCCAACCCGCATCTATCGAGCGGGTGAGAGCTGGTCAGAACCGCCCGGCGCTATACATTCAATCAGCCGAAACGCGAGCAAAACGCAGCCCGCGAAATTGCTTGCCGTGTTTGTCGTCGACACGGACGACAAAGCGCTGACCACGCCGCTCAGATAGCGGGAATTTTTCCGACAAACACGAATCCTGCGAGCCACTGGAGAGTTTTTCTTAATGCGCAGGAAGTCCTTTCAGACGAGTGAATCCATGATTGACATCACCGCAGACGCCGAAGCGATCATAAAAGGGGCAATACTGTCGTTCGTCGCGACGGTCAATGAGGATGGGACGCCGAATCTTTCGCCAAAGGCCTCCTTAACGGTCAGGAATGGCAAGCTCTACTTCGCCGATATCGCGTCGCCCGGGACGTTGAGGAATTTGAATGCCAACGCCGCCGTCGAGATCAACGTAGTCGACGTGTTCCTGAGGCGTGGTTACCGGTTCAGAGGAAAGGCGTTCATTTTGCCGCCTGACGGTGACGAATACTCAACGATCGCGGACTGGGTTCGTATAAGCAACGGGCCTGAATATCCAGTCGAACACGTCGTCAGGATTGATGTTACTTCGATGTCTTCATTGCTCTCCCCTGCGCACATCTTTGCCGAGCCTCCTCGAAGTCAAGATGAGATACAGAGTACGTACCGTCGGAAGTACGGTATGCGCTTAACCGGGGAATAGACTTTAAATGTCAACCTGCGGTTCGATCGAATCACGCCTTCGCGACCGGAGGAAAGAAATTGCCCATGAGACTGAAGTTAATTGTGAATGATCGTATTGCTTGATGCTGTGGTTTGGTCACGGTTGCGCTTCATCGCTTTACTGCCATAGGACTTCGGGAGAACTCTATGCAATCAGTTGAGATCAAAGCCATCGAAAATAGCGATTTCGATATGTGGCTGCCACTTTGGGAAGGCTATCAGCGGTTTTACAAGGTTGATATCCCGCATGCTGTGACGCGCAACACCTGGGAGCGCTTCGTCGACCCCAACGAACCGATGCACGCGGTGCTCGCCATGACATGCGGTCAACCTTGCGGCTTCGCGCACACGGTCTATCAAAGGTCGACCTGGACATCTGCCGACTACTGCTATCTGCAGGACCTGTTTGTTTCACCTGACGCACGTGGGCGTGGCATTGGTCGCGCACTGATCGAACATGTGTACGCGGCTGCGAAACTTCGAAAAGCTCCTCGGGTGCACTGGTTGACTCACGAAACGAACTATCCAGGCAGGCTCCTCTACGACGCCGTGGGAGAGCGCTCTGGCTTTATACAGTACCGGAAGGTGTTCAAGTGAAGCTCACTTGTCCAGCCTTTACCTGGAGACCAGCGAGGCGTTGCGAGCTGGATGGAAATAAGGGGTGGCGTCGGGTCGGATCTCCAGTGTGTCTAACGTTTCCGGGACTATTTCGGTCGAAGTTAGTCCCGTAGTCGCTATCGGAAAAGTAGAGCTGTGAATCGGTAAAAAACCCTTCAACATACTGAATCGGGAAATCTAAATGAGCATTCGTACAAATCAGTTTCGCTTTCAAATCGCAGAACGGAGCGCTGGATCTCGAGCGGGCCTCTCGTTGCTCAGGTGGGCGCTTGTCGTAATCTTTCTGTGGTTCGGTGCAATGAAGTTCACCCACTATGAAGCGACCGGAATATCGCCGTTTATCGTGAATAGCCCTATCATGGGCTGGTTGAATTCCGCGTTCGGTGTTCAAGGGGCAAGTGATGTGATTGGTTTGCTAGAGCTGTCGACGGCGGTCGCTCTAATTATTGGATCGATTCAGCCCTTTTTCTCTGCGTTGGGCGCTGCGATGTCGGCCGCTACCTATCTGATTACGCTTACCTTCATGTTGAGCACCCTTGGCGTCGCCGAAGCGACTGCAGGTGGCTTTCCTGCGATTTCGGCGTTGCCCGGCCAGTTCCTGCTTAAAGACCTCGTCCTGCTGGCTGCATCGTTGACGCTCTTGCTGGGGTCGCTCCGGACTTCGCACGGCGACGCACGGCGGTGAGTTGATGGAAAGTTAAATATCCGGACAAGCTGAGGAGATGAAGAATGGAAAGCAGAACCGCACGAAGCGCTGAGTTAGGCGACAGAATTTCTGACAAATCCTCGCATCCGGATGAGCGTACTCTCCGCGACTGGTTGGGTCCGGAGGCGTTCGAACATTGGGGCGAGCTGCGAAGCTGGATCGACGAGTTTTACCCCAATGTTTTCACGCCGGATTGGATATATGGCGGCAAGAAGCGTGGTTGGGCACTGCGCTACAAGGAGAACAGGGCGTTTTGCAGTCTGTTTCCGGCATACAGGCTGTTGTCCGTATTGGTCGTCTTAGGCCGGGCCGAAAGAGAGAAGTTTGAAGAAAGGCGTTACTTCTGGAGTCCGCCGCTGGTCAAACAGTACGACGAATCCCGGACTTATCATGACGGGAAATGGATGACAATCCCAATCCTGTCGGTGGATGACCGAGTTGAGGTGACAGAACTCATGAGGATGAAACGCCCCACGCTTACACCTTTTCGCGGGTTGTAGCTCGGTATCACATGGGCGGTGGCTGCATTGTTGCGCACCGCCTGTTTGCGCTTTCGCTCCGCACCTCATATAAATTTCTGTGGATCATCCGTCGGTGACCGGCACGCAAAGCTCACGCGGATACCTGCGTAAAAATCACCAAGGTGCACGTAAATCTGGGCTCCGGCTGAGTTGGGCCAAACCGTCGCGAGCGTTTTCTCCCGTCGTCGATTATGAAAGGCGATACGCCAGAACTTGAGATACCTACCATGCCCCAGAAGCTTGTTTCCAACCCCGGAGCCAACAGCCAAACTCGCATATGCAGCTTCCCATGCGGAGAGGTTCTCGTCGATATTCGCTATGGGGATGGTGTCACCAGACTGAGTGACCTTGACGACATCCAGACGCGTGGTGAAATCAGAATCGTGGTTCTTGATTCCATTGAGCGCGTCGACGAGCGACTGCGCGCACAGATTGGAAAGCTCAATGATGGAGATGCACTTATCGTATTCGTGGCCAACGAAGAGATGAGTTCGGCAGCTGCCAATACGCTAAAAATCAGTGCTCGTGGGTAAGTGGTGGGGCGCCTTAGGCTTTGATAGCCGGATTGAGTTGCAAAGACTCGGATGTAGCGGCGCTGTGGAACGGGGTGTCCGCACTCTGATGTTTTCCACAGCGACTCCGTACCATGCGAGCGCTATTTGCCGCCAGCGGCGCGGGGGGCGCACGAAAATAAGGCGCTGAGCCACTGCGGCAAGCGCAGGCCGGAGGAGGCGCAGCTGGTGTGCGCCTTTGGCCAGCAGGTGAGAATGTGAACAGGCGCTAGTGTCTCGCCGCCCGCATCCGCGTCGTCGTCGCGTCGACCGCGAGTATCGAATCACTCACGAGGGCCACGGAAACATCGACGGGACACGCGTGGGTAGATTCTCCTTCAGCGAGCGATGCCTCGGCGATCCGGTTCGCGTAGTACCGCAGGTCGCCGGTCAGCCCTAGTTCGGCGAGTGTCGTAGGAAGCCCGACCTGTTCGCAGAACCGGATCATCTCCTCGATTTCCTGGATCGGGCGATTTTCTAGCATGAGCAGGCATAGCGTCCAGAACGCGACGTTCTCGCCGTGCAGCATGCCGTGGGTTTCGCTTAGGGCAGTCAGTCCACCATGCATGCCGTGTGCTGCGGAGCATCCGCAGTTCTCGAAGCCGATACTGCTGAGCAGCGTATTAGCTTCGATGACGTTTTCGACTGCCGTGGTACAGAGACGGCTTCGACCGCCTGCTTTGCCTTCAGACCGTCTCGCATCAGCACATCGTGGCAGGCTCGCGCAATGGCAATACCAGCAGCTGTCGGAGGGAACCCTCCCGCGACGTAGTTGTTCGTTCGCGACTCCAGGTTCATACGTGCCTCGAACCACGTCGATAGCGCATCGCCGATTCCTGCGACGAGAAAGCGTACTGGCGCACTCGCCACAATGCTGGTGTCCACTACGACCGGATCGGGATTACGAGGCAGCCGCGTGGACCCCTCGTATACGCCCTCAGACGTATAGCGGACGGCGACAGCGCTACACGGTGCGTCCGTTGACGCAATCGTCGGAACGATGACGGTCCGCGCGTTGGCTTCGAATGCCACAATCTTGACGGTGTCTGCTGTCTTTCCCCCGCCGACGCCTACGAGAATCTGGCTTTCCTTGCCTCTGGCGATTGCGGCCACGCGCGCGATTTCTCGCCGCCGAGCTTCTCCAGATGTACCGACAGCTTGACCTTCGAGATCGCGCTGTAGTGAACTGCTGAAGCGTTCGAACAGAAACGGATCGATCAGAACGAGCACGTTGCGGCTCAATGGTGCAACGTGCTGTGAAAGGCGCGAGATCTCACCCGCGCGCTGGATATATTTTCCGGGCCCGGCATAAGCGCTGGACATGCTGGGTGTCTCCTTTGTATTTGATATGGCAGCGTCAAAAAGAATCGGCTAACCTTGAACCGAATATCCGCCGTCTACCGGAATGACCGCGCCAGTCACGAAGTCGCATTCGCTTGAACAGAGCGCCACTGCAATGCCAGCAAGGTCCTCGGGCTTGCCCCAGCGCCCCTGAGGCGTGCGGCTCAAGATGCCCGCTTCGAGGTCAGGGAAAAGCCGTTTCGCCTCGGCGGTCAGATCGCTTTCGATCCAGCCAGGCAGCAACGTGTTGACTTGAATGTTATGAGGTGCCCATTCAACAGCCCATGCTTTGCCGAGCTGCACGATTCCGCCCTTGCTGGCCGCATAGGCCGAACCGTAGGTCGTGCCGAACAGGGAGAGCATCGAGCCGATATTGATAATCTTGCCGCCACCTGCGCGCGTGAACGCACCATGAATAGCCTGAGCGCAGAAATGCGCGCCGCTCAGGTTCGTATCGACAATCTGGTGCCATTCCTCGGAGCCTAGCTCGTGCCCTTGCTTGCGGATATTCATGCCAGCGTTGTTTACAAGGATATTTAGACAACCGAAATGCTGCTCGGCCTGCTCGATTGCCTTAGTGCACTCACCCTGATTCGTGATGTCGGCTTGAATGAAATGGCCGTTTGCACTACCGCCTGACAGCGATTCAATTGCAGCACGGCCCTTCCATCGATCGCGACCAATCAGCACAACACGCGCACCAGCCGCAACCATGCCGCGAGCGATGCCGAGCCCAATGCCGCTCGCTCCACCCGTAATGACCGCCACCTTTCCTGAAAGGTCGAACATTGTTGTCTCCTTCTTAAGTTTGAGATACGAACCGGGAATGAGGATAGCCGAGCAGGATTCGGTACGGTGCAGGGAGCCTGCACGACATTTTTCGTTGGCGAGCATTCATAAAACGCATGCTTGGCGACGTGCAAATTTGCGATTGAATCGCCTCGGGAGTTCCGGGGACTGTTTTGCTCGAGTCATGCTACGGAGGCAGACCCATTGAATTTCGCATAATCGGCTTTTGCCTCGTCAGGCGTATCGTTCCCGACCAGTCCGAATGCGCGGCGATGCAACAATGAACGTCGTAACGCTCTACGGATATTTCGTGGCGCCGATTTGCGAACCCGGCATTGTGTTGCCGAGCGAGTGTCTACCTCAGATCTTGGCCGACGACTCTTCGCGTGCGTATGTTCGCTGCCGCTTCGCCCGCTCACCACGGAAGACTAGTGAGAGTTAGCCGTCCTGTACGAACTCACCGTGCGCTTCATGAGCAACTCGTGCTTTCCGATCGGACGAGTGTCGGGCCTTGTGGGATATGCGAATCAGGGGACGTTCACGAACTGGTTCGTCGGGCGTTTCGGCATGACGCCGCGCGCCTGGCGCAATAACCGCATGGGATGGTTGTGCTGATCATCAGGTAATTTTTTGGGAAGCGGTAGCAAGTGTCCGTTACTTGGGCCGGTGCCGCCGTTCGAATGTCCGCGCGGAACCGACGCCCAGTGTCCGTTCATGGCCGACTACTGCCGGATGCGGTCGGCGCGAATGCGCTCCACAAGGGAGACTCGATTGCGTGCGGCTCATCGCCATTGCGCTTCGAAGACTTCACGACGTCACGGTCACGGAGCACTACACAACGCCATCGAAGGCGGGCGCGTTTCCGCGGTGACAGGTTTCCTGCGGTTTTAGACACTGGACTGAAAATGCGGGTTATCAGTCCAGCACGGTATCGCGCTCGGCCGGCCAGCGGTGGCATAGGTACTAGAGCGGGACGCGATTTCGGTTGTGCGTGAGGAAAGCTCTAAACGGACCCATACCCGCCTCCGCCGGGCGTTTCGATGACGAACACATCACCCGCCGCCATTTGCGCGCCGCCCACGTGCGCGATCGGCACGATCGACCCGTCGGCCCGCTCGACATAGTTGCGCCCCAGCGCGCCCGCGCGTCCTCCTGCTGCGCCGAACGGCGCATACACACGGTTGTTCGAGAGAATCGACGCGGTCATCGGCTCAAGGAAGCGGATTCGCCGGATCGCGCCGTTGCCGCCGCGCCAGCGCCCGTCGCCGCCCGACTCGCCGCGGATGCGATGCGATTCGAGCCGCACCGGATAGCGCCATTCGAGCACTTCGGGGTCGGTGAGCCGGGAGTTCGTCATGTGCGTCTGTACCGCGTCCACGCCCGCGTATCCCGGTCCGGCGCCGCTGCCTCCCGCAATTGTCTCGTAGTACTGGTAAAGTGTATTGCCGAAGGTGAAGTTGTTCATCGTCCCCTGGCTCGACGCGACGCGGCCCAGCGCGCCGTAGAGCGCGTTCGTGATTGCCGACGACGTCTCCACGTTCCCCGATACCACTGCAGCCGGATACACCGGATTGAGCATCGATCCTTCCGGCACGATCACCGTGAGCGGCTTCAGGCATCCGGCATTGAGGGGAATGTCGTCGCCAACGAGCGTGCGGAACACATACAGCACCGCCGCCATGCACACGGCCTTCGGTGCATTGAAGTTGTTCGGCAGCTGCGCCGACGTGCCGCTGAAGTCGATCTCGGCACGCCGCGCAGCGGCATCAACGCGGATTGCCACTTCGATCGCTGCGCCGTTGTCGAGCGCGTAGCGATAGTGCCCGTCCGCGAGCGCGCCTATCACGCGCCGCACGGCTTCCTCGGCGTTGTCCTGCACGTGACCCATGTAGGAGAGCACGACGCTCTCACCGAACTGCGCGACCATGCGGCGCAATTCGTCCACGCCCTTCTGGTTCGCGGCCACCTGGGCGCGCAGGTCCGCCATGTTCTGCTCGACGTTGCGCGCGGGATAGCGCCCCGACCCGAGCAGCGCGCGCGTCTCGCGCTCGCGCAGCACGCCGCCCGAAACGAGCTGCCAGTTGTCGATCAGCACGCCTTCTTCGTCGATATGCGACGAGTCGGGCGGCATCGATCCCGGCGTGATGCCGCCAATGTCCGCATGGTGGCCGCGCGAGCCCACGTAAAAGAGCGGCTCGGCAGATGCGTTGGCGAACACGGGTGTGATGACCGTCACGTCCGGAAGATGCGTGCCGCCGTGATACGGATCGTTGAGCATGAACACGTCGCCGTCGCGCATCCGGCCGCGATTGCGCTCGATCACGGTGCGAATGCTCTCGCCCATCGACCCGAGGTGGACAGGCATGTGCGGTGCGTTCGCGATCAGGTTGCCGCCTGCGTCGAAGATTGCGCACGAGAAGTCGAGCCGCTCCTTGATGTTTACGGAGTACGCCGTGTTCTGCAACCGCATCCCCATCTGTTCGGCGATCGACATAAAGAGGTTGTTGAAAATCTCGAGCCGTACCGGGTCGGCCTCGGTGCCCAGCGAGCGGCGCGTGGGCAGCGGAACCACGCGCGTCAGCACGAGGTTGCCCGCGTCGGTCAGCTCACCGCGCCAGCCGGGCTCGATCACGGTCGTGCCGTTCTTCTCCGCGACGATCGCAGGGCCGTCCAGCGTGTCGCCAGCGAGCAGCGCATCGCGCGCATAGAGCGGCGCATCGTGCCACTGGCCGCCCGAGTAGAAGCGCACCTGCGCATCGATGCGCGGGCCGCCGTTCGTACGGCTCGCGAGCGGCGCGACATCGACAGGCGCATCCGAGCGGCCGATCGCCTCGACCGACGCAAGCTCGATGACAAGCGGCGTGCTTTCCATCAGGAAGGCGTAGCGCTGGCGATAGGCCTGCTCGAACGCCTGCCGCATGGCGTCGAGGCTACTGGCCGGGACTGCGATCGCCGAGTCGGTGCCGCGATAGCGCAAGTGCACGCGGCGCACGGTGTCGATGCGCGCAGCCGGCACGCCGTGTTCGCGCAGTACGCCGACTGCCTGGTCGGCGAGCGCGTCGAGCGCGTCGTTCAGGCTGGCGAGCGAGGCCGGATCGAGTTCCTCTTCGATGGCGCGCTCCCGCATCGCGGTCTGGTCGGCGAGGCCCATGCCGTAGGCGGAGAGCACGCCAGCGAGAGGATGCGCGAATACGCGCGTCATGCCGAGCGCGTCGGCGACGCCGCAAGCATGCTGGCCGCCTGCGCCGCCGAAGGTCGTGAGCACGTAACGCGAGACGTCGTGGCCACGCTGCACGGAGATCTTCTTGATGGCGTTCGCCATACTGCCGATCGCGATCTCGAGAAAGCCTTCGGCGAGATCCTCGGGCGTTTGCCGACGGCCCGTCTTCGTATGGATCTCGTCGGCCAGCGCCGCGAAGCGCGCGGCCACGGTGTCGCGATCGAGGGGCGCGTCCGCATGCGGGCCGAACACGCGCGGGAAGTAGTCGGGCTGGATCTTGCCGAGCATCACGTTGCAGTCGGTGACGGCAAGCGGGCCACCGCGACGGTACGACGCCGGGCCCGGGTTGGCACCGGCCGATTCGGGGCCGACGCGCAGCCGGCTGCCGTCGAAGCTCAGCACCGAGCCGCCGCCGGCCGCGACCGTATGGATGCTCATCATCGGCGCGCGCATGCGCACGCCGGCCACCTGCGTCTCGAACACGCGCTCGAACTCGCCGTTGTAGTGCGATACGTCGGTCGACGTGCCGCCCATGTCGAAGCCGATCACGTGATCGAAGCCCGCCGCCTGCGCGGCGCGCACCATGCCGACGATGCCGCCCGCAGGACCGGAGAGAATGGCGTCCTTGCCCTGGAACGAATCGGCGCGCGTCATGCCGCCGCTGCTCTGCATGAACTGCAGGTTCACGCCGGGCATCTCGGCCGCGACCTGCTCGACGTAGCGGCGCAGGATCGGCGAGAGGTAGGCATCGACGACCGTGGTGTCGCCGCGCGATACCATCTTCATCAACGGCGACACTTCATGCGACGCGGAGACCTGGTTGAAACCGATGTGTCGCGCGAGTGCGGCGAGTGCGCGCTCGTGATCGGTATAGCGGTAGCCGTGGATCAGCACGATCGCGAGCGAGCGGATGCCACTCGCGTAGACCGCTTCGAGTGCGGCATGCGCGCGTTCGAGATCGATGGCCTCGACCACTTCGCCATGGGCGCTCACGCGCTCGTCGACTTCGACGACCTGCTCGTAGAGCGCCTCCGGAAGCACGATGTCGAGATCGAAGAGGCGAGGACGGTTCTGGTAAGCGATGCGCAGCACGTCGCGAAAGCCGCGTGTCGTAATGAGCGCGGTGGGCGCGCCCTTACGTTCGAGTAGCGCATTCGTGGCGACCGTGGTGCCCATCTTCACCATCTCGACCAGGGCCGGCGTGACCGGCTCTCCAGGTGCGAGGCCGAGCAGGTGGCGGATGCCGGCGACGGCGGCGTCGCGGTACTGCTCCGGGTTCTCGGAAAGCAGCTTGTGCGTGGTGAGCGTGCCGTCGGGGCGGCGAGCGACGATGTCGGTGAAGGTGCCGCCACGGTCGATCCAGAATTGCCAGCGCGGCGTTGCGGGGGCGGCATGCGAGTGAGGTTCGGACATGATGGTCGAATCAGATGAGAAGGCAAAGAAGGACAACAGCGGGGATGGTCGAGAGCGGGATCGCGCGTCGAAGCAGGTGGCGCGATCCGTGCGGTTGCGAGGTCAAGCCCTCAGGTGGACTCGAGCTCGCGGCCGCGGGTCTCGGGCAGCGTGAGCGCCGCGACGATCAGCACGCCGTAGGCGGCGACCGCAAAGAGGCCGATGCTCGTGCCGAGCCCATATTGTTTGGCGAGCGCGCCGATCAGGAAGGGAAACAGCGCGCCGATCGCGCGGCCAAAGTTGTAGCAGAAGCCCTGGCCCGAGCCGCGCACGCGGGTGGGGAACAGCTCCGTGAGAAATGCGCCCATGCCCGCAAAGATGCCCGACGCGAAGAAGCCGAGCGGAAAGCCGAGCCACAGCATCGCGCTATTGGTCAGATTCATCGAGGTGTACGCGAACGCAATCGCCATTGAGCCCACCGCGAACAGGATGAAGTTCGGCTTGCGGCCAAGGCGATCGGTCAGATACGCGCTCGAGAGATAGCCGACGTACGAGCCTATGATGATTGTCGCGAGGTAGCCGCCCGTGCCCATCACTGTGAGATGACGCTCGGTCTTGAGGAATGTCGGCAGCCACGTCGTGATCGCGTAGTAGCCGCCCTGTGCACCCGTCGTCAGTAGCGCGGCGCGCAGCGTCGTCGACAGCAGCTTCGGCGAGAAGATTTCGACGAGGCGTGGCGTGTCGCCGTTGTCCTTCTGCGCGGCTTGGGTTTGCCGATAAACTTCGGGTTCCTTGACATAGCGGCGAATGGCTAGCACGAGGAGCGCGGGCACGAGCCCGACGATGAAGAGCGCGCGCCAGGCGAGGGTGGCCGGCAGCACCGAGAACATCCACGCATACAAAAGCGCAGCGGCACCCCAGCCGATTGCCCAGCCGGCCTGCACCAGGCCCACGGCCTTGCCGCGGTCGCGTGCGCGGATCACCTCGCCGATCAGCACGGCGCCGGCCGTCCATTCGCCACCGAAGCCGAAGCCCATCAGCGCACGCGCCGCGAGCAATTGCCCGTAGCTTTGCGCGAGTCCGCACAGGCCCGTGAACAACGCGAACCAGAGCACGGTGATCTGCAGCGTGCGCACGCGGCCGATGCGGTCGGACAGAATGCCGGCGAGCCAGCCGCCCGCGGCCGACGTGAGGAGCGTGAGCGTGCCGATGAAGCCCGCGTCCGCGAGACTGATGCCCCACGTCGCTACGAGCGTCGGGATCACGAACGACAGCATCTGCGTGTCCATTCCGTCGAGCATGTAGCCGACCTTGCAGCTCCAGAATGCATGACGCTCGCGTGGACCCGTGTCCGTGTACCACGCGAACATGCCGGTGCCGCCGGGCTGCTCGATGTCGGCGGCCGGCGCCGCCACGGTCTTGCTGTCCATCTATCGCTCCTTGTCGAAAAGGGCTTGAGGAAACCGCCGCACGAGGCGGGCAGGGTTGCATCGAGGACGCACGCTTCCCTCCGGGCGGCGCGGATCCTCGGTTCACGGCGTGGTGCCGCGAAAGGGGGGAAGCGGTGCCGCCGCAGCCGGCGGCGCCGCTAACTGACGATGACGGTCAGCACACGGCGAGCGACGTGTTCGTGATGTCCGTCATCAGCATGTGGCCAGGCGCATGCGCGATGGCGAGCGGCAGGTGCGCGGCCATGAGCGCGGTCTGCGGGGTCACGCCGCAGGCCCAGAACACAGGTAGCTCGCCGTCGCGGATCGTCACGGGATCGCCGAAATCGGGGTTCGCGAGATCTTCGATGCCGAGCTCAGCGGGCGTGCCGATATGCACGGGCGCGCCGTGCACGCCGGGATAGCGGCTCGTGACCTGCACGGCGCGGATCGCGTCGGCGCCGCGCATGGGCCGCATCGACACGACAAGTTCTCCGCCGAACACGCCCGCGCGGCGGTTCGGGATGTTCGTGCGGTACATGGACACGTTGCGGCCCTCTTCGACGTGGCGCAGCGGAATGCCCTCGCGGGCGAGCATCGCTTCGAACGAGAACGAGCAGCCAATCGCGAACACGACGAAGTCCTGGCGCCAGAAGTCCTTCAGCGACTCGACGCGCTCGGCAAGCCGCCCGTCGCGGTAGATGTTGTAGGCGGGCACGTCGGTGCGGATGTCGAGATCGTGTCCGAGCGCGTCGATGCGGTAGTCGCCCGGCTCGCCGACGCCCAGCAGCGGGCACGCCCTCGGGTTCGCATGGCAGAAGCGCAGGAAGTCGTGCGCATGCGCTTCAGGCAGGATCGCGAGATTGGCTTGTGCGAAGTCGCCGCAATGGCCGGCGGTGGGCCCGCGAAACGTGCCGTTGCGCACGGCGTGGCGAAACTCGTAGGGCGTCATGTCAGGGTCTCGAAAGCGGTGAAACGAACTCGTCGTCAGTGGATAGGGCGAAGAATAGAAAAGACAAAATTTTGACGCCAACTAGTTTTTCTTGAGTTCGACGAATAGAATTTCTTAACAGTGCGCCGGGTTTTCCCTGATTCTGTGAAGGTTTTGTATTGTCCCGGCCGCGTCGTCTTTTGCTTCCTCGGCCAATGAATACGCGCTTTCTCGACACTTTCGTCACGCTCGCCAGGCTGCGCAGCTTCCGCACGACTGCGGCCGAGCTTCACGCCACGCCAGCCGCGATTTCCCAGCGCGTGAAGGCGCTGGAAGACGAGCTGGGCACGGTGCTCGTCGACCGCGAGAGCCGCGATTTCCGTCTGACGCCAAACGGTGAGTACCTCCTCGGCTACGCGAAGGCGGTGGTCGACGCGACGCGCGAACTGCAGGCCGCCGCGGCGAGCGACAGCGCAGTGCGCGGCAAACTGCGCCTTGGCGTGATCGAGACGGTGGTGCATAGCTGGCTGCCGCAGTACATGACGCGGCTCTCTGCCGACTATCCGCTGCTCGACATCGACCTGAACGTGGACGTGAGCGTGGTGCTGCAGCGCCGCTTGATGGCGGGCGAACTCGATCTGATCATTCGCGTGGAGGGCAGTGACGAGGCAAGCGTGGTATGCGATGCGCTCGCGAACTACCCGGTGCATTGGGTCGCGCGCGCGGGCCTCGTGCCGACTGGTCGCAGCGGGCTCGCCAAGCGTGTGCTCGAGCATCCCATCCTCACGTTTGGCCGCGGCACCGCCCCGCATCGCGCACTCGAAGACATCGTCACGACGCTCGCGCGCGCCAACGGCGTGCCGGTCGCGCAGACGCGCATCACGGGATCGCCTTCGATTTCGGTGATCGTGCAGCTCGTGCGCGACGGCTTTGGCGTGGCCGCGATTCCACGGCTGTTCGTCGACGCGCTGATCGAGAGCGGAGAGGTGGTGGAGCTGCCGCTGCGGCCCTCGCCGCCGTCAATCGTAGTGTCGATGTCGCGGCGCACCGACGCGTCGCGTCAGGTTCATGCGGCAGCAACGGCGGCGCGTGCTGCTTGCCATGAATATTGTGCGAAGAGTGATAAGCGGCTTGTTGAGGCTCTGTAACTGGCAGCGTGCAGAGAGGGGCGGCCTTGTGAAAGGGCAATACACAGGATGCCGGAGTCTCAAGGCGCTGCGTGAGGTGTGCGAGAGCCGGACCCAGAAACTCTGGAGGATCCTGCGTCAGCACAAAGGTGCCCGTACGGGCTCCAAGGGGTAATCGGACGATTATCGTCTGAGAAAGCTCATATGGCAGAGGGATGGGATAACCGGCAACAGCGTCGGTGAAGGCGCTGCAGCATCAAACGCGAGCACTTGGATGAACACTGTTGCGCGTGGCCGCGCGGTTACATCTGACGCGCAAATCGTTACCGTTCCTGCTGTTCTCCGGCAACCTGTCCGGGGGCTCACTCACAGGCCACGCGCACGGTTTACTTCGATTTCGGTGGCCGGCCCGTCTTGACGGGTTCCACCGCCTTGACGGCTGTAAGGAGGCGTTTCGTCGGCCCAGATGCCAGCAGAAGCAGCCCTGCGCGAACGAGCTCGCTCTTTTTCACGGCCATGCCCGCATCGAGGCACCGCTGCTTGAGTATCGTGAGCCGTTCGTAATCCTCCCTGGGCATCGTGAAGGTGTCGCGCACGACCTTTTCCTGTTTGACATGCTCCTTGCGGTGTCGGGCAACGCGTTGGGGAGCGTCCTCAGCAAGCACGGTCTTTCGGCTCTGTGGCTTCGGCGCCGTCTGTGGAGTCTTCGCAGTCTTGCCGCTGTCTGTTGCTGCACCGGTGCCTTCGCCTGGCGAAGCATGTGGCCGCTTGCCGCTTCTGTCCCTGGTAGCCTGTGTTTTCATGGTTTTTTCAGGTTTGACAAACCGTACAAACAGTTTATCGTCAAATTGGTAAGGGAGGAGTTTTCTATGCCAGACAAGCACATTTCCAGCCAGTTCGATGCTGACCTGGAACACCTGTCGTCGAGATTTTTCGAGATGGGTGGGCTGGTTGAGTCCCAATTGACCGATGCGATGGAGGCGCTCAGCCGCTTCGACATGGATCTGGTCGAGAAGGTGGTCAATGAGGAGCATCGACTCAACGCGATGGAAGTCGAGATCGATGCCGAGTGCAGCAACGTCATCGCGCGGCGCCAGCCCATCGCGTCCGACCTGCGTCGACTGTTGGCCTTCTCCAAAGGGATCAGCAATCTCGAGCGCGCAGGCGATGAGGCACGCAAGATCGCAAAGCGGGCGAGCCGGATCGCGAATGACACTGCGGGCAGGAACATGAATATTGCGGAAATCCGGTCATCCGGTCAGATGGCGGGAACGATCTTCCATAACGCGCTCGCTGCATTCGCGCGGCTCGACGCGGTTGAGGCAGCCCGCATCATGCATGAAGATGAGGCGATCGATGAGCAGTACCGTGCATTTGTTCGCAAGCTGCCAGGATACATGGCGGAGAATCCCCGCATCATCTCTTCTGCGCTCGACTACGTGTCCATTGCGTCGGCCATCGAACGGATCGGTGACCATGCGAAGAACCTGGCAGAGCTCGTCATTTATGTCGTCAAGGGCAAGGATGTCCGCCATATTTCGCGCGACCGGCTTGAGCGCGAGGCCCTGGATGATTGAGAAGCGCACAGCAGCAGCGCGAAGCCCCGGCAATCGCATGCGTGATGCGGGGCATTCGCTTGACTTGGGATCGTAGGGGGGCATCCTCGCTTTCGGACGGCGGCCGCTTGCTGACGGCCCCGGGTGTCTGTCCATCTTGATGTGCGCTTGCGCACCAATGCCACCAGAATTCTTCACGACAATGCAGAGTGTCCATCGCGGGCGCCCACGGCGCACATGAACATGGAGCGCGGCGCCACGCCGGCGCGTGTCAGGAAAACCGGCAAAACGGCGGCACAATAGGAGCAATGGCATGCCGACGACATTCACGCTGATCGATCTGGCCGGTTCCATCGCGCTTCTCCTGCTGGGCACGCAGATGGCCCAGACAGGCATGCAGCGGGCATTTGGTGCAGGGCTCCAGTCGCTTCTTGCGCGTTCGCTCCACGACCGGGGGCGCGCATTCATTGCAGGTATGGGTTCGGCGGCCGTATTGCAAAGCGGATCGGCAACCGGCTCAATGACAACCGGGCTTGCCGCGGAGGGGCGCGTCAATCTCGTTCCAGCGCTGGCCGTCATGCTGGGGACGAACGTCGGCGCAACGCTGATCGTCCAGGTGCTGTCGTTCGACGTGGCGGCCGTATCACCAGCATTGATACTGGTCGGTGTGCTGATGTTTCGCAGGACATCGAACACGCGGGCGCATGATCTGGGGCGGGCGTTCATCGGACTGGGCCTGATGCTGTTCGCGCTGCACGAGCTGCTCGATCTGATGACGGACTATGAAGACGCGCCCAGCCTGCGTGTTCTGCTGGGTGCCGCATCGACCGTACCGCTGGTGGATGTGCTGCTCGCTGCAAGCCTGAGCTGGGCCGCGGATTCAAACGTTGCTGCGGTGTTGCTGGTCGCTTCCCTCTGTGCCAGAAACGTCGTGCCGCCTGACACCGCATTCGCACTGGTGCTGGGTGCGAACCTGGGCGCTGCGATCAAACCGGTGCTCGAATCGGCTGTTCCTGATGATGCTGCATCAAGGCGGCTCCCCGTGGGCAACCTGCTCATCCTGCTGATCGGGGCCACGCTGGTGCTCGGTGCACTCGGGCCGATAGGGCGGTTCATGGTCTCGATGGACGCCGACAACGGGCGCGTGGTCGCAGACTTTCACACGCTGTTCAATGTAGTCCTGGCCGTGCTGTTCCTGCCGCTGCTGTCCCCGTACGCCAACCTTCTCGGCCACCTCATGCCAGCGCTCATCAAGGTCACCAGAGGACGAACGGCAAGACCATGTCTACGCAGGACCAGCAATGTGCGACGAGAATGCGCCGGACGTCAGGGGCAGTATTCCTGAGTGTGCTTACCCGACGGTGGAAAGTACGACGGACGGCGGTGTGCGTATGCGGTACGAAGCTGCCAGGTCGATCTGGCTGACACTCCAGGACCTCAGGATCGTGCGACAGGCGGAACACACCGGGGAAGAGCGGCAATCGACTCTCGCGACATACATACAGGGAACCGCGCATCCGGATGACGGTTGTCTGTGCGTAAGCGGAGAACCGTGGACCAGGCAACACGCCGTCAACGTCACGTTCTCGGTGCGAGAGCTCAACGACGGGGATCATCGTGGTCTTCGCGAGTGGCAGGACACATTGGGCATCACGTTTTCGGATACCCCCCTCGGTACAGCCAGACTTGGCTACAACGCCGTGGATCACGAGATGCAGGAGCCTGGACAGTGGTGGGCATCGTTCCACGTACCGGCGGGCAGCATGCAGGGCCTCATCGAGGGGATCGACGCTGCGCGACTCACGAACGTCAAACTCGCGCTGTCCCTGAAGAATCTCTATACGGGTTCACCGAAACTCGCCGATGCACATGGTGATGTTTGCGTGTTTCTCAGATCAGGCAGTGTCAATGCAACTGGTTTGCCCGAAGTCGCGACCGGATATGTGACGCATATGGCATTCGAGCAGGCCAGAATCAGGCTTCGCGATGCTGACGGAGTTCGTCCACGTGACGATGATGCGCGAGCCGGGCGCGACGGCATTCAGGAAACGTCGATGATTCGCGCGCTTGATGAGAAAGTGGGAAATCTGGTCATTCTGATGAAATGGCTTGCCGCGCTCATCGCCATTCTGCTCGTTGTTTTTGCGCTCGCAAGGCATTGACCGCGGGCGTCTGCTGACGCCTGGCAGCATGAACGAGAGAGCAACCGTCGTGTGCTCGCGCGTTGCCCGGAGTACCGCTGGCCTCGCCAGTTTGTGCATGGATTCGACATAGGATCAACCGACCTCCGCGGCGATCGCTGTCCGCATCCCCCGCAGACACGTAGCCAGGTTTGCGCCGGTCATCGCACGCTACAACCTTTGCTAACGTACAAGCGCGCGTGAACGCGCTTGGCGCGGTTCCTCGCGAGGCCAGCCAGACCTGCGGCATTACATCGCGTTTGCAGCTTCCCAGCGGCATTTCTCAGCCAGTCCATATAAGATGCATTGAAAATGAATGTATTGGCGAGAGCGATCATGACCGTCTTTCGAATCGAAGAACCCACCCCCGCGGCCCGCGGCGGTTTTGCGCTGTGGGCACTCGGCTTCCGGCCGTTCTACCTTGGCGGCGCGCTCTTTGGCGGCGCGGCGCTGCTGGCCTGGATGGCCGCGTATGCCGGCCATCCGTTGCCGGGTCTCAGTTCGTACCTGCCGGGCATGTTCTGGCACGCGCACGAGATGATTTTCGGCTTCGGCGCGGCGATCGTGGCGGGTTTTCTGCTGACTGCCGTGCGCGCGTGGACGTCGGTCACGCCGGCGCAGGGCAAGTCGCTGGCGGCGCTGTGGCTGCTGTGGCTCGCGGGGCGCATCACCGTTGCCTACGCACCGTCTGGCGTCGCCGCCGTGGTCGACAGCCTCTTTCTCCCCGCCTGCGCGCTGGTGCTGCTGCGCGTGCTCATCGGCGCAAAAAACAGCCACAACATCTTCTTGCCGGTCGCGCTCGGCATGCTCGCCGCGCTCAACGTAGCATTTCATCTTTCGATGCTGGCCGGCCGCGCGGACTGGGCGCTGCACAGCGCGTATCTCGCCGTGGGCATGCTGGCGCTGTTCATCACGATCATCGGCGGACGCATCATCCCGTCGTTCACGGCCAACGCCGTGCCCGGTTACGCGGCGCAGCGCTGGAATGTGGTCGAGCGCGCGGTGATGCCGCTCAGTGCGCTGGCGTTCGTGCTCGACGCCGCGCTCGGCTCCGGCGTGCTCGTTGCGGTCGCCGCACTCGCGGCGGCGTGCGCACAAGGTGCCCGAATCTGGGGCTGGCGTTCGTGGCGTGTCGGCAACCGGCCGATCCTGACCATCCTGCACATCGCCTATGCGTGGATACCTGTCGGCTTTGTGCTGCTCGCGCTCGCAGCAATGGGTTTGGTCGCGCATACGCTCGCCATTCACGCGTTCACGGTGGGCGCTATCGGCTGCGCGATCATGGCGATGATCACACGCACGGCGCGCGGACACACGGGCCGCAAGCTGGTGGCGGGCGGCTTCGATATCGCCTGCTATGCGCTGCTCGTGATCGCCGCGCTGATTCGTGTGGTGGGACCCTGGCTCGCGCCGCAATGGCTCACGTTCTGGATCGAAGCGTCGGGCGCGTGCTGGGTCGTTGCGCTCGCAGCCTATTGTTATCGCTACGCAGGCTGGCTCATGGCGCCGCGTGTCGATGGTAAGGTGGGCTGATTCATCGGCCTTGCACATGGCGTATCTCGCGAGTATGTTGACTGGCAAGGGCTGCACGCGCGTAACGCCTTGGGCCCGCCGATGAAGGAGAGTGGGCAATGCATCACTCTGTTCAGATCGCAGGCGCGGCCTGTCTCGTCTTTGTAACCTCCGTGCAGGCTCAAACGTCAGCTTCCGCGCCGCCAGCGGCTGCTGTGCCTGAGCGTATGCCTTACGACATTCCTTACGGTTCGCCTATCGGGCTTGATGCAGCGAAGCATCTGCTTGCGCTTGCGGAAGCCGAGGCGCGCAGGCACGACTGGAAAATGAACATCGCCGTGGTCGATCCGCATGGCGATCTCATTGCCTTCGAGCGCATGGATGGCGCGCAATACGCCTCTGTCGAGGTTTCACAGAACAAGGCGCGCACGTCCGCGCGCTTTCGCCGCGAGACCCGCGTCTTCTATGACCAGTTCGAGAGCGGTCACGCGTACGTTGCCACGCTCGTGCCGGACCTCGTGGCTTCGCCCGGCGGCTTTCCGCTGGTCGAGGATGGCAAGGTGATTGGCGCGATCGGCTGCAGCGGCGGCACGGGCGAACAGGATGCCGTCACGTGCAAGGCGGCGGCTTCCACCGTGAAGTAAGCGCGCGGAACGCTGTAGCTTCTTCCGTCAATGCGGCGAGCCGTACCCCTGGACCTTCAGCAGATGCTCGCGCATGCAACGCGCGGCGGTTTCGCCGTCCCGGGCGAGAATTGCGTCGACGATGGACTGGTGCTGCTGTGCGAAATGATGGCGCGTGGCCTGATCCGTGGTCCTTTCACGCTGGGTCGGCTTGACCCGCATGCCGTTGATCACTTCCATGAGGGCAATGATCGCGGGATTGCGCGACGCCTGTGCGATCAGCAGGTGAAAGCGCTGGTCCCATAGTTGCCACTCCTCATCGTTTTTCGCTGTCGCGTTCCGTTTCGCGCACTTCTCCAGTTCGGCCAGATCCTCGGGTGTGGCCTTGGCGGCGGCAAGCCCGGCTAACGCCGGCTCGAACATGAGGCGCATCTCCGCGATATCGGCCGGGCTCGTACGCGAGCGCAGGCCGCGCAGCGTGGGCGCGAACTTCAGCGGCCGCGCGCCCAGATACGTGCCGCGCCCCACGCCGCGCCAGATCCGGCCGGATGCCTCCAGCGAGGCGAGCGCCGCGCGCAGTTCGCGGCGGCTCACGCCGAGGTCCTCGGCGAGCTTGCGTTCGGGAGGCAACGCGTCGCCGTCTTTCAGGCGGTGTTGTGCGATGTAGGCAAGCAGGCTGTCGAGCGCGGACCTTTCCATGATGTGGGTGAACCAATTTAATTTGGTTTGATTCTATCAGCCGTGCTGCGGCGCGCAACCGTGCACTCGCCAAAATCGCCGAACTTCACGGTATTCCATGGATGCTACAGGGTTAACACCGGGTGCGGCCAAAAATCTTCCTTCGTATGCTGATCGTGAAAGGTTTTGGAACCAATCGAGAAAGGTTCGACTTGCGAGCCGAACCTTTCGTACAGGGAGTGGAAGATGTCGTTTACAACGCGTCCGGAGCTGATCGGGACCTTCGGGATGGTGGCGTCCACGCATTGGCTCGCCAGCGCGTCGGCGATGGCGGTGCTCGAGAAGGGCGGCAACGCTTTCGATGCGGCGGCGGCGGCCGGCTTCGTGCTGCAGATCGTCGAGCCGCATCTCAACGGCCCCGGCGGCGAGTTGCCCGTCGTGTTCTACAGCGCGCGGGAAGACCGCGTGCGCGTGCTGTGCGGCCAGGGAGTGACGCCGGCGGCCATGACGATCGAACGCATGCGTGCGCTTGGACTCGAAGTCGTGCCGGGCACCGGCCTGCTGCCTGCCGTGGTGCCCGGCGCGTTCGGCGCGTGGATGACGATGCTGCGCGACTACGGGCAACTGCCGCTCGAAGACGTGCTGAGCTACGCGATCGGCTACGCGGAGAACGGCTATCCGGTGCTGCCGCGCATGTGCGCGTCGATTCTCGCGATCAAGGACTTCTTCCTCAGCGAATGGACGACCTCCGCCGAGCAATGGCTGCGCAACGGCGACGCCCCCGCGCCGAACGCGCTGTTCGCCAATCCCGCCATTGCCGCCACGTACCGCCGCATCCTGCGGGAGGCGAGCGCGAAGAGCGACCGCGCGGAGCAGTGCGAACTCGCGCGCTCGGTGTTCTACCGCGGCTTCGTGGCCGACGCGATCGACCAGTATTTCCGCTCCACCGACGTGCTCGACACCTCGGGTCGCCGCAATCGCGGCCTGCTCGATGCGGACGATCTCGCACGCTGGGAGCCCACCTACGAGGAAGCGCTCTCGTACGACTACGCGGGCCTGCGCGTGCACAAGACAGGACCGTGGGGCCAGGGGCCGATGTTCCTGCAACAGCTTGCGCTCCTCAAGGGCTTCGATCTGGACGCGATGGATCCGTTCGGTCCGGACTTCGTGCACACGGTCATCGAAACGTCGAAGCTCGCGTTCGCCGATCGCGACGTGTTCTATGGCGATCCGCGCTTTGCCGACGTGCCGATGCAAACGCTGCTGAGCGACGCGTACAACGACGCGCGCCGCCGTCTCGTCGATCCGCGCAAGGCCTCGTTCGAATTCCGCCCCGGGGCGCTTCTCGACAGCGAAGCGCGCGCGGCGCGCATCCTCGCCAACGCTGGGCGCCAGCAGCCGGGCGGCTTCGGGCAGGGCGAGCCGACGTTCGCGCCGCTGCCCGAATTGCGCGGCGATACCGTTCATCTCGACGTGGTCGATCGCTGGGGCAACATGGTCTCGGCCACGCCATCGGGCGGCTGGCTGCAGGCGTCGCCCGCGGTGCCCGGCCTCGGCTTCAACGTCACCACGCGCGCGCAGATGTTCTGGATGGAAGAGGGCCTGCCTTCGTCGCTCGGGCCGGGCCGGCGTCCACGCACGACACTCTCGCCCACGCTCGTCACGCGCGAGGGCAAGCCCTATGCGGCGTTCGGCACACCGGGCGGGGACCAGCAGGATCAATGGTCGATGCAGCTGTTCCTGCGGCACGTGCATGCGGGCATGAACCTGCAGGCCGCCGTGGACGCGCCCTCGTTCCAGACCGCGCATTTCCCCGGCTCGTTTTATCCGCGCTCGATGCAGCTCGGCAAGATGTCGGCGGAGTCGCGCTTTCCCGAAGCCACGCTCGCCGAATTGCGCGCGCGCGGCCACGATCTCACGGTGGCCGAGCCATGGGGGCTCGGGCGCGTGTGCGCGGTGGGCATGCGCAACGGGCTCATGCGCGGCGCGGCCACGCCGCGCCAGATGCAGGCCTACGCGATCGGCCGCTGACCACGCGCCACGCTCAACCGGAACCGACCCACCATGTCCACCGTCGCCGCCCGACTCGAACGACTGCCGCTCGCGGGCTTCCATCGCAAACTGCTGTTGATCGGCGGGCTCGGCTACATGTTCGACGGGTTGGACTCTTCGTCGCTCGCGTTTTTGCTGCCGGTGGTGAGCAAGCTATGGCATTTGACGAGCGCCGAAACGGGACTCGTCGCCAGCAGCACGTATATCGGCTATTTTTTCGGCGCGTTTCTCTCGGGCGTGCTGGCCGACGTGATTGGCCGTCGCCGCATCATGATGAGCGCGCTGGCAATCTATTGCGCGGCGTCCATGGCGAGCGCCACGGCGCACGACTGGCACACGTTTTTCGCGCTGCGCATGCTCGCGGGCTTCGGTTCGGGCGCGGAGACGGTCGTCATCGCACCGTTCCTCGCGGAATTCGTGCCGCGGCGCTATCGCGGCATGTTCTGCGGCGCGCTCGTCGGCTTCATGTCGTTCGGCTATCTGAGTTCGTCGATTCTTGGCTATACCGTCGTGCGCAATTTCGCGGACGGCTGGCGCTATCTCGCCGTGCTGACCTCGCTGCCGGTCGTGATGCTGCTCTGGTGGCGCAGAACGTTGCCCGAGTCGCCGCGCTGGCTCGAAAGCCGCGGACGCTCCGCCGAAGCCGACAGCATCGTGCGGGCGATCGAGTCGCGCTTCGAGCAGGAGGGCATTTCGCTGGCGCCGCTGGGCTCGGTGGGCGCGATTCCCGCCGCCGCGCAGGGCAGCGGCAGTGCGCTGCAGAACGTGCTGACGCTGTTTTCGCGCCGGCTCGTGGGCACGACGGCGGTGAGCTGGCTGATGTGGTTCTCCGTGGCGTTCGCGTACTACTCGTTTTTCTCGTGGATTCCGAGCCTGCTCGTCAAGGAAGGTCTGACGCTCACCAAAAGCTTCGGCTATTCGATTGCCATCTACGGTGCGCAGATTCCAGGCTATTTCTCGGCGGCATGGCTCAATGAGCGGATCGGCCGCAAGGGCGTCGTTGCCTCTTACATGACGCTCGGCGGGCTCGCCGCGATTGCGCTGGCTTTCTCGCACACCGGCGTGCAGATCACGGTGGCGGGCATGTGCCTCTCGTTCTTCATGAATGGCGCGTTTGCGGGAGTCTATGCCTATACGCCGGAGGTCTTCCCGACGGCGGTACGCACGACCGGTACGGGATCTTCGTCTTCGTTCGGTCGTATCGGCTCGGTGAGCGCGCCCATTCTGGTCGGTCTCGTGTATCCGGCATTCGGCTTTATCGGCGTGTTCGCCATGACGACCGCCGTGCTGCTGGCGGGCGCTTGCGTCGTGTTTTTCCTCGGTATCGAAACCCGTAATCGCTCGCTCGAAGACATCGAGGCGAGCGGTGCGCAGGCGGACTTCGATGCACGCAAGCCGCTCGCGCGCGACGGGCTGCGCGGCTGAGCACGCGCCATTCTCACTCTCGTACGTCCCATGCAAACGCCCCTTTCCCTCGCGAACGAACCCTACGCGCTGCAACGCGAACTCGCCGCACTCGCGCGCCTTTCGCACGTCATGCGCCAGCCCGGGCAACCGGACGCGATTTTCCGCGAAGTGTGCGCCGTCGCCGCCGAAGCCATCGGTTTTCGCCTCTTCACGATCATGGCCTACGACGCCGGGAACCAGGAGGTGGAGCGCATGTTTACGAACATGCCCGACGTCTACCCGCCGGGCGGGCGCAAGCGGAAAAGCGGCACGCCCTGGGCGCAGCGCATTCTTTCGGATCTCGAACCGTTTCGCGCCACGACGCCAGAGGGGCTGCGCGAAGCCTTCGACGATCACGCGGTCATGACGGCAATGGGCCTCGGCTCGATTCTGAACATCCCGGTTGCGTATAACGGCCGTTGTGTCGGGACGATGAACCTGACGCACGTGGAGGGCTGGTACACCGCGCAACACGAGGAAACGGGCCTGCTGCTCGGCGCGTTTCTCGCGCCTGCGCTCGTCGCGCACGGCATGTCTTGCGCAGCCCATTCGAGCGACTGATCGCGGGACCCTTGTCGATGAACACAACGACATCCACCGGAACCGCCCATCGCTGGCTGCTCGTCTTCGCGCTCGGCTATCTCGCGCTGCTGGTCGACGGCGCGGACGTCATGATGTACGGCCTCACACTCTCGCGCATCAAGAGCGAATTCGGCTTGACCAATGTCGAGGCGGGCGCGCTCGGCAGCCTGACGCTGCTCGGCATGGCGATCGGCGGGATTCTGGGCGGCTGGGCGAGCGACTCGCTCGGGCGCGTGCGCGTGGTGGTCTGGGCGATGGTGCTGTTCTCTGTGGGCGCGGGGCTGCTCGGTTTCACGCACAGCTTCCTGGAATTCGCGGTCGTGCGCTTCTTCAGCTCGATGGGCATTGGCTGCATGGTGCTGGTGAGCACGCTCGTGGCCGAATACGTGCCCATGGCGCGGCGCTCGCTGATACTCGGCGTGCTCCAAACGGCGATTTCCGCAGGCTATATCACGGTGATCGCGCTCAGCACGTGGATCCTGCCGCATTACGGCTGGCGCACGTTGTTCTATGTGGCGGCGGCGCCCGTGCTGCTCGCGGTGGCGATTCACTTCTTCGTGGCCGAGCCGCCGAGCTGGCGCATGAGCGAGGCCGCGGCCCGCCCGAGCGGCCGCCGCTGGCACGACAACCGCTACGCATTGATTTTCGCGGACCGCGAGGCGCGCCGGATGTTCATCTGCTGGTCGCTCGCTTCGGTGTTTGCGCTTTCCGGGTTCTACGGCTTGAACAACTGGTTGCCGACGTATCTGGAAAGCGAATTGCACATCAAATTCAGCTCGATGACGGGGTACATGACCGCGACGTGGATCGTGGCGTTCATCGGCAAGATCGTGGCGGGCTGGCTGGGCGACCGCTGGAGCCGGCGCGGCGTGTATGTGCTGGGCTGTATCGGTGCGGCCGTCTTTCTGCCCGTGATCGTGCTGTTCCATACCCGCGAAAACATTGCGTGGCTGATGCTCGTATTCGGCTTTCTCTACGGCGTGCCGCTCGGCACGATCGGCACGTTCATGTCGGAGAGTTTCGAGACGCGCATTCGCGGCACGGCGGTGGGCGGTTCGTATAACGTGGGACGCTTTTGTTCGGGCGCGGCGCCGGTGGTGATCGGCTATATCGCGACGCAGTTTTCGATCGGCATGGGTTTTCTTGTGGTTGGCGCGGTGTTTTTCCTGAGCGGCGTGATGGCGCTGTTCATTCCGGACCGCTTGCACGATACGAGCGAAGGCGCTCCGGCGCAGGCGAGCGGGGAGGCTCGGCAGGGGGCTTTGGCGGCCGCGACTGGCAGGGGGTGACGTACGCCGAGGCGATCGGTGGCAGCCAGGTGCTGCGATGCGCAGCGCAAGTCAAGGGCAGCTCACGCCTGCGCCAGTTCCAGCAGCTTCGCCACGGTATTCATGTTGCGCGCTGTTCCGGCCTTCGCCGCAGCGATCCTGAGCTTCGAGCGCCCGATCCCGTCCTTGTAAAACACGTAGATCTCGCGCTCGCCCATGCGGAATTCTTCCGCCTGCTGGCCGCTCACGTTGTCGAACGCGTTGGCGGGCGGCGGCGTGTCGAGAAAGATCGCGACGGTGCGATCGGGTGCAGCAGTGGGAAACGGGTTGCCCTGCAACACGGCGGCCAATTCGGCAGCCGTTCGCACCACCACGCCAACGGGTTTGCCCGCATAAGCCTCGAGGCTCTGCTCGAGCTTCTTTTTCACCGACGCTTCGGCCAGCCGGCTCTCGAACACCACGTTGCCGCTCGCGATATAGGTGCGCACGTGCGTGAACCCGAGCGCTTCGCACATGCCGCGAAGCTCGGGCATGGGCAGCTTGCCGGTTCCGCCGACATTCACGGCGCGTAGCAGGGCGATATAGACGGGCATGGGATCGATCGGGAAGCCGGGAGTTAGTCAGGTCGCTGCAGGTCGGTTGCGGCGAGGCCTTCGTTTGCCACGATGGCAGGGCGCCTGCGCGCGTTGATCGTCACGAAGACCGCCATCAGCACCATGAAGGCGGCGAGCAGCAAGGCGCTGTTGACGAGCACGTGAGCATAGCCGAGCTGAGCGACGTCGATGAACGGATAGGGGTAAAAGTCGGTCTCGCTGCCGCGCCAGAAGGTGACGGCAAGATAGCCCAGCGGATAAACGAGCCAGGCGAGGCGGTCGCGAGCGGTGAGGGTGAGGCGCGGCACGAACAGCAGCCAATACGCCGCGCATAGCAGCGGGATCAGGCTATGCAGGCTCTCGTTGAGCAGCGCGCGATAACCGTGCGGCGTCCAGAGATGCCGCAGCAGAAGATTATAAGCAATGCCAACGAAGACGATATACACCGTGACCGCGCTCACGGCGCCCGGAGCGCGGAGCAGGCGTGCCGGCCACGTGCGCACGCGTAGTGCGATGCAGGTGAAGGTGAGCGCGACGAGCAATACCGTGAGATTGGTGAGGTACGCCGAAAGCCTGCCGATGGCCTCGAACGTGTCGAAGCCGCGCAGCACCATGCGCTGGATCGTCATGTCGGTTTGCGCGGCGAGCGCGCCCCACGCGAGCACCGCGATGACACCCGCCAATGCGGTGGCGTAGGGGCCCGGGGGCTGCGCCGTGTCGGTGAGCGGCACGGCAGTCGCGTGTGCGGGTAGCGGTGGTTCGGACATGCAGCGATGGTAGCGCACAAAGATCATGCGCGTCGGAAGCCGCGTGCCCCGGCGGCGGGCTATTTGCCTTCGGCGCGCTCCGCAGCCGCAACGAGATACAGGCGCACGAGATCGCGCAGTTCGGCCATCAGTACGGCGCGCGCCGATGGCTCTTCGTTGGCGATGCTGGCGACGCCCTTGAGCATGTGAATCAGCACGATCGCCATGACGTTTGCCCTGGCCGGCTTCAGATGCGCGATCGCGCACCTCAGGATGTCGGCAACGCCGCCGCGCGTCGCTTCGCGAAAGCGCTTGCGGTGGTCGTCGCTGCCGCTGCGGGCGTCGACGAGTGCAACGGCGAAGCTGCGTTGCGATTGCAACAGCAGCACGAAATCGACGAGCGCATCGGCGACGGCCTCGAGCGTCATCTCCGGGACCTGTTGCCCCAGTTCGGCGAGTCCGTTCTTTGCCTGCTGGGCGTAACGCAGCAACAGCGCTTCGGCCAGCGCCTCCTTGGTCGGAAAGAAGCGATACAGCGAGCCGATCGCCGTCGACGAGCGCGCCGCAATTTCGGTCATGGTGGCGGCGTCGTAACCCTTCTCCGTGAACACGGCGACGGCGGCGTCCATGATCGCGGCCACGCGCTGGCGGCCCCGCTCGCGTTTGGGCTCGGTGGGGCGCGCGGTTTCCGCAACTGGCGTGGTGGAGGTCATGACGTAATCTTCAAATGCGAGGATATGAGAGGGATTCCTCGCATATTAACATGCGGGACGCCTTTCGCTGCAGGCGTAACAACGCACAGGCGCGCGCCGATCGCTTGATGATCGATTGACTTACGCGAGGTTACTCTCTACCATGATTTGCGAGGAAATCCTCGCATTTCGGCGCAGCGCGGCGCGGCGCGCGCCGCTGCCGCCGCCATCGCGCTTACCTTTCCCGTTTGAACGTTCGAGGTTACGACATGCCGTACGTATGGCTCTTTTTCGCTGGCGCGTTCTTTTGCAACGCGATCCCGCATCTGGCTTCCGGCCTGCAGGGGCTGCCTTTTCCCACGCCCTTCGCCCGTCCACGAGGGCGGGGCGACTCGTCGCCCATCGTGAATGTGGTTTGGGGCTTCGTGAATATCGCGATCGCAATCGCGCTGGGCACTGGACGTCTTCAGCAGCCTGCAACGCGCGAGGACGTCGTGGTGCTGCTGGCGGGCGGGCTCGTCATGGGGCTTTTTCTCGCGTTCCATTTCGGCGCGGTCCAGCGGGAAAAGCGCGCAGATTGAGGCCGAGGCAGGCGGCGGCAAGTCGTGAAAAAAACAGTTGCACGGTTTAGGGGAAAACCCTATACTTAACCCGTCTCCTCCATGTCTCCTGATATGGATTCGGCCCGCTCTCTCAGCGGGCTTTTTCTTTTCTGGCGCCGGTTTGCACGGCGCCGCCAGCCATCCTCGCCCGTCATTCCTTTACGAACACAAAGTCGCATTTGCGTGCGGTCGTGCGCGAGCCGCTGCCTGAAGTCGCGTCGAACTGCGCGCTGACTTCATACGAATAAGGCGCCCGAGTGCTGGCGTGCGGCGATGTGGCGGTCAGGCCCTGGGCGACGAGCGTGGCAGAACCGTCGGGTTCGATCTTGCCGTCCAGCGTGAGCCAGCCACTGGCGTCCCGTTCGCCGTGTTCTCCGTGCAGGATGTTTTGCTGGATTTCGACGGGGAATTGATATCGATAGCCCGGCGTATCGCCGGCGCCCTTGGGGCACGTGAGCGTCACGTTCCAGTCGCCGTCGAAGGTGCCGGCGGCGTGCGCCGCGGGTGTTCCAGCAAGGCACGCGCAGACAGCGATGCAGCGCACGGCCAACGTTAATTTACCTACCCGCATTGCGGCTCCCGGTGTCAAGTCATCTGGCACTATTGTGATCGCAATTGGCGTGCCGGTATGGGCGCCGTCGCACAGTGTGTCTCGCGGGAGCACGACGCCTGGCTCGTGCCTTTTGTCGGCCTGGCTGTGGCAGTATTGCGCAACTAACTGTCAAGCCCGGTCGCCGCAATCGAATTTGGCCCGCGCAACTGCAAAAGAATCCGGCCATTGACATGAACGACACCGGTTCCCAGGGCGCGCGGCGCAGAAGCCGGAGCGCGTGTGCCTGGTGTTCAGGCTGCTACTGCCCGGCCGCCACCCTTATCGTCGGGCGAGATTACGCTTGAGCGCTGCGCAGCCCGCATCCGTGAGCGGCTCGACCAACTGGATTCGCTCGTCGGGCTTGAAGTCGCTGATCCAGACTACGCGGCAACGTTGGGGCGAAGCGGGTGAATCCGGCATCACCTGAAGCGTCGCGTGATGATGCTCGAAGCGTCCGCCGGCCACGGTGTAGGCGAGGCGCATGCGGGCGTCGTCGACGGCGATCACGCGTTCCTCGATCACAGTGCCGTCGGCGAACGTCACCCATCGCACGTCGCTTTCCATGCGCGCATCGGTCAGCACGCCGGCGAACACACGGCCGACGTCGGCGGGATCGCGCAGCGCGGCCCAGACGTCCTGCGCCGAGGCTTCAACGGGAATGTCCCGGTAGACGGTAGCCATCGCACTTGTCTCCTTCGTGATGAATGACGCGTGCATCGTGCGCGCGTCACGCGCGGCGGTCCTGGGAAATCCTGACCTCGTTTGCGACGGCAGCGGCTGCGGCTCGTGACGCCTCAATGCGCGTGGCGATGGTGCACGTCGGGGTAGTGCGCGTGGCTATGCGTGATCGGCGCGTGACGGTGCGCATGCGTGTGCGGCTCCGAGCCGCCCCACGCGAAATCGTGCTCGTGCTGATGGTGTTCGTCGTGCCGGTGCGCGTGGGGGTGTTCGTGCGGCTCGTGCGTGTGTGTGTGGTCGTGACGTTCGCGCACGTGCAGCCACACGCCGAACGCCATCAGCGCGAGCGCGAGCCAGAAGGCGAGTGCCGGGCGCTCCGGCCACAGCAGCAGTGATAGCGCCACGCCGAAGAGGGGCGCCACGGAGAAATAGGCGCCGGTGCGCGCCGTGCCGAGATGGCGCAGCGAGACGACGAACAGCACCAGGCTCACGCCATAGCCCGCGAAACCCACGGCCATGGCGCCGCTCACCGCCTGCCAGGCGGGCCAGTGCGCGCCCGCCGCGAGCGCAATGCCGATATTCACCGGCCCGGCCACGAGCCCCTTGGTGCAGGCCACGACCATCGCGTCGTTGGTCGAGACCTTGCGCGTGAGGTTGTTGTCGATGGCCCAGCACAGGCACGCGAGCGCGACGAGCAGCGCGCCGGGCGCGATGCCGGACACGGCGCCGGCATGCGCGCCGGGCCACGAGAGCAGCACGCCGCCCGCCACGATCGCCAGCATGCCCAGCGCGATCTGCGCGTCGAAGTTTTCCCGAAAGCAGACCCAGGCGATGAGCGCCGTCAGCACGCCCTCGAGGTTCAGCAGCAGCGCGCTGGTGGCGGCGGGCGTGGTGTTCAGGCCGAGCATGAGCAGGGCGGGCGCCGCCACGCCGCCCGCGGCGATCGCACCGATAAGCCATGGCAATTCGGCCAGGCGCAGCGGGTCGGGCGCGGGCGCTTGCGCGGCGGCTGTCTCGCCGCGGCGCGCCGAAACGCGGCGCAACAGCAGCACGACCGCGAGTCCCGAGCCGCTGCCGAGATAGAAGAGACCCGCGAGCATGAACGGCGACACGCTGCCGAGCAGCGCCTTGGCGAGCGGTGTGGTGATGCCGAACAGGGCGGCCGCGAGCAGCGCCGTGAAGATGGTATGCCGATGGGACTTCATTGCAGGCCGGAAGCGGGAAGAGGAGTAAAAAGCGTAGAAGGCGCGCGGTGAGCGTGCAAGCGGGCTGCGCGCCGAGCCGGTCCGGGAACCATAAAACTTTTAACTCGGGCAGGAGATCTGGGCCGATTCTGCCACACCGCGCCAGGTTTTCGAACTGGCACCGAGTCTTCTCATCCACCGGGCGAAACGCGCCGGCCATCTCCCGCGCCCTCTCTCTGCGGATGAGAGAAAACCCTGGATCTAAAAACATAGCGGAACCCGTGCCTACTGGTATGATGACATCATGACGGCATAAGTGATGAGTATGGCAAAGGAAGTCGCGACCGTCAGCTGGTTGTAGTCAGACAAAGGCGTTTAACCAGACAGGAGACAGCATCATGAAGGCACCCAGGCGTTGGCTTGCGTCGACGTTGATGTCATTTGCGCTTCTCGGCACGGCGGGCGCCGCGCAAGCGGCCAATCTCATCGCCATCATCACCCCCTCTCACGACAATCCCTTCTTCAAGGCGGAAGCCGACACGGCGAACGCGCGCGCCAAGGCGCTCGGCTACGACACCATCGTGCTGGTCCACGACGACGACGCCAACAAGCAATCGCAGCTCATCGACACCGCCATCGCCCGCGGGGCCAAGGCGATCATTCTCGATAACGCCGGCTCGGAGGCGTCCATCGCCGCGGTCCAGAAGGCGAAGGACGCGAAAATTCCGGCGTTCCTGATCGATCGTGAAATCAACGCGACCGGCATCGCGGTCTCGCAGATCGTTTCGAACAACTACCAGGGTGCGCAACTCGGCGCGCGCGCCTTCGTCAAGGCGATGGGCGAGAAAGGCAACTACGTGGAGCTCGTCGGCCGCGAGGCGGATATCAATGCCGGCATCCGCTCGAAGGGCTATCACGATGTGATCGACCAGTTTTCGAACATGAAGATGGTCGAGCGCCAGTCGGCGAACTGGAGTCAGACTGAAGCCTATACGGTGATGGAATCGATCCTGCAGAGCCACCCCGACATCAAGGGCGTGATAGCCGGCAACGACACCATGGCGATGGGCGCGACAGCCGCGCTGAAAGCTGCGAAGCGCAACGACATCATCGTCGTGGGCTTCGACGGCAGCAACGACGTGCGCGACGCGATCAAGCGCGGCGACATCCGCGCAACGGTGCTGCAGCCGGCGGCCGAGGCGGCCACGGACGCCGTCGATCAGGCCGACAAGTATCTGAAGACCGGTGCGACGGGCAAGCCCGAAAAGCAGCTCATCAACTGCTCGCTCATCACGAAGACGAACGCCAGCAAGCTCGACATGTTCGCCTTGCGTTAAGGCGCGCATCGGCAGCACGAGCATCGTACGAGCGGAGCGCGGCGCGCTCCGCAAGGACATCCGTAACCACATGGGGTTATGCATGGGAGTGCTTCGGTACGCGGTCATTGCCGTGGTGGCCGCCGTGTTGGGCGGCGCGCTGCACGGCTGCAAGCTGGTGAAGAACAGCGACCTGCAGGGCTCGGGCGGATCGCACGACAACTACGCGTCGGCGGGCTACGACCCGAACGCCATGGTGGCGTCGATGTGGAGTACGAAGATCGTGCCCGACATCGAAAAGCGCGCGGTGGACTATCGGACGCTGCGCGATGCGATCAAGGCGGACCCCGACGCCGCCGGCCACAAGTACGGCTATCGCGGCAAGGACGATGGCGCGCCGTGGAATTTTCCGACCACGCTGCACGGCACCATCGTGGACGTGGACACGCAGTCGAGCCAGGGCACCGTGGGCGTTGACGTCGACGGCAGCGGACAGGCGAGCGTGATCGTCGACATCGGCCCGACGGTGCTCGGCACCACGCTGCGCGATTCGCTCGATTTCATTTCGTTCAGCAATTTCCGCAACCAGATCGAGTATGCGCAGTTTGGCACGGCGCTCAACGCGTACGCGGCGAATCACGTCATGAAGCCGCTGCCGCGCAGCGACCTCAAAGGCAAGCCGATTACGGTGACGGGTGCGTTCTCGTACGATTCGTCGAGCGACCAGCCGGAGATCGTGCCGCTCGCGGTCACGGTCGGGGGCAAGTCATGACCGATGCGAACAATGCGGACGTGATCCTCCAGGTCGAGGACGTCACCAAGGTCTATCCCGGCACGGTTGCCCTGAAGGGCGTGAACTTCTCGGTGCGCCGCGGCGCAGTCAACGTGCTCGTGGGCGAGAACGGCGCGGGAAAATCCACGCTCATGAAGATCATCGCGGGCGCGGAGCAGCCGACCAGCGGGAAGCTCATACTGGACGGCAAGCCTGTCGCACCGGCTAGCAGCGCAGAGGCACTGCGCCACGGCATCGGCATCGTCTTTCAGGAACTCAACCTCTTTCCGAATCTCACGATCGCCGAAAACATCTTCATCGCGCACGAAATCACGCGCGGCGGTATCGATATCGACGCCGACGCGCAGCGCGCGAAAGTACGCGAGTTGCTCGCGCGGCTCGAACTCGACCTCAGCCCCGACACGCTGGTCGAGGATCTGCGCATCGGGCAGCAGCAGCTCGTGGAGATCGCGAAGGCGCTCGCCCACGACGCGCGCGTGCTGATCCTCGACGAACCCACCTCGGCGCTCAGCGCGGCGGAAGTGGCCGTGCTGTTTCGCGTGATTGCGGAGCTCAAGGCGCAAGGCGTGTCGATCGTCTACATCTCGCACCGGCTCGAAGAACTGGTCCGGATCGGCGACTACATCACGGTGCTGCGCGACGGCCTCATCACGGGCCATCAACCGATGGCGCAGATCGACGTGCCATGGATCGTGCGGCAGATGGTGGGCCGCGAAACCAGGGACTTTTCGCGTCCCGTCGGCCACGCGCGCGGCGCCGAGGTGCTGACGCTGCGGGACGTCACGCTGCCGCGCAAGGGCAGTGGCCTGCTAGTGGATCACGTCTCGCTGTCGCTGCACGCGGGCGAGATCGTCGGCATCTACGGACTGATGGGGGCGGGGCGCTCCGAGCTGTTCGAATGCATTCTGGGCGTGCACCCTCACGCAACCGGCTGCGTCGTGCTGGACGGCAAGGCGCTCGACGGCAAGCCGATCGCGGGGCGCGTCGCACAGGGCCTTGCGCTCATTCCCGAGGATCGCAAGGCCGACGCGCTGCTGCCCATCATGTCGATTGGCGAGAACATGACGCTCTCGAGTCTCGCGGCACATGCGCGAGGTTTCCACATCGATCCGCGGCGCGAGCAGCGCGCGGTGCTCGATTACATTCGCGATCTCGCGATCAAGGTCGCCGACTGGCGGCTGCCGGTCAGCTCGCTCTCCGGCGGCAATCAGCAGAAGGTGGTGATCGCGCGTGCACTGATGACCACGCCAAAAGTCCTGTTGATGGACGAGCCCAGCCGCGGCATCGACGTCGGCGCGAAAGCGGACATTTTCAGGGTCATGCGCGACCTGGCCGGCCGGGGACTGGGCGTGCTGTTCGTCACGTCCGATCTGGAAGAGGTGATGGCCTTGTCCGATCGCATTCTCGTGATGTCGAACGGCCGTGTCACCGCTGAATTCGATGCCGCCGACGCTACGCAGGACGCGCTCGTCGCCGCTTCCGCAGTCGGGCACAGGACGGCGCACGCCGCCCATGCGGCAGCGCACGAGCAGGCGGCCTGAGTACGCGCGTTCAATGGTTGTCACGGTTCGAACGTTTAGCCTGCATTCATCTGGAGAGTATTCATGTCGCTGGCCATCAAGAGCACGGCACCCGGAGCGAGCTTCAGCGAGGCGCCGCTGCTCCTGCTGCTGAAGCTGCGTACGTTCATCGCATTGTTCGCGGTCGTGGTCTTCTTTTCGTTCGCCGCCCACAACTTTCTGAGCATCGGGAACCTGCTCATCATGTCGCGGCACGTCGCGCTCAATGCCTTCCTCGCGATCGGCATGACGTTCGTGATCGTGGCGGGCGGCATCGACCTTTCGGTGGGCTCAGTCGTGGGCCTGACGGGCATGGTGGCAGGCGGGCTCATCCTCAAGGGCATTCCCGTCGGCAGCGAGTACACGCTTTTTCTGAGCGTGCCCGCCGTGATCGTCGTGGCGTTGCTCGTGGGCGTACTGGTAGGCGCGATCAACGGCCTGCTCATCACCCGGCTGAACGTCGCGCCGTTCATCGCGACGCTCGGCACGCTCTATATCGCGCGAGGGGCCGCGTTGCTGTCCTCGGGCGGCGAGACCTTCCCGAACCTGACGGGCAATCCCGCCTATGGTACCAGCGGCTTTCCTGTGCTCGGCAGCGCGACGATACTCGGCATCCCGCTTACAGTATGGCTGCTGGTCGTGGTGGGCGTGATCGCCGCGTACATCGCCGCGCGCACGCCGCTCGGCCGGCAGATCTATGCGGTCGGCGCCAACGAGCGCGCCGCCCAGCTCTCGGGTGTGCGCGTGAATCGCGTGAAGATGTTCGTGTATATGTTTTCGGGTTTCTGCGCGGCGATCGTCGGGTTGATCATTTCATCGGAACTCGTCGCTTCGCACCCCATGAGCGGCGAGACATTCGAACTCAACGCGATCGCAGCGGCCGTGCTGGGTGGCACGTCGATGTCGGGCGGACGCGGCAAGATCGGCGGCACCATCGTCGGTGCGTTCGTGATCGGCATGCTTTCGGACGGGCTCGTGATGATGGGCGTGAGTTCCTTCTGGCAAACGGTGATCAAGGGTGTCGTCATCGTGGCGGCGGTGGTCGTCGACCAGATCCAGCGGCGCGCGCAGCAGCGCTTTGCGCTGCAAAAGCAGGCTGCAACGGGGGCGTGACCGATGAGTGCAACAGCGGCGCAATTGAAGGGCGCGTTGATCGGCTGCGGGTTCTTCTCGCTCAATCATTTGCATGCGTGGCAGGACATCGACGGCGCGCGGATCGTGGTGCTGTGCGACGCGAACCGTGCGCGCCTCGACGAGGTCGGCGACAGCTTTGGCATCGAACGGCGTTACACGGATGCGGCCACGATGCTGCGCGAAGAGCGGCTCGACTTCGTCGATATCGCGACCACCGTGCCGAGTCACCGCGCACTCGTGGAGCTGGCGGCGGCGGCCGGCGTGGCCACGATCTGCCAGAAGCCGTTCGCCTCCACGCTCACCGATGCGCGCGCGATGGTTCAAACGTGCCACGAGGCCGGCGTGCCGCTGATGGTGCACGAAAACTTTCGCTGGCAGAGTGCGATCCAGGCCGTGGGAAGGGCGCTGCGCGAGGGAGCGATCGGACCGTCGTTCTGGGGTCGAGTGTCGTTTCGTTCTGCATACGATGTGTTTAGCGGTCAGCCCTATCTGGCGCAGGGCGAGCGCTTCATCGTCGAAGATCTCGGCATCCACACTCTCGATGTCGCGCGCTTCCTGTTCGGCGACGTGGCGCGTGTGAGCGCCACGACCGCGCGCGTGAACCCGTCGATTCGCGGCGAAGACGTCGCGACGATCCTGCTCGCGCATGAAAACGGCGTGAGCAGCGTGGTGGATTGCAGCTACGCGACGCAGTTGCCGCGCGAACTCTTTCCGCAGACGCTCATCGAAGTCGACGGCGCGGAGGGCACACTGCGGCTCTTCGCCGACTACCAGTTGCAGATCCATACGCGTACAGGGACGGAACTGCGCAGCGTCGCACCGCGTGCGCTCTCGTGGACGAGCGAGCCCTGGGTGGCGATCCAGGGCAGCGTGTTCAGCATCCAGTCGCACTGGGTGGATTGCCTGCAGCGCGGCGCCGAGCCGGCCACGAGCGGTCGCGACAATCTGCGCACGCTGGAACTTGTGGAGGCCACGTATCTTTCGGCGCGCGCGGGGCGCAGCATCGTGCCGGGAGAGGCTGCATCATGAGCGCGGGTAAGAACAACGCGGTCTACTACGGCACGCAGCAGCCGGTGACACCGGCGCGCCGCCTCGAAGCGGGACCGTGGTCGGCGTGGCTGATCGATGGCGCATTGCACGACATTCGCTATCAAGGCACCGAAGTCATACGCGCCGTGTCGTTTCTCGTGCGGGACAAGGACTGGGGCACATGCCGCCCCGACGTCGAACGCATCGCCGTCGAAGAGACGGCGGGCGGTTTTCACGTCGCGTATGACGCGCGCTGCGCGAATCCGGACGGAGACGCGCTCAGCTTTGCACTTGCCATCGATGGATCTGGCGATGGCGCGCTCTCGTTTCGCAGCGACATCACTGTGTATTCTGACTTTCTCGCGGCGCGTTGCGGGTTTTGCGTGCTCCATCCCATCGACGGCGTAGCCGGCGCACCCGCGCGCGTGGAGCACGGCGATGGCCGTCGTGAAAGCGCGGCCTTCCCGGCGCTGATCGATCCGTGGCAGCCCTTCAAGGACATCGCGGCAATCGAGCACGATCTGCCGAACGGCTTGACGGTGCGTTGCACCTTCACGGGCGACGTGTTCGAGATGGAAGACCAGCGCAACTGGTCCGATGCTTCGTTCAAGACCTACTCACGCCCGCTTGAACTGCCCTGGCCTTATACGCTGGAAAAGGGCGCGCCGCTCACGCAAACGGTGACGCTGAGCGTGGGTGGTACGCGTCAGGCGGAGGGGAAAGCAGAAGCTACACGAGAGGCGCGTGCCGACAAGATCGAAATCGCGTCTGGCAATCCCGGGCAGTACGAAACCATGCCCGCGATCGGCGTGGCGATCGCCTCAAGCGATGCCGCAGCGGCGCTCGCGAATCTCGCGTTGCTTGCGGAGCTTGGACCGCAGCAATTGACGCTGAGCTTCGACCCGCTTGCGGGCGATGGCGTGCGCGAACTCGAGCGCTTTGCGCGGTTGCAGCGCGAAAGCGGCGCGCCCGCCGTGCTGGAGTTTGCCTTGCCCGGTGTCGAGGCGCCGCCTGTGGAGCTCTCGTGCCTGGCCGCCCAGATCGACCAGGCGGGCCTCGCGTTGACGGGCATCGTCGTGAGCCCGGCAGTGCATCGGCAGTCGAACCCGCCGGGCAGCGTGAGCCCACCGTGTCCCGCGCTCGACGAGGTCTATCGCGC
This sequence comes from Paraburkholderia sp. BR10937, assembly GCF_040965695.1. Classification (NCBI taxonomy): domain Bacteria; kingdom Pseudomonadati; phylum Pseudomonadota; class Betaproteobacteria; order Burkholderiales; family Burkholderiaceae; genus Paraburkholderia; species Paraburkholderia sp. BR10937. The sequence goes on from NZ_JBFRCL010000010.1 coordinate 129,551, forward strand.
GGCGCGCCGTGCGTTCCCCAGGCTGCGCCTTGGCGGCGGCATGCTGAGCTACTTCACGGAGTTGAACCGCAAGCGGCCGCCGCTCGACATGGTCGACTGGGTTATCCACGCGACGTGCCCCATCGTGCACGCCGCCGACGACCGCAGCGTCATGCAGACGCTCGAAGCCATTCCCCACATTACGCGCTCGTGCCGCGCGCTGATCGGCGGGCAGCCCTACGCGATCGGGCCGGTCTCGATCGGCATGCGACAGAACCCATACGGTTCGCGCGTGATGCCGAATCCCGCAGGCGAACGCGTCGCGATGGCCGCCAACGATCCACGCCAGCGCGCGTTATTCGGCGCGGCCTGGCTCGCAGGGTACGCGGCGGCGCTCGAAGGCGCGGGGATCGAAACGATCACGCTGGGCGCCTTGACAGGGCCGCGCGGGCTTGCCGCTGTGGAAGGCAACACGCCCGCACGCTATCCGGTTTTCGATGTCGCGAAGGCATTGGCTCGCGTGGCGGGAGCGGCGCGTTTGCGGGTCACGCGAAGCGGCGATGCTGTCCGTATCGCGTGCGTTGCGGTACGTCACGCCGACGGCGCGATCGAACTCGTGCTCGCCAATCTGACGAGCGAGCCACGCGAGGTTCAGCTCGAATTCGACGAGGCAATCCGCACGTCGCTGCACGCGACGAGCCTCGACGAGCGCACCTTGATCGGACGACCCGGCGCGACCTCGCCGTGGACGCTGTCGCCCGGTGTTCCGGTAGCGCTGCTTCCGTTTGCCTGCGTGTTTGCCTCTTCGCGCGCGGTGTTGACGTAGCGTCCGCGGCGCATGAGCGCTGCGGCGTGCAGGCATGTCGGTGGAAATACCAGGTGTTGTCGTTCCGTCATGATGGTCTACTCATCATACCAGCACATATGATCTGTTGCGGATCATCTCGCGGGAGCAAACGCATGCAAGCCGTTTCAGGAAAAGCCGAATCCGCTTTCGAACGTCCGACGATCCGCAGGGTCTCGCTGCGCCTCGTGCCGTTCGTCGCCTTGATGTTCTTCATCAACTTTCTCGACCGCACCGCGATCTCGTTTGCCGGCCCGAACGGCATGGCGCACGACCTCGGTCTCGACGCGGCGCAGTTCGGATTCGCCGCGGGCGTGTTCTTCATCGGCTACATCTTTCTCGAAGTGCCGAGCAACCTGGCGCTGCATCGCTACGGAGCGCGCCGCTGGCTCGCGCGCATCATGGTGACGTGGGGCGTGGTCGCGCTCCTGCTGGCGTGGGTCGACAGCGCGACTTCGCTCTATGTGCTGCGTTTCCTGCTAGGCGTGGCGGAGGCGGGCTTTTTCCCCGGCGCGATCCTTTTCCTCGGCAACTGGGTGCCGCAGCGTCATCGCAGCCATATCCTCGCGCTGTTCTATCTCGCCCAGCCGCTCACCATCGTGATCGGCGCGCCGTTCGCCGCGCTGCTCATCGGGGCCCATGGCCTGTTTGGCCTGGCGGGGTGGCGCGTGATGTTCATCGGCGTGGCCTTGCCGGCCATCGTGGTGGGTGTGATCGCGTGGTTCTATCTGAGCGACCGCCCCTCACAGGCGCGCTGGCTCACACGCGACGAACAGGCGTGGCTCACCGCGGAACTCGAAGCGGAGACGCGCACGAAAGAAGCGGGTGCCGTGCGTCACGGCGCGCATGCGGGAGCGGCCCTGCTGAGCCCACGCGTGTGGATGTTTTCGCTGATGTACTTTGGCCTCGTCTATGGCCTTTACGCGCTCGCGTTTTTCCTGCCGACCATCATCGGCGGATTCGAAGGGCAGTTCGGCACGCACTTCAACGTGTTCCAGAAGGGACTCATTACGGCCATTCCGTATCTGCCCGCCGCCATTGCGCTCTTCGTCTGGAGCCGCGACGCTACACGCCGCGGCGTGCGCGGCTGGCATGTCGGGATTCCCGCACTGCTCGGCGCGCTGAGCATTCCGCTTGCGCTCTACATGAAGTCGCCGGCCGCCAGTATTGCCGTCATCACGGTGACGGCTTGCGCCGTGTTCGCCGCGCTGCCGTGCTTCTGGACGCTGCCGGCCCGCTCGCTCTCGGGCGCGGGCGCCGCGGCTGGCATCGCGCTCATCAACACGGTCGGCAATGTGGCGGGCTTCGTCGCACCTTACGTGACGGGCGCCATGCACGATGCAACCGGCTCCTGGCACGCGCCGATGTTCGTCGTCGGTGCATGGATGCTGCTGAGCGCTGTGCTCGCGCTGGCCTTTGCCCGCGAACCGCGCACATCGCGTGAGCGCGAGCGCGCGCTCGCCGCGAATTGATCGAACCTGGACTCACAGACCTGGCAAGGAGGATGAGCATGAAAGAGAAAATTGCGCTCTTTGGCGCGGGCGGAAAGATGGGCTTTCGCCTCTCGGGCAACCTGCAGAAGTCGGACTACCGCGTCGCGCACGTGGAAGTCGGCGAGGCGGGTCGCAAGCGCCTCAAGGACGAGCTGAGCATCGACTGCGTGTCGGTCGAAGCGGCGCTCGATGGCGCGCAGGTCGTCATCCTTGCCGTACCCGATACGCTGATCGGCAAGCTGAGCCACGAGATCTCGCCCATGCTGAAGGCCGGCACGATGGTGATGACGCTCGACGCCGCCGCGCCGTTTGCGGGCCATCTGCCGGAGCGGCCCGATCTCACGTACTTCGTTGCGCATCCGTGCCATCCGATCATCTTTAACTACGATGTCGATGAAAAGTCACTGCACGATCATTTCGGTGGCGCACACGCAAAGCAGTCGATCACGAGCGCGCTGATGCAGGGCCCGGACTCGGCGTTCGATCTCGGCGAGGATGTGGCGAAAACGATCTACGCGCCGATTCTGCGCTCGTATCGCCTGAGCGTGGACCAGATGGCCATGCTCGAGCCGGGTCTCTCCGAAACGGTCTGCGCGACGCTGCTGTACGTGATGCGCGAAGCGATGGACGAGACTATCCAGCGCGGTGTGCCCAAGGAAGCCGCGCGCGACTTCCTGCTCGGCCACATGAACATCCTGAGCGCGGTGATCTTCAACGAGATCCCCGGCGCGTTCTCCGACGCCTGCAACAAGGCGATCGAATTCGGCAAGCCGCGCCTCATGCGCGACGACTGGAAAGGCGTGTTCGATCGCGCCGAGATTGCCGAGAGCATTCGCCGCATCACCTGAACCGAAACAGGAATCGCACCGTGACCGAACGTATTCACGCGACTTACTGGCTGGAAACCGGCGATGATCCGCGGCGTGCCGCCGACGTCATCGCCGGAGAGCAGTCGAGCGGCACTTTCGTCGCACTGCCAAACGAAACCCCCGAGCTGAAGGCGCGCTCGGGCGCGCGGGTCGAGCGCCTCGACGTGCTCGAAACCGTGGACGCGCCGAGCCTGCCCGGCGGCATGCGCTCGGACACGTACACACGTTGCACGCTCGAACTCTCCTGGCCGATCGGGAATTTCGGTGCGTCGCTGCCGAATCTGATGTCGACCGTTGCGGGCAACCTGTTCGAGCTGCGCCAGGTGTCGGGCCTGAGGCTCACCGGGCTGCGACTGCCGGAGTCGTTCGCGGCGGCCTATCCAGGGCCGGCATTTGGCATCGAGGGCACGCGCCGCCTCACGGGCGTGGCGCACGGTCCGCTGATCGGCACGATCATCAAGCCGAGCGTGGGGCTCTCACCCGCGCAAACCGCGCAGCAGGTGCGCGATCTCGTGCAGGGCGGCATCGACTTTATCAAGGACGACGAACTACAGGCCGACGGCTCCCATTGTCCCTTCGACGAGCGCGTGAAGGCGGTGATGCGCGTCGTCAACGACCACGCCGAGCGCACCGGCAAGAAGGCGATGGTGGCGTTCAATCTCACGGGCGATCTCGACCAGATGCGCCGGCGCCACGATCTCGTGCTCGCGCATGGCGGAACGTGCGTGATGGCCGTGCTCAATTCGGTGGGTATCGTCGGGTTGCATGAATTGCGGCGGCATTCGCAGTTGCCCATCCACGCGCATCGGGCGGGGTGGGGCTACCTCTCGCGCAGTCCGGCGCTCGGTTGGGACTACGCGCCGTGGCAGGTGATCTGGCGTCTCGCCGGCGCGGACCACATGCATGTGAACGGCCTGCGCAACAAGTTCAGCGAACCCGACGACAGCGTGATCGCCGCGGCGCGCGCCGTACTTGCGCCGGCGATGGCGAGCGCCCCCATGCCGGCCATGCCTGTTTTCAGCTCGGGGCAGACCGGCCTGCAGGCCGCCGATACCTACGCCGCACTCGGCTGCGCGGATCTCATCCACACGGCGGGCGGCGGCATCTTCGGACACCCGCAGGGCGTGGCGGCCGGCGTCGATGCGTTGCGCGAAGCCTGGTGCGCCGCCATCGAAGGCGTACCGCTGGAGCAGCATGCGCAAAGGCATCCGTCATTGCGTGCGGCGCTCGGCTTCTGGAAGTGAGCAGCGGGATGGCTGAAACAAACAAAGCGTCCCTGCCCGAGGGCCTGCTGCTCGCCTATTACGGCGACGACTTCACGGGGTCGACCGATGCGATGGAGGCCATGACGGCCGCGGGCATCCCCACCATCCTTTTTCTCGACACGCCAACGCCCGAGGCGCTCGCGCGCTTTCCCGACGCGCGCTGCGTGGGGATCGCGGGATCGTCGCGCGGGCGCAGCGCCGCGTGGATGCGCGAAACGCTGCCGCAAGCCTTCGCGAGCCTCGCCGCGCTCGGCGCACCGGTGCTGCAATACAAGGTGTGCTCCACGTTCGATTCGTCGCCGGAGGTGGGGTCGCTCGGCGCCGCGATCGACATCGGCACGCAGTCCATGCCGGGAAACTGGTCGCCGATGGTGATCGGCGCGCCGCGCCTGAAACGCTATCAGGTGTTCGGCAATCTCTTCGCAGCCGTCGACGGCGTCGGCTATCGCCTCGACCGTCATCCGACGATGTCGCGCCACCCCGTGACGCCGATGGACGAAGCCGATCTGCGCCGCCATCTCGCGCGGCAGACGGCGCGCCGCATCGAACTCGTCGACATGCTTCAGTTGCGCGCCGGGGAGGGCGCCGCGCGCGTGGGCATGCTATGCGCGGACGATCCCCCCGTCGTGCTGATCGATGTGCTCGACGACGAAACGTTGGCAGAGGCGGGCCGCCTCGTTTGGGAAGCGCGCGGCGAAGGGGTGTTCACGGCCTCTTCGTCGGGCCTCCAGTACGCGCTGGCCGCGTACTGGCGCTCGCGAGGCTGGCTGCCTGCTGCGCCGTCGTTGCCCGCGGCGAGTCGGGTCGAGGCGATTGGCGTGGTGAGCGGCAGTTGTTCGCCTGTTACCGCGGCGCAGATTGGTTGGGCACGCCAGCACGGTTTTCACGTGGATCGGCTCGACCTCGCGCGTGCCCTCGATCCGCAGGCAGGACCCGCTGAGATCGAGCGGGCCGCAGGTGCCGCGACGCAAGCCATCATCAATGGAAGCAGTGCCGTGGTCCACAGTGCGGAAGGCCCGGACGACCCGGCCGTGCGCGGCTTCGACGAGATTGCGCGGCGCTGCGGACGCACGCGCCAGGACGCCGCCCGCGAGGTAGGCCGCGCGCTCGCGGAGGTGATGCGGCGCATGCTCGATTGCACGGGTGTCTCACGTGTGGTCGTTGCGGGCGGTGACAGTTCGGGCGAGGTCGCCAGCGCGCTGGGCATTGACGCGCTCAGCGTGGCGGCGGGCGTGGCGCCCGGTGCGCCGCTGTGCCGGGCGTGGTCGAGCACTGCCGCGCGCGATGGCCTCGAAATCGTGCTCAAGGGCGGACAGATCGGCCAGGCCGACTTCTTTGCCGCCGTGCGCGAAGGGCAGGCGAAGTGATCCGGCGGTGACGTGGTGGCCGGCGGCGCGGTATGGTATTGTCATTACACCAGACGTTTACAGTACCACTGCAATGGGCGAGATCATTCCACGTCGCAAGCTATACCAGGAAGTCGTCGACCGGCTCATGGAACGCATTCGTGCGGGCGAGATCGCGCCCGGCGCGCAGTTGCCGTCCGAGCGCGAACTGATGGAGATATACGGCGTCGGGCGGCCGGCGGTGCGCGAAGCGCTGCAGGCGCTGGAGCGTTCCGGCATCGTCGAGATCGTGCATGGCGAGCGCGCCCGCGTGGTCGTGCCGACCGCTGATCGCCTGATTGCCCAGATTGCCGGTGGGGCGCTGCATCTGTTGCGCACCCAGCCCGACATGCTCGAGCACCTCAAGCATGCGCGGCTCTTTCTTGAAACCGGCACGGCCCGCATGGCAGCCGAGCGCGCCACGGAAGAGGACGTCGCACGGCTTCAGTTGAGCGTGGCGCAGCATCGCGCGTCCATGGTCAATCTCGCGGAATTCATCGAGAGGGACATGGCGTTCCACCGCGAAATTGCGAAGATCAGCGGCAACCCGATTTTTCCGTCGATCGTGGAGTCGCTGTTCCGCTGGGCGGGTGAATACTACCAGCCGCTCGTGCGTGCGCCAGGCGTCGAGGAACTGACGCTCACCGAGCATCAACGCATCGTCGATGCGATCGCCGCCCGTGACGGCGACGCCGCCGAGGCGGCGATGCGCGCCCATCTGACGCGCGCCAACGAACTCTACCGTACGCAAGGCCGCAATTAGCAATACGGTGGCTGGCGGGTCGCTACTCGAGCGGCAGGTGGTGCCTCGGCTGCGTCAGCATCGTGGGCTTGAGAATGTCTTCGAGTTGGGTCCGCGTGAGCAACCCTCTCTCGATGACAATCTCGGCGACGCTCCTTCCCGATACGAGCGCTTCCTGGGCTACCTGCGTCGCATTCGTATAGCCGATGTACGGATTCAGGGCAGTCACGATGCCGATGGAATTTTCAACGAGCGAACGAAGCCGCTCGCGATTGGCCGTGATTCCGTCGACACACCTCGACGCCAGGGTGAGGCATCCCGCACGCAGGTGCGCCACGCTCTTGAACAGGCTGTGCGCAATGACCGGCTCGAACGCATTCAACTGCAATTGACCGGCCTCCGCAGCAAAGCTCACCGTCACGTCGTTGCCGATGACTTCGAAAGCGATCTGGTTCACGACCTCCGGAATGACCGGGTTGACCTTGCCCGGCATGATGCTGGAGCCCGCCTGCACCGGCGGCAGATTGATTTCACCAAGGCCCGCGCGCGGGCCGCTCGAAAGCAGGCGAAGGTCATTGCAGGTCTTCGAGAGCTTGACCGCCACGCGCTTGAGCACGCCCGACAGCTGCACGAACGAGCCGACGTCCTGGGTCGCCTCCACGAGATTGGGCGACGTCGTCACAGGGATGCCGGTGACGCTGGCCAAATGGCGGCAGACGAGCGGCGCGTAGTCGGGCGACGTGTTGATGCCCGTGCCGATCGCCGTGGCGCCCAGGTTGATTTCGCAGATCAGTTTCGACGCTTCGCGCAGACGTTCCTGGTCTTCCTCGAGCATGACTGCAAAGGTGCTGAACTCCTGTCCAAGGGTCATGGGGACCGCGTCCTGCAACTGGGTTCGCCCCATCTTCAGATCGTCGTGAAACTCCACTGCCTTTCGTTCGAACGACGCGCGCAGGACAGCCATCGCATCGACCAGTTGCGCGATACCCATATACGTGGCGACTTTCAGCGCAGTCGGATAAACGTCGTTGGTGCTTTGTCCCAGGTTCACATCTTCGTTTGGGTGCAGTACCTTGTAGTCCCCGCGTGCGTGGCCCAGATGTTCGAGCGCGAGATTGGCGATCACCTCGTTCGCGTTCATGTTGGTCGACGTGCCGGCCCCGCACTGGATTACGTCGACGACGAACTGGTCGTGCGCGACCCCCTCACGAATCTGCTGGCACGCGTGAACGATCGCCTTCATCTTGTGTTCGGGGAGCAGCCGCAACTCGCAGTTCGCTATCGCCGTGGAGGTTGCCGCCAGCCCGCAGTCGCAGGGGCGAGGCGTGATGGTGTTCGCCGCGCGTCTCTATTGAAGCGGCGAAGACTGTCTACCAGCAAGGTTTTTTCCCGTCCGTTTCGTGAGCGACAAGTGTCGCTGGAGGTGTTTGACAACTCAAATGCCACCATAGCCAGGTTAAACATCAGGGTAAGCACGCTCCAGCAAACCCGATGAATTTTCATTGTGCGCAGAGTCCTCTGCGGTTCCCCGATGAGGGTCGGCTGGCGAATCTCGCCCAACCAACTAAGTACGGTCGCATCGATGGAGGTACATCCTGTCGGTAACCGGGCATTGAAAATGTACGGTCTCACACAGAATCACCTTTGCGGAACTGCAACGGCCGCTTGTGGGCCGACTACAGCCTGTGCGCAACCGGTTTCAATGGCATCCGAGAAGATCCTAAAAGAGCCGCTACATCGCGCGATGCTCGGCGTTTGATCCGGAAAGCTATCTGGATGGCCGCGGTATTTGTTGTGTGCGCAACCGTGCAACCTTCGGCGCGAGAATGACGCCTTGGCGTGGTGGTTCTGACAATTGCTGACAGTGGCGCGACGCCAATGCACATAACTTCGTACTCAAAGTCACACGGTCGCTTTGGAGTGCCCAACCGCCATCGAGCGCGTGCGGTTGGCGGCAAACGGTGTGCCATTTCCAGTGACGGATGCGCCGCGGCTATTTGCTGCTCCACCAGCAATGAGGTTCGCTGCTTCGGGACCGCAACGCGCCAGCGTAGATCGGTAGTCATGCTTTCCCCCTATCCCCGGCTGCGGAGCCATGCTTCGCAGGCATGCGGGTGAGCCTGGAAAGTCTTTTTCCGTTGCGATCTGAAACGCTACTCTGCATGCACGAGTTAGAGCATTTCACACGCGCCGGACGACGTCATCGTCATCGTCGCCGTCGCGTAACTCGCGTCCAGTGACGGGAGCTGCATATCAAGCAATAGATATTGCGCCCTCCCCTGGAATCGAAGCTCTCTCTGCGTTGCGTTTGACATGAACTTACCTAACTGGAGCCGCAAAATGAACCAACCCGTCGTCCTGATCACCGGCGCCCTCACGGGCATCGGCCGCGCAACCGCTTTTGCATTCGCCCGCGTGGGCGCACGCCTCGTCGTGTCGGGCCGCCGCGCCGCGGAAGGCTCGGCGCTCGAGGCCGAATTGCGCGAAGCAGGCGCACAAGCTTTCTTCGTGCAGGCTGACGTACGCCGCGACGAAGACGTCCGTCACCTCGTCGACGAAACCGTTGCTCGCTTCGGCCGGCTCGACGTTGCAGTCAACAATGCTGGCACGGAAGGCAAACCGGGACCTGTGGTCGATCAGACTGCCGAGAGCTACGCTGATACCTTCGACACCAACGTGCTCGGCACGTTGCTGAGTCTCAAGCACGAACTGCGCGTGATGACCGCACAGCAAGCTGGCAGCATCATCAACATATCCTCGACTTATGGTCATGAGGGTGCGGCCTTCGCTTCGGTGTATGCGGGCAGCAAGCATGCTGTGGAAGGGATCACGAAATCGGCTGCGCTCGAAGCCGCTTCGGCGCGAGTTCGCGTCAACGCCGTAGCGCCCGGCCCCACTGACACAGGCATGTTGGACCGTTTCACCGGCACGCCGGAGAACAAGGCCTCGCTCGCGGCAACGGTTCCGCTCGCACGAATCGGTAGGCCTGACGATATCGCGGCGGCGGTGCTCTACCTGGCCAATGACGGTGCTGCGTTTGTCACAGGGCAGATCCTCACCGTCGACGGCGGCAAGACAGCGGGTTGAGCTTTCAACGCGGATTCGTCTTCCTGCTGAATCGGCGAAGCCGAATATAAGCGACACTTCTGGATGGAACCAACAATGAACACCGATCTCACCTTTTTCGAATCGAAGGCCTCCCCGAACTCTCGCCGTGTTCGCATCTTCCTTGCCGAGAAGGGCATCGAATTTCCTGCCAAGGCGGTGGACCTCGGCGCCAAAGAGCAATTCTCCGATGCCTACGTTGCGATCAACCCTCGCCGCCAGGTCCCCACGCTCGTGCTGCGAGACGGCACAGCGATCGGCGAAGTCCCTGCAATCTGGCGCTACATCGAGGAGGCCCACCCCGACAGGCCCGCATTGCTGGGCACGACGCCAACTACGAAGGCGCTCGTCACGATGTGGGAACGACGTGCCGAGCTGGACGGATTCTCGGCCGTGATGGAGGGCGTCAGGAACGCCGTAGCCGGGCTGAAAGGTCGAGCGCTGTCGGGCCCGCATGCGTACGAGCAGATCCCCGAAATTGTCGAGCGCAGCAAGCTGCGCGTCGCGCACTTCTTTGCTGATTTCAATGACCGTCTCAAGACAGTGCCGTTCGTCGCGGGCGACGCATTCTCCGCGGCTGACATTACTACGCTGGTAGCGATCGACTTCGCGGCGGGCGGCATGAAGCTGAGCATTCCCGCGGGCTTCGACGCATTGCAAGCGTGGTACGACAAAGTCAACGCACGTCCGTCGTCGAAGGCATGACGTCCCGCAAAATAGCCTGCCGTGACCGATGCCGTGTGCTCAGTATCTGCGCGGCCGGCTGCGATTCGCCTCACGGCCGGTAAGCGTCGGACCTGCCGCGCCAATGTCCCCCGCACCCGCGGACTCCTGCGTCACGGGAAAGATGGCATTGAGCGCGGCTTTCGCGTCGCCTTTCATGTGTCGGAGCCGGGCAAGGCTCAATGAGCAACGCGACTGCCACGCGAGGAATCCGTGTTTTTGGGCCATCTGAAGAGCATCGGTCAATATCGATTCGGCCGCCGGTATCGCTTCGTCGCCCCGGATTGCGACCAGTACCTCCGCCTTCGCTCTCCAGGAAATCCGAGCACGACGGCGATGGTTGTCGGAATATGGTCCGTCGATGTGGTGGCCGCGAGCTCGGCCACGGACACGCCATCCGCAAAATGTGATGCCGACTGGCGCGCGGCTTCGAGCGCCAACCGCGTCTTTCCCACACCGCCGGTACCCACGAGCGTGACCAGACGATGCGTTTGCAGGCCATGGCAAATCTCGCGTACGGCAATTTCCTGGCCGATGAGAGGGCTGACCTCTGCAGGTAGCGGCTGGCCCGAAAAAGCCGGCTTGTCCGTTGGTGCAGCAGGGGGGCTGGCCGAATTCGTGACTTGCGGGAGCACTTCTGCGATGAACTGGTATCCGCGCCCCGTCACCGTACGTATTGCGGCCCGATCGTCTCCGAGAGCGCGGCGAAGTGCGGAAATCTGAGCTTCAACGGTATTGCTTTCGACGACGCGGTCTTGCCACACGCTCGCGATGATCTCCGCCTTGCTCAGAACGGAGCCACACGATTCCGCCAGAAGAAGGAGCAGGTCGAACGCCCGCTCGCCGATGTCGACCCTGGTTCCACGATGCACGACCTCGCGGCGGCGTGGCGCGACGACCGTTGCTCCGAAAGCGAATTCACCGTGATGCAGCATGCACACGTCCATTCGGGCGGAGATGGAACGATGGGGCATATTGGACTCAGTTTCGTCTGACATGAACCTTGATCTACTTGTTGCCACCGTGCTCGTAAGCGTGAGGCTGGAACCCGGCCTCACGAGTGTCGTCAGAATTTTGTCTGCCGCCCGGGGCGGCGAACACCGGTAAGGATCAGCTTCTTTCAGTGCGTTTCAGCACTTTCAACGCGTGCGGGACTGCACCCCGCACAGGCCACACCGCGTCGTGCAACTTATTGCTTTATCTGGTCGATGCGCGACAGAAACGTCGACAGAATCGCTGAGCGGTTATTCCGGTTATAGCCCACCACAAGATCGATTCTCGGCGGTTCGCCCTTGAGTGGTCGGCTTGTTACCGACCAGGGCAGCAGTTTCTCGGCATAGGAGGGCAGTAGTGCGACGCCTCTCGTCGAGGCGATTAGCGACATCGCCATCGTCAGGTTATGCACGCGATGCGCGGGCTCGATGGCGACGTCGTTTGTCGCCAGATAGTTTTCGATCGCGCCGCGCATGGGACCGGCTACGTCTGAACCACCTATGAACAATTCACCCGCCAGTTCGTGCACGTCGATCTCATCGAAGGCCGCAAGGCGATGGTCGCTTGGCATCAGCACGACGAAAGGCTCGCGTGCGACTGTCACGTAATCGAGGTCGGGTCGGTTGGCTTCGGCACGCATGAAGGCGACGTCCAGCCGTCCCGTCGACAATCCCTCTGCGAGTTCAGGGGAGTGCTCGCTCGATACCGTCATTTCGATGCTCTGCAGATCGCTCGCGAGCACGCGAGTCGCTTGCGCGAGCCAGGTCACTTCCTGTCCGCTCAGGAAGCCAACAGCAAACGTCGGCTTGGACGGTCGCGCCGCCCGCCGCGCTGCCTCGCATGCCGCATCGACTTGTGCAAGGGCGAGGCGAGTGTGGTCCAGAAATGCCTTGCCGGCGTCGGTCAGTTCAATGCCACGCGCGCTACGCACGAACAGTTGCGCACCTACTTCGTATTCAAGGTCTCTGATCTGCCGGCTCAGAGACGGCTGGGACGTGTACAGCCGACGTTCCGCCGCGACGGTCAGGCTGCCCTCTTCGGCCACAGCGACGAAATAACGAAGATGACGCAGTTCCATACACGCGTTCCTTTTAGTCATGCCTGACAGGTATGGGGATCAGCTTACAAAGTCTTTTTCGCGCGGACAAGTGGCGGCTATCGTTCGATCACATCAGCCGGACGAAACCCTCCCTCGACTCAATGTCAGTTATCTGCTGGAAGGACGATCATGAACACCCTGACAGGAAAGACCGCGCTCGTCACCGGCGCTTCCCGCGGCATCGGGCGCGCCGCTGCGCTTGCGCTCGCGCAGGCAGGCGCTCAGATCATCGTTCACTATGGCCGCGGTGCGCGTGAGGCCGAGGCCGTCGTCGCCGAAATCACTGCGACGGGCACTCGTGCCCATGCCATCCAGGCCGATCTGGCCGACTCCGACGGGCCGCACAGGCTCGCGCGCCATGTCCGGGCAATCGTCGGTGAACGGCTCGACATCCTCGTTTCCAACGCTGGCATCGCGAAGGCAGCCAAGCTCGAGGAAACAGGCGTCGAAGATTTCGACGAACTGTTCGCAGTCAACGTCCGCGCTCCGTATTTTCTCGTTCAGCAATTGCTGCCGATCATGTGCAAGGGCAGCAGCGTCACGCTGCTTTCGTCGCTCGCGGCCCATGCGGCCGTCGGCGAACTATTGGCCTACTCGGCCACGAAAGGCGCCGTGGACACTCTTGTGCGCCAATTCGCGGATGTCCTCGGACCGCGCGGCATCCGTGTGAACGCAGTCGCACCCGGCGTGGTGCAAACCGATATGTCGAACTTCACCCGCTCCGACGAAGGCCGCGACATGACACTCAGCCTTCAGGCCATCAAACGGCTCGCCGAACCCGATGATATCGCCGCTGCGATCACCTTTCTCGCCTCCGACCAGGCCAGATGGACAACCGGCGCGACGCTCAATGTCGACGGCGGCTCGAAGCTCTGAGCGAGTCGACCGCGACGCCGCCATTTCGGCAATCCAATTCGATTCACGCACCGGGATATATCAATGTCGCAAACTACCTCAATACAGCCCCCGCGCACGCGAAACTGGCTCGCGGTTCTTTCGGTCGCACTCAGCGCGACCGTGTTCTGCACCACGGAATTCCTTCCCGTCGGGCTACTGCGCTATATCAGCCAGGGACTGGGCGTCACAGAAGGAACCGCCGGCATCATGGCCACGGCGCCCGGGCTGCTGGCCGCCATTGCCGCGCCATTTCTTACGGTAGCGGTCGGACGTTTCGACCGTCGGCGCGTGCTACTCGGCCTGGGCCTGCTGCTCGTAATCTCGAATCTGACGGCCATGCTGGCGCCGAACTTTACGATTCTCGTCATGGCCCGCGCGCTGTTCGGATTCGGAATCGGCGGATTCTGGGCGATCAGCGTAGGGCTCGGCGCCCGACTCGTGCCGGAGAAGCATGTCGGTCGGGCCACATCGCTGATTTTCGCGGGCGTCTCGCTCGGCATGCTGATCGGCGGCCCGGCCGGGGCACTGATCGGGGACCAGGCTGGTTGGCGTACCGCATTTGGCGCAGCGCTCGCGCTGTCCGTTGCCGCGCTGCTGGCCCAGTGGGTTTCGTTGCCGTCGCTACACGTAGAGCATCGGGTTAGCACGCGCGATCTGCTCGGCATCTTCGGTACGCGACCGGCACGCATCGGGCTGATCGCGATGACGCTCGCCCTATGCGGACAGTTTGCGACCTATACGTATATCACTCCGTTCCTCGCAACGGTGTCGGGATTTGGCGGCAAGGTCATCTCGTTGCTGCTGCTCGGCTACACGTTCTTCGGGCTGCTCGGTAATTTCATCGGTGGTTCATCCGCGCAACGGAGCGTCAGGGCCACGCTCATCGCGAGCATCCTGTTTATCGCATTGCCGCTCGCCATGCTTCCCGCACTCGGCACCAGTCGGCCTGGGGTGCTGGTCGCGCTCGCCGTATGGGGAATCGCGTATGGCGCCCTGCCGGTCGCGTTACAAATGTGGATGGCCCAGGCGACTCGCGAAGTACGTGAGGGCGGCATGGCGCTCTTCGTCGCCAACTTCCAGATCTCGATTGCACTGGGCTCATTCATAGGTGGCCGGATCGTCGACGGGTTCGGTCTCTTCAATGCAATGTACTTCGGCGTGGGACTCGCCGTGGTCTCGATGCTGACGCTCGCGCTGAGCGGCGGCCATCCTCGCAGGATCGACGAGCCCGCGACCTCCTGATCACAATCCGGCGGGCTGCGTCTATGCGGCCCGCGGCCCTCCGCTGTTCCGACAAGGAGTTGATCATGTCTACCGCACATCCGAACGACAAACCCGTCAAGATCCCGGGCCCCGACCATCCGATCACAATGCTGTCTGGACCTACGAGCAACCGCACGCAGCCGTTGCATCAATCCGCGAGCATCTGGCTTTCTACCCCGACCGTGTCGACGCGAACGAGGCTCTGCCCGCCGACGCGATTTCCGATTGATTCCGTTTCCTGCGCAGAACGCTACCCGGCCGGAGAAGCAGCATGAATAACGCACCCGTTGTACTGATCACTGGCGCACTGTCCGGTATTGGCCGCGCCACGGCCTTCGCCTTCGCACGCGACAAAGCCCGCGTCGTGCTTGCCGGACGAAGGGCTGAAGTCGGAGAGAAGCTCGCCGAAGAACTGCGCGCAACCGGTATCGAAGCCGAATTCATTCAGGCAGACGTTCGCCATGAAGAGCAGGTCGAAGCGCTAGTCAAACGCACCGTCGCACGCTTTGGTCAACTCGACATCGCCGTCAACGCTGCCGGCGTCGAAGGGGAGTCGGGCCCTGTCATCGAGCAGACGCCCGAGCGCTACGCCGCCGTCTTCGACGCCAATGTGCTCGGCACACTGCTCGCGATGAAGCACGAGCTGCGTGTGATGACGGCCCAACAGCGCGGCAGCATCGTCAACGTGTCGTCGACGATGGGCTTGCGCGGCGCTGCTGGCATGTCCATTTACACGGCCAGCAAGCATGCCGTCGAAGGTCTCACGAAGTCTGCGGCACTGGAAGCGGCCACGTCGGGCGTGCGCGTGAATGCTGTCGCGCCCGGCCCCATCGAGACGGAGATGCTCACCCGGCTGACCGGATCCGCCGAGCGCAAGGCCGCCATGCTGTCGAGCGTCCCGCTCAAACGCGCCGGAACGCCCGAGGAAATCGCCGAGGCCATCGTTTTCGTCGGTTCGGGCAAGGCCAGCTATATGACCGGCGAAGTCCTGCGCGTCAACGGCGGCAGGACCGCCTGAATCCGTCGGATGAGATGACAACACCATGTCCGCAAACCATACGCCCCAATTTGACGATCTACCCCCGGTCATGAAGGAAGTCCGGACGCGGCCACTGTTCGTGGTCCGTCTTGGCGTCAAGCCAATCGTAGCGGTCGGTCAGACACCGGCCGCCTTGCGCCGCGTCGGCATCGTTGAGTCCGGCACATTCCAGGGCGACCGGCTCACCGGTACCGTGCTCGACGGCAGTAACGACTGGCCTACGGCCCCGTGTACAGCGTATTTGAAGTGCTCTGATTTCTGACTGGAGAACAACATGACCACAACCACCGCCGCACAGAACAAGGCACTGCTCCTCGAAGCCTTCGATACGCTCTTTAACCAGCGCGACTACGCTGCCGCCGAGCGTTTCTGGTCGGATTCCTATATCCAGCACAGCGCGCACATCGCACCGGGACGTAAAGGACTGTTCGACCTGATCCGTAGCCTGCCCGACACCTTGCGTTACGAGAACCAACTCGTGGTGGCGGAAGGGGATTACGTGATTGCGCATGGCCGTTTTTCCGGGAATGGCAGGCCGACCGCGTGGATTGCCGCCGATATCGTGCGTTTCGAGAATGGCAGGCTGGCCGAACACTGGGACGTGCTCCAGGACGAGGCTAGTGCGACGCAGTCGGTCAGCGGCCTGCCGATGTTCGGCGAACGTTTTCCGACCTGATCCGCGCAGGCGAGCGCCGGCATGCGTACCCCATGCCCGTATGGCATGACCGCTTGCCTACAAAGTCTTTTTCCTCTTACCGGCCCGAGCATACATTACCTATCAACAGGCACCGCCCTACGAGATTTCCAGGCGGGTGACTGGATTGCAAACGCAGCACCCCATGCATTTCAGACATACCGGAAAAACAACTGCTGAACTTACACCTGAAAGGATCGCAATCATGACCCACCATACACATCAGACCGCACCGACGCAGTACGTCGAAGCAGACGGCATCCGGTTCGCCTATCGTCGCTTTGGGAATCCCATCGGCGTGCCGCTAGTGATGAATATCCACTTCACCGGCACCATGGATCACTGGGACCCCGCCGTGACCGACGGCCTCGCCGCCGGACGTGAGGTCATCCTGTTCAACAACGCCGGTATTTCGAGCAGTTCGGGCAGCGTTCCCGAATCGATCGAGGAAATGGCGGCCCACGCTGCCGCATTCATCCGTGCGCTCGGTCTCGAACAGGTCGATGTACTGGGATTCTCGATGGGTGGCCTGATTGCGCAGACGCTCGCCATTGCGGAGCCCACGCTGGTTCGCCGCCTGATCCTCGTCGGCACGGGCCCGCGCAGCGGAGAAGGCATGGCCTCGCTGACGCCCGAAGCGCAGGAAATCTTCGGCGCGAGCTATGCCGAACCGGACCATCTCTGGCTGCGCGTCCATTTCTCGCAGACCGGAACCAGCCAGGCGGCCGGGCGTGCGTTCCTCGAACGCTTCCGCCTTCGCACGGAGAACCGTGATCCGGCGGCCAACGAAGCCGTGGCACCGGCCCAGCTCGCGGCACTCGCGAAATGGGGCGCGGCGCAGGACAACCCGTATGCCTACCTGTCGGCACTCAGCCAGCCGACCCTGGTCGTCAATGGTGACGACGACGTCATCATCTACACGGTCAATTCGCTGATTCTGCGCCAGCACATCCCGAATGCCCAACTGGTCATCTATCCGGACGCCAATCACGGCTCGCTCTATCAATACCCCGAGCGTTTCGTGGAAGACGTTTCCAGATTCCTTTCCTGAGTCGCCAGTTACACCCACATTTGATCCCGAATTCAACAGGAGTTAATCGTGAGTACTAATCTTCATGGCAAGACCGCCCTCGTCACGGGCGCTTCGCGCGGCATCGGCCGCGCAACCGCTCTGGCTCTGGCAGCAGCAGGCGCGCGCGTGATCGTGCACTTCGGCAGCGACGAGAAGGCTGCAAATTCCGTCGTCGAGGCGATCCGTGCGTCGGGTGGTTCTGCCGAAAAGGTCGCGGCAGACCTGAGCGCGGCGAACGGCCCTCACGAACTGGCCCGTCAGGTACGCGGGCTGATTGGCGAGCGTCTCGACATTCTCGTTGCGAATGCCGGCATCTCGAAGGCGTCATCCATCGCGGAGACGACGGTAGAGGATTTCGACCGGTTATTCGCCGTCAATGTGCGCGCCCCATACTTCCTCGTCCAGCAACTGCTGCCCGTGCTGGGCGAGGGCAGTAGCGTAGTCCTGCTGTCCTCACTTGCAGCCCGCGCTTCGGTTGGCAATCTGTCAGCCTACGCCGCGAGTAAGGGAGCAATCGACACTCTGGTCAAGCATTTCGCCGCAGCGCTCGGCGAGCGCGGCATTCGCGTGAACGCCATCGCGCCGGGCGTTGTTGAAACTGACATGTCGAACTTCGCCAGAACCGATGCCGGGCGGGAATTCACCCTCGGCATGCAGGCCCTCAAGCGCGTGGCGCAACCCGACGACATCGCAGGCACAGCCCTGTTCCTCGCATCCGATGCGGCACGCTGGGTGACGGGTGACACGCTGCGTGTCGACGGCGGCTCCAAGCTCTGATACCGGGGGAGACGGCCATGACCCATACAGCCTGCCCGACTGCCCCCGCGATTCACAGCGGAAGCACCCGTCGATACACGCATGCCGCACTTGGCCACCGGGCCAGTTTCTGGGTCTCGGCTGGCGTGGTCGCTCATACCCTCTGGACCAGCGCGGCACCCGCCATGACGTACCGGCTCTATGCAAGCGAATGGCATCTCACCCCGACGACCACGGCCGAAATCTTCGCGATCTACCCGATCGTGGTCGTCAGCGTGCTCATCCTGTTCGGCGGCCTGTCCGACCAGATCGGCCGGCGGGCGACGATGCTACTCGGCCTGAGTGCCTCTTTCCTCGGCGCACTGATCCTCGCGCTCGCGCACGATATCTCATGGCTTTTCCTGGCCCGGGCATTCATGGGCGTCGGCGTCGGCCTGACCGCCGGACCGTCGACAGCGGCGATGGTCGAATCCAACGAGAGCGGTGCGCCACGCCGTGCCTCCGTGGTTGCCACGGCCGCCCAGGCCGCAGGCTTCGCAGCGGCGCTCATCATCGGCGGCGCTCTGACGCAATACGCGCCGTGGCCCTTGCACCTGGTTTTCTGGCTGCTGGCTTTGCTGATCGCAGCCTTGTTCTCGGTCACGTGGTTCCTGCCCCTGCCGGCAGAGCGCGGCGCCGCACGCGGCTGGACGCCCAGTTTGCCGTCCGTGCCTCAGAGCGCCCGCAAGGCCTTCATGGTCGCTGCGGTTGCCATGATCACCGCCTATACCCACGGTGTCATGATCCTGTCGCTCGGCGGACAGATTGCACACGACCTGGTCCGATCCCCGAACACGCTCGTCGACGGTTCGATCCTCGCGGTCTTTGCCATCACGTCTGGCATCGTGAGTTTGCTGGGCAAATCTCTGTCGACCCGGGCGGCAATGATTGCTGGTGCCGCGGCGTCCGGCGCAGGCATGGGGTTGCTGGCGGTGGCAACCGCCCTTCACACAATGACATTTTTCCTGTCTGCGACCGCCATAACCGGTGCCGGCTATAGCCTGCTGTTCTTGAGCGCACTGGAAGTCATCAACGGCGCAACACCCGTCGAACGACGAGGTGGCACCCTGTCGGCGCTGTATCTCCTTGGTTATCTGGCCGTCGGCGTACTCGCGCCGATTCTGGGACGCGTCGCGACGGTTCACGGACTGGGCTTCGCCGTGTATTTGGGCGCCAGCGTAATCGCCGCCTTGAGCTCCGCCACGCTCGCACTCGCGCTCGGCCTGCGTCGCATGGCGAAGGACGAGCGCCGCCGATTCCCAACTGAAACGCCGAATCTGCTTCGCCTCGCGGCCAGTCAGACCTGTACGCGGGATGGACCGGCGACTGAGAGAACAGATGAAGGATGTCCAGCGTTGGATGTTCTCAGGCGTCCGTCTCGCACGGGACACTGCGTCCGGCAATGGTGACGGCGAACACGATCTGTTGTCCGGCACGGACGCGTTTGCTTGCGATGTTCTCGAAGGCCTGTCGCGAGCGTATGCCTTTCGCTGGGCTCGAATGTGGATTGACAAGCGCGGCGCGCCCCCTGTCGCGCCGCCGCCTTCAGATCACGAAGAATCCATGCGTGCCGTCGCGCCCTAGCTGCGCCACGAGCCCGTATTCCCATTCGAGGTACGCATTCATCGCTTCGCGGGCGTTATCGGTGCCTTCGTAAGGGCGCCGGTAGCGGTCGATACGCGGCGAGGCCAGATGCGCGTCGCCGCTTTGCACTGGCAGACCGGCGTGTATCCATGCCGCCGTGCCGCCTTCCAGCACTTCGACGGGCTTGCCCGTGAGCGAGGCTATCTCGGACGCGGCGAACGGTGCGAGGGCGTTGGTCATGCACACGGCGACGTAACGGCGCGCATCGGGCAGCGCGCGCAAATCATCGAAGCCTGGTGCGAGATGCGACCGCAGCGCCCACCACGCACCGGGAATATGTGCCTTCACGTGATTGGCGCTCGACGTGAAATCGAGCACGACGGTGCCATGATCGCTCGCGGCAAGACGCGTGGCGAGCGCTTCGGGCGTGATCGTCGGGACGCTGGCGGCAGCGGGCTTCGGCGCGCGCCATACGCCCGCTTCGGTGAGATCCTCGGTGCGGGCTGCGTCGATTACATACACGTCGACGTTCATCTGTGCGAGCCAGGAGGCGGTCATGTTGGCGCGCACGCCGTCGTCGTCGAACAGGACCACGCGTGCGCCACGCACCGGCGCGAACATTTCGGTTTCCTGGACGAGCTGCCCGCCCGGCGCACCCTGAAACCCTGGCGCATGCGCGTGTTCATACTCGGCAGGCGTGCGCACGTCGAAGCGATACGTCGTGCGCGACGTGTCGGCGGCCCACTGTTCGGCTTTCGCGAGCGTCGTGCGCTGCACGCCCGCGCGGCTGGCGAGCGCGGCGGCCGCCGCGCGCGATTGCGCGAGCGTGGCCGCGTCGCGTCCCGCCTGCGGTTCGAACTGGCGTGTGCTGCCGTGCTCGAGCGTCTGCCCAGCCAGCGTCCAGCCGATCGTGCCGTTGCGCAGTGCCGCCACGGGGTTCGGCAGCCCCGCATTCACGAGTGATTGCGTGCCGATGATACTGCGCGTGCGCCCCGCGCAGTTCACGATGACGCGCGTAGCGGGATTGGGCGCCAGCGCGCGGGCGCGCAGCGCGAGTTCCGCGCCCGGCACGCTGATGCTGCCGGGAATGTTCATCGTGCGGTATTCGTCGAAGCGGCGGGCGTCGAGCACGACGACATCTTCGCCGCTCGAGAGCAGCGCATTCACGGCCTCGGCCGTCAGCGAAGGCGTATGGCGCTCCGCTTCGACGAATTCACCGAACGCCTTGCTTGGCACGTTCACGTCGCGGAACACTTCGCCGCCCGTGCGTATCCACCCCGCGAGTCCGCCATCCAGCAGTGCGATATCGGTGTAGCCAAGCGCGTCGAGCTTCGTGGCCGCGCGCTGTGCGAAGCCTTCGCCGTTGTCGAGCAACACGATCGGCACGCTGCGGCGCGGCAGCTTCGTCCAGGCGTCGAGTTCGAGCTTCGAGAGAGGCAGATTGGCGGCGAAAAGCGGATGACTTTGCGCATGCGGATCTTCCTCGCGCACGTCGAGCAGAGCGATCTCGCGGCGGGCGAGCAGGGCGTCGCGCACGTCCTGATACGTGCGTACGGGAAATGACTTCATGAGGCGTTGGGTTCCTTGCTGAGATCCCAGAAGTTCGGGAGGACGTCGTTCGAGTAGCCGGAGATGAAGGGCTTGGGCGGGGCGTCGGCCGGATAGGTAAACCGGCGCACCGCGCCGATGTTTGCACCGTATACGTGAATGCTGACCGAAACGCGATCGTCGTAGGCATTGCGCACGCGGTGGATGTCGCCGAGCGTCGGCGAGACGGCCTCCACCTCGCCGCGCTGAAGCAACACCTCGCGGCCCAGCGGATGCAACGCACCCGCCGCGTCGTGCGCGTAGGTCTGCGCATATTCGGCTCCGCGCAGCACGCCTATCAGGCCCCACACCGTGTGGTCGTGAACGGGCGTTTGCTGGCCCGGTCCCCAGACAAAGCTGACCACCGAAAAGCGCTGGCGCGCGTCGGCATAGAGCAGGTATTGCTGATAGCGCTCAGGCGAATGCGCGGCGTAGGCTTCGGGCAACCAGTCGTCGTCGCGCACGAGTTCGCGCAACGCATCGAGGCCGTGATCGATCAACTTGGACTCGCGCGGCGCGTGGTCCACGAGTTCCGCAATCGTGCCGACGAAGCGGCGAAGCTTGTGAATGCCCATCAGTCGAGCAACTCCGGTTCGCGCTCGACAAGCCCTGCATAGAGGCTCTCGAACGCATAGGCTGCGCCGCCGGGGCGCCCCACCTGCGTGTGCGTGAGCGCGGCGACCTCGTGAGGAATGGGTTGTGGCTGGCCGGCGGCCTGCGCCAGCAATTGCGTATGGCAGGCGTTGTCGAGCGCGATATACCACCATGCCGCGGCTTCGACGGTCGGGCCGGCTGTGAGAATACCGTGATTCTTGAGAATCACAGCCTTGCGTTGGCCCAGCGCGTTGGCAATGCGCGCGCCTTCATCTGTGTCGAGCACCACGCCGCGAAAGTCGTCGAAAAGCGTATGGTCTTCGTAGAAGGCGCAAGCATCCTGGGTGAGCGGATCGAGCGTGCGGCCAAGCGTCGACCAGGCCTTACCGTAAAGCGAGTGAGTATGGGCCGCGGCCACGACATCCGGTCGCGCTTCGTGAATGGCCGCGTGAATGGCAAATGCCGCCTGGTTCACGGGGCCCGCGCCCACGACGATCTCGCCATGCCGGTTCACGAGCAGCAGGTCGGACACCTTGATGCGGGCGAAATGCAACCCGAGCGGATTGACCCAGAAGTGATCGGGCCATTCGGGGTCGCGCGCCGTGATATGCCCCGCGAGCCCCTGGTCGAAGCCGTAGCGCGCAAAGAGGCGGAACGCACCGGCCAGCCGTTCCTGCCGATGGCGGCGCTCTTCGTCGAGTGTGCGCGCGGGCGTTGCTTCGTCGTCGAACCAGAACTTGCGGATGGGCGCATGCCGGAAGTCGACGCGCGGCGCGGCGGTGCCGATATCTGCGGTGTCGGTGTGGCTCATGGCGGTCTCTCCAGCCGTTTCAGGCGGCGGCGCGCACGCGCGAGGCCAGTTCGCGCGTGGCCGGAATCAGCACCCGGCCGTAATCGATGGCGTCCTCGAGCGGGTCGAAGCCGCGAATCAGGAACGTCGTCACACCCAGCGCGTGATATTCAGCGAGCGTCTGCGCCACCTGGCCAGGCGTGCCCACGAGCGCCGTCGAGTTCGAGCGCCCGCCAATTTCCTTCGCGACGGCGGTCCACAGCCGGTCGTCGGCGCGCACGCCTTCGCCCGCTGCCCCGAGCAGGCGGCGCGCGCCTTCGCTCTGAAGCGGGCCACCCTTGTCGAGACCCTGTTCGGCGCGCAGGCGGCGCGTCTCGTCGAGGATGTGTTCGGCGCGCTCCCACGCCGCCTTCTCGGTGTCGGCGAGGATCGGCCGGAACGAAACGGAGAAGCGCACCTGGCGTCCGTGTTTCGCGGCTTCGGCACGCACGCGAGCAATCAGGTCGGCCACGCCTTGCTTCGATTCGCCCCACAGCGCGTACACATCCGCGTGCTTGCCGGCGACCGCGAGCGCGGCTTCGGAAGCGCCGCCGAAGTAGATCGGCACGTGCGGCTGCTGACGCGGCTTGACCTCCGACCACGCCTGTTCGAAGCGATAGAACCGGCCTTCGTGGTCAAACGGCTTGCTTTCGGTCCAGACGCGTTTGAGCACCTGCAGGTACTCGTCGGTGCGCGCGTAGCGCTCGTCGTGGCTCAGGTAGTCGCCGTCGCGCCGTTGATCGACGTCGCTGCCACCCGAGATGAAGTGCACGGCGAGCCGGCCGCCGGAAAAGTGATCGAGCGTCGCGAGCTGGCGCGCGGCGAGCGTTGGCGAAACGAAGCCTGGACGGTGCGCCAGCATGAAATGCACGCGCGACGTCACGCTCGCCGCATAGGCGATCGTCAGCGTGGCGTCGGGGCTGACCGAGCTGTGCGGCACGAGAATGCGGTCGAAGCCTGCGTGTTCGTGCGCCTGCGCAAAGTCGCGAACGTAGTCGACGTCGATGGCCGGACCTTCGGCGAGATGCGTCTCCGACACCTTGCGCTGCTGGATCATGCCGATGAATTCGATGCTCATGCGGGCTCCCTGGATGGACGAACGATCAAAAGAGGCTACCACCCGAGCATGCGAGGTTTAAATATTGAATGCTGATAAACATTCCATTTGCACATGACAAGCAGCGACATGCCGCGCGCCGAAAAAGGAAAGTCCGAATCGTTCTTTGCCGGCGCGCGAGTGCTCACCGATACTCGGATTTCCGGCGCGCGGTTGCGCCCCACGTGCCCCTTCGCAGGACATTCCCATGAGCGATCCCACACTGCGCGACCGTCATGCGCACACCACACTGCGCCTCATCGGCCCCGACCCGGAAGATTGGGTCGTCAACCGTGACGGCATCGATCACAACGTGGTCATCGTGGGCGGTGGCCAGAGCGGCACGGCCTTCGCGTTCGGCTTGCGGCGCGCAGGGATCGGCAAGGTCAGCGTGATCGACGGCGCGGCTGGCGCGCCGCAGGCGGGTGTCTGGACCACACGCGCTCGCATGCAGCGCTTGCGCACGCCCAAGACACTGGCGGGGCCGGAAGCAGGGTTGCCCGCGCTGAGCTTCCAGGCGTGGTACGAAGCGCGCCACGGCGAGGCCGCTTACGCGGCGTTCGAGCGCATTGGCCGGGAAGATTGGGCCGAGTATCTCGCGTGGTATCGGGAATTCCTCGGCATCGCGGTTCGTTACGGCACGACGCTCACACGCATCGAACCCATTGGTGCGCACTTCAGGCTACATCTGGACGTTCGTCACGGCGACGACGTCGTGCGGCGTGTGGAAACGGCGCGTAAGGTGATACTCGCAAACGGCGTGGCGGGCAATGGCAAGCCCAACGTCGCCGCGCCGCTGGCCGTGCTGCCGCGCACGCACCTCGCACATACGTCCGATGCGATCGATTTCGCCGCATTACGCGGCAAGTCCGTCGCAGTGGTGGGGGGCGCGGCTTCGGCGTTCGACGCGGCGGCGACGGCGCTCGAAGCGGGCGCTGCCGATGTGCATCTCTTCGTGCGTCGCGCGCTGTTGCCAAGCCTTCCTGTGACGCGCGCCCGTGCGTATCCCGGCGCCTACGACAACTATCCCGCGCTTCCCGACGCGCTGCGCTGGCGTCAGGCGCTGCGCTTTCGCCGCGCGGGATCGACGCCGCCCGCCGACGCCGTCTCACGCGCCACGCGCTTCCCGAACTTCCATCTGCATCTGGACGCCGTGTGGCAACGCGCGACGGTGGAGGGCACGCGTGTAGCGGCGCGGGTGAACGACGCAACGTTCGCATTCGATTTCGTGATTGCCGGAACAGGTTACGCCGTCGATCTGCACGCGCGGCCCGAGCTTGCCGACCTGGCCGATCACGTGCTGCTCTGGCGCGATCATTACACGCCGGCGCCGCACGAGCAGGACGAGGCGCTCGGCGCGCATCCTTACCTCGGCGCGGCGCTCGAATACCTGGAGAAGGCGCCGGGCACGGCGCCGTTCCTGCGCAATGTTCACGTCTTCAATCCGGCCGCGTTCGTGAGCCGCGGGCTGCCTGTTGGCGACGTGCCGAGCATGAAGCGCGATATCCCCGCCGTGATCCGGCGCATCAGCGAGGATCTGTTTCTCGACGATATCGAGGCGCATGAGGCGCGGATGAGCGCCGTGGTGGCCGCCGATTTCGAGCCGTCGCTGTATGTGGACAGTGTGTACCGTGAAGAGCGCGTCGAGCCGGCGCAATCGCGGTGACGGCGAGGCTTACGCGCCGATCGCAACCGCCCGCTTTTGTGCGAAGTCCCAGCGCTCGGCGTGCGCCGTTTCCACCGGGGCAGGCAGAAGATGCGCGTTGAAGAACGTGTCGGCGATTTTCTGCTGCTCGCCGAAAACCGGGGCGCTGACCTCGCGCACGAGATAGCTTCGGCGTGCGTTGGCGCGCTCGATGGTGGGCGCATCGAGCCCCCAGACCGGCGCGAGCAGCCGCGCGGCGTCCTGCGGCGCGCTGCGCACCCATTGACCGGCGTCGCGCAACTGCGCATAGACCACGGCGATCACGTCCGGCCGCGCCTGCGCAAAACGCGTGGAGGCGAGGTAGTAGCGCTGGTAGGTGGCGAGCCCCTTGCCGTCGGCGAGCACGCGCACGTCGGGCTGCTGGTCGACCGAGGCCACATAGGGGTCCCACGTCACCCACGCGTCGACGCTGCCGTTCTCGAAAGCGGCGCGCCCGTCTGCAGGCGTGAGGTAGTGGATGCGCACTGCTTCGGCGGCCACGTTCGCCTGCGCGAGTGCAGCCAGTAGCAGATAGTGGCTGCCGGCCGCCTTCGTCACGGCGATGTCCTTGTCGCGCAGGTCGGCGAGCGTGCGCAGCGCACCCGCGCGCTTGACGATGATGGCCTGCGCGCCGGGCGAGGGCGCTTCCTGGGCGACGTAGACGAAGCGCGCATGTGCGGCCTGCGCGAAGATCGGCACGGTGTCGGCAACATCGGCGCTGAAATCCACGGCTTGCGCATTGAGCGCTTCGGTGAGCGGCAGGCCGCTCGCGAACTCGCTCCAGCTCACGCTCACACCGAGCGGCGCGAGCGCGGCTTCGAGCTTGCCTTGCGCCTTGAGCACGGTGATCAGCGTAGACGACTTCTGATAGCCGATACGCAGCGTGGAAGCCGGTGCAGCAACAGCGAGGCCCGTGGTCGCCGCGACGCCGAGAATCGATCCATGAATGAGCAGGCGGCGGCGGGAGGGAGAGAACATGGCGGACCCAGCGGATTCAGTTGACGAATCGAAAATGCTGGATGACCTTCGCGCACAAGGCAACGAAGCGATTCTGCTAAGGATTCGCGCGGGAGCGCTTTAGCCGGGTGAACGCGCAATATCAGCGGCGTGATTCGCCTTAATGCGTTTTCACGGCTTTGATATCAGCAGATATTGGATTGGCCGTGACGCACGTGGCGTTAGTATGGATGCCCGATCATTTCCGTCCTTTGACGTTCTCGCGCGATGTCCCGTTCTTTCCCACGTTTTGGCATCTGGGCGCTCGTGCACGGAAGCCGCGCGGCGCTGCAAGACCCCGCTGAACCCTACGATGCCTCGTGGGCCCGCAACAAGGCGCTCGTGCTCGAAGCCGAGCGGCTTGGCTACGACTCGGTGCTCGTGGCGCAGCATACGGTCAATCCGCACGATCCCGCACTCGACCAGCTCGAGGCGTGGACCGCTTCGGCGGCGCTCGCGGCGCTTACCTCGCGCATCGAGATCATCGCCGCGATCAAGCCGTTTCTCCACCATCCGGTCGTGCTCGCGAAAATGGCGCAGCAGATCGAGCACATCAGCGGCGGCCGCTTTGCGATCAACCTCGTGAACGCATGGAACCGGCCTGAACTCGAACGCGCCGGCATCCCGTTTCCGGAACACGACGATCGCTACCACTATGGCCGCGAATGGATCTCGGTGGTTGACGCGTTGCTGCGCGGCGAGCGCGTGACCCATCACGGCGGCCATTTCCACATCGACGATTACCGGCTGCTTCCGGCCGATCCGTTTCGTGCGCGTCCGCGCATCTATGTGGGTGGCGAGTCTGAACCGGCGCGCTCGCTTGTTGCCGCGCACGGCGATACGTGGTTCATCAACGGCCAGCCGTTCGACGACGTGGCGGCCCTGATCGCCGACGTGTCGGCACGCGCGCGGCCCGCCGGCCACGAAGCGTTGCGTTTTGGCCTCTCCGCGTTCGTGATCGCACGTGAAACGCAGGCGGAAGCCGAGGCCCATCTCGAGCATCTCTTCGCTCTGGCCGAACTCGACAAGCCGCTTCGCGAGCGCCAGAAGGCCAACATCGACCCGAACGCCGAAATGTTCAAGACCTTCGCCCGCTCGGCGCGCGTGGGTTCCAATGGCGGTACGGCCGCCGGCCTCGTCGGCGACTACGATACGGTCGCGCGTCGCGTCGCGGCCTTTCACCGGGCGGGCGTCGAGCTATTCATGCTCCAGTTCCAGCCGTTCGAAGACGATATGCGGCGCTTCGCGCAGGAGATCGTCCCGCGCGTGCGCCGCGAACTCGCAGTGTGAAGCGGGTAGCGGCGGGCGCGATCAGAAGAACGCGCCCGTTGGCGGAAGCTGGCCAGTCAGCAGGTTCTGGCCGAGCAGGCGCTCCTTGTAGAGGCGCGGATTGTGCGAGGCGATGACCTTGATGTTGCGCCAGTGCCTGTCCAGCGCGCCCACGCTCGACACCACGGAGCCGGAGCCGAGGTCGATGAGCCAGCTCGCGACTTGCGGCGCGAGATCGTCGATCACGACCTTGGCCTCCGAAGCCGCGAGCGTCGCAGCGAGGGTGGCGGCGTATTCCTCGTTCGTGCCTTCGCTATCCAACGCGCGTTGCAGCGCCTGCACGGCGCGGTCGGCGCTCGCCTCGATGCTCGCTGCGTAGGCGCGAATGCGGCCCAGCAGGGCCTGTAGTGCCGGTTCGTCAGCGGGATGCGCCGCCCCGCCGTGGTAGAAGTTGCGCTTGCGCCCTCGCAGCACCTCGAGCGCATCGAGCACCACGCGCCGAACGATGCCGGCAATGCAGTTGGTCAGGTAGACCTGGTGGAAGGTGAAGCCCCACGGCGCGGCTTCGGGCGCTTTCGGCGGGTCGGGCGCATAGACATGCTCGACCTTTACCACGACGTTGCGGAATCGCGCGGTGCCGGAGCCGGTCAGGCGCTGCCCGAAACCCTGCCAGTCGTCCTCGTCGCTCACGCCTTCGCCGCGTTCGAGCACATATTGCACAGTTGTGTTCGCGCGGCTTTCCACAGCGACACCGATGAATGCATCGTTGTACAGATTACCTGTCGCGTAGACCTTGTCGCCCGAACCCAGATACACCCGTTTGCGCTCGTCCCATTCCAGGCGGCTCAATACGCGACTCGGTCGCGCGCCGGCCGCCGTCGCGTCGCTTTCGACGAAACTGAGCCCGATCGTCTTGCGCTGGCGCACGAGGTCGAGCACGTGCGCATGGAACGGCAGGGTACGTTGCTTGAGCGCGGCTTCCACTTGCCAGAAGTGATTGCGCAAGGCGTGGGCGATGTTCGAATCGGCCGCGGCGACGTCACGCGCCACGGCGAAGAGTTCGCTCAATGACAGGCCGCGGCCGCCATCATCGACGGGCAGGCGCAACGCGCCGAAGCCGAGCGCCTTCAGCGTGGCGATCTCTTCGTGCGGCAGGCGCTGCTCCCGCTCGCGCTGTGCCGCCGTCGCGGCGATCCCGCTTATCGCTTCGGAGAACCCGAGCGCGGCGGACAAGGGCGAGACGAACGCAATCCCGCCGGGCTGGAGGGTGGAGGTTTCAGACATGCGCATTCCCGTTCATGGCGCGTCACACCTTGACGCTGTAATCGGCGACCTTGATGGGCGCGTTGATGATCTTGCGTTGCGCGAGCCAGTCCGCGGCGCGTTGGAACTGCGCCATGAAGGCCGCGTCGTCGGGCTCGTGAAACTGGTTCACGCGCTTCAGGCTCGTCAAATGGTCGCGCACCTGGTCCGGATACTTCGCTTCCCTCTGTACGAGCAGTTCCGATTCGGCGGCATGCGCCGACTGCCAGGCGCCTTCCACGTAATACGCGTCGAGCACGGCGCGCACCAGCTCCGAATTTTCTTCGGAGAACTTGCGACGTGTCACGAGCGAGCTGTAGTCGATGAGGAAGTCGAGATCGCGCCCCTCGTTGAAAATGTCCTTCGCGTCATTCGAATAGCGTGCGATATCCACGGCGGGCGACCACATCGACCATGCGTCGACTCTGCCTTGGGCAAATGCAGGCGCCGCATCGGGCGGATTCAGATAGACGAACTCGACCTTGTCGCGGTCGATATGGTGCTTCTCCAGCGCCGCGATGAGCAGGAACTCGCCGAGCCCCGAGCGGTTCACCGCGACCTTGCGCCCGGCGAGGTCGGCAACCGAGTTGATGCCGCTCGACTTCTTCACGATGATGGCTGTGGACCGCGGCGAATACACGTCGAAGCCGGTGAAGACGATGGGCGAGCCGGCCAGCATGGCGGCGAGCGCGGGCGTGGTGGAGCCCCAGAAGCCGAAGTCCGCGCTACCGCCGACCACGGCCTGAATCGAGGGCGCATGGTTCGGGAACGGACCGACCCATTCGACCTTGATGTTCTTCGCGGCGAGCGTCTTCTCGAATACGCCGCGCTGCCTGGCGATGTCGGGCAGGGCGCCATAACCCCAGCCAATGCGGACCGTGTCGGTGTTGCGCGTGAGCTTGCGGGGCAGCTCGGCCGCCTGCGCGGAAAGAAGAGGCGCAGCTGCGGCGCCGGCAAGCAAACCTCCCGCCGCGAGCAGAAGCTGGCGGCGAGTCAGTGAAACATCGTTCATTCGTGGTGGTTCCTTCTGTAGAGAGCGGAGCGGATCAGTGCGACCGAACGCCCAGTCCCTCGAGCAGCGTGAGCCGCAATGCCTGCGGCGTGCGGTCTTTGGTGTGAAACGAAGCCGCGATGCGCCCGGCGCGCATGACGAGTATCCGGTCCGCGAGCGCGAGTGCCTCGTCGACGTCGTGGGTCACGAGCAGCACGCCCGGCGCGTGGCGCGCGACCAGCTCCTTCACGAGCCCGTGCATCTTGATGCGCGTGAGCGCGTCGAGCGCGGCGAACGGTTCATCGAGCAACAGCAGCGCGGGGTCGCGCACGAGCGCCCGCGCGAGCGCCACGCGCTGCGCCTGACCGCCGGACAGATTGCGCGGCCAGTCGTCCTCGCGGCCTGACAAGCCGACTTCGGCCAGTGCCCGGGTGGCACCGGTGCGCCCGACGCTCGACTCGTGGCCGAGCGCGACGTTCTCCCACAAGGTGGCCCAGGGCAGCAGACGATGCTCCTGAAACACCACGGAGGGCCGCTCTGGCGCGCGAATCTGCCCGGCATCCGGTTTGTCGAGGCCCGCGAGCGCACGCAGCAGCGTGGTCTTGCCGCAGCCGCTTTCGCCAAGCAGCGCGACGAATTCGCCTTTGCGGATATCGAGGTCGAGTGCCTCGATGACGACGCGCTCGCCATAGCGTCGTTGCAGGCCGCGCACCGATACTGCGGACGGCGCCGCGGCGGCTTCGTTTGCGGCGCGATGCGCGCCATTCGCAGGAAGGGACAACGCGACGGTGGAGCCCATTATTTCGCCTCCTTCACGTAGTTAGCGTGCCAGGAGAGGAAGCGCGCTTCGAGCGAGCGAACCAGCGCGTCCGCGGCAACGCCGATGATCGCGTAAATAATCATGGTCAACAGGATGACGTTGGTTTGCAGGAACTCGCGAGCGTCCATGGCGAGAAAGCCGATGCCCTTGGTCGTCGCGAGCGTTTCGGCGATCACGAGGGCGAGCCACGCGTGCGCCAGCGCGTAACGCACGCCGGTGAGGATCGAAGGCATGGCGCCAGGCAGGATGATCCGGCGCACCACGGCAGGCCAGTTCAAGCCGATCACCTTGGCCAGTTCCATCAGCTTGGGATCGATCTGTCGAATGCCGAGCATCGTGTTGATGTAGACGGGAAACAGCACGGCGAGCGCGACCAGAAAGATCTTCGCGACTTCGCCCACGCCGAACCACACGATGACGAGCGGCAGCATCGCGAGAAAGGGAATCGCGCGCACCATCTGGATCGACCGGTCGATGAGCGCCTGCGCGAGCCGGGAAAAACCCACCAGTACGCCAAGCACGAGGCCGATCGTGCCGCCGATCAGGAAGCCGGTGACGGCACGCAGCAGCGAGACGCCGAGGTGCACGAACAGGTCGCCGCTGCGGGCAAGGTCCCACGCTGTCGCGGCGACGCTGCTCGGCGCCGGTAGCACTTGCGGCGCGATCCAGCCCACGCGCGCCGCGAGTTCCCAGACTACGACGATCAGCGCGGGGATCGCCCACGAGAGCCAGTAGTAAAAGCGGCCCGTCGAAAGCCGCGAGCCGCCGGCGCGCGAAGGCAGTCCATAGCGGTTTGAAGAGGAGGTGACGTCAGCCATGTCGGTTCCGTAATTGCGGTGAGTGTCCGGGCGATGGACGCCCGTTCAGGGAGCGGTCGACGAGAACTGTTTGTCGAAGCTCGGCGCAACGTCGAGGCGTGTTTTGATGACGTCCGCGCGCAGGTAGAGATCGGCGGTGCGCTGCTGCTCGGCGATCACGCTGTTGTCAATCGGCACGGGATGCAGTTGCGCGCGCTGATAGACGGTCTTGAGCACGTCGGCGGGCAGGCCCGTCACGCGCGACTGGATCGCCGCGACTTCGTCAGGATGCGAGAGCGCCCAGCGCTGGCCGGCCGCCACGCGACGCAGGAAGTCGGCGAGTTCGGCGTGCTTGTCGCGGATCGCCGTATCGGTGGCGGCCTCGAAGCTCAAGCCCGACGAAACGCCCACGCCGTTCGCGATGCTGCGCGTATGCTGGCGCGCTTCGGTGAGCGCCACGTAAGGGTCCCATGTGGACCAGGCGTCCACGCTGCCGGTGGCGAGCGCGGCCTGGGCGTCGACGGGCTGCATGTACGACAAGATCACGTCGGTGAGCTTGAGGTTCGCATGCTCGAGCGTGGCGACGGCGAGATAGTGGCCGATCGAGCCGCGCGTGGTGGCGATCCGCTTGCCCTTGAGGTCGGCGGCGTCGCGGATGGGCGAGGTGTCGGGCACGACGATCGCAAGATCGACAGGCGTCGAGCGTGCGGCCGATACGGCGCGGATTTTCGCGCCTGCCGAGTACGCGAAGATGAGCGGGGCGTCGCCCAGACCGCCAACGTCGATCGCGCCCGCATTGAGCGCTTCGCCAAGCGGCTGCGCGGCGGGGAAATTGAACCATTCGATCTCGTAGGGCACATCCTTTAGCTGGCCCGACGCTTCGAGTATGCCGCGCGTCTGGAACTGCTGGTCGCCGACCTTGAGCGTGGCGGCGGATGCGGCCAGCGGCAACGTTGCAGCAATAGCGACAAGAAAGCGGACATAAGCGCGGCGCATGAAAGATTCCCTGGGTAATGCGTGTGACGAAGAGAGCACGATACGGAGCGCTCCCGTATAAGGCAAACGCATTGTTCTTCTAAGGAAATATGCAGATCGCAAATGCGACGCCGCTTGAACGAAGCGCTGCAACGACGCTAAGCTACGCGATCAATACACCGGGACCATCATGACACTCGACGAGATCGAAGCCTTCGTCGCCGTGGTACGCAGCGAGTCGCTGAGCCACGCGGCCGAACGGCTCGAACTGACGCAGCCCGCCGTGACTCGCCGCATCCAGAATTTCGAGGAAGCATTGGGCGTGGCGCTGCTCGATCGCAACACCAAGCCCATGCGCACGACGCCGATGGGCCGCGCCGTGTACGACCAGTGTCGCGCCATCGTGCGAGAGATCGACGCTCTGCGGCAGCTCGTGAACGACGGGGCGCCGCTTGCGGGCGTGCTGCGTGTGGGCGTGGCGCAAACCGTTGCGGACATCGCGATGCTCGACGCGCTGCAATCGCTGCGTCACGCGCATCCCGGGTTGCAGGCGCGCGTGTCCACGGGATGGGGCGCACCGCTGCTGCAAAAAGTGGAGGACGGTGAACTCGACGCGGCCGTCGTGCTGTTGCCCGCGAACCGCGCGTTGTCCGAAACGCTGGTGGCGGAATCGCTCAGCTCGCTCAAGCTCGCCGTGGTCGCGCAAAAGGGGCTGCTGAAGCGCCGCGCCTGGGCGCTCGCCGAATGTCAGTCGTACGGCTGGGTGCTCAATCCGGACGGTTGCGGCTTTCGCGCCGGCCTGCAGCATGCGCTCGCCGCGCAAGGCCACGCACTCAAACTGAATTTCGAAACGCTCGGCACCGAGTTGCAGCTCGGGCTCGTCGCGGACGGCGTGGGCCTCGGCGTCGTGCCGTATCCGCTCGTCGTGGCGAGCGCGCACGCCGATTTGCTGGACGTCGTGCAGGTGAGCGACTTCAAGCCCGAAATCACGGTGCGGATCGTTCGCTCACGCGCCATTGGCAAGATGGAATCCGCTATCGCGGTGCTGGCGCAAAGCATTGCGCAAAGCTTCAAGTCGGCAAAGCTTGCACGCGCGGCGTGAGCGGCGGTAGCGCCTGCGGCGGGCGGCAGCGGCTATGCGGTCGGGTCGACGGCGCGAATCTTATGAGGTCTCGCGGTCTCGTCCCGAGAAAAACTGATCGTCAGGCACGACATTGAGCGCGATCGTCAGACGATTCGCGTAATTGAAGAAAGCGGATATTTCGAGGATCTCGACGACGGCCTCACGCGTGAAGCCGAGGTCGTGGAGCCGCTGCAAAGCGCTGTCGTCGACGAGGCCGGGTTCGCGCGTGAGCTGCTCCGCAATCCCGGCGAGCGCCGCCTCCTTCGGATCCAGCCGCACGTGATGCCATCCTTGCGCGATGCGCTGTGCGCGCACGGTGTCGCCGAGCGCAGTCGCGAGCGACTGGGTGTGGTTGAACACACAATAGCTGCACGTGTTGGCTGCGGAAGTGACGACCGCGATCAGTTCTCGCTCGGCGGCCGTCAGGCGGCTGCGATGCGGGTCGAACAGATGTTCGTAGAACGCCACGAGCCGCCACGCCGTGTCGGGGTTGACGGCCAGCGCGGCCAGCCAGTTTGGCACGAAGCCGTATTGGCGCCGAAATCGCTCGAAGAGCCCGGCAGCATGCGGCGGCAGCGCCGATTCTTCGGGCAGGCCAAGCCGGGAGACGGGCTCGTTTGCGATGTCGTGACCGGCAACGAAATCCGCCCGACGCGATGAGATATCGATAGTAGATGCGGCAGTAGACATAAAAGGACTCCTTATGTTTTGCGTGCGAGCCGGTAATCTTCGAAGAATCGCTGAGATGCGTGCGCTATGCGGTCTGACCGAGGACGCCCAGCCATAGCTGGCCGATCAACTCGTGCGTTGCGTCGGCGTTGGGCGGATGGAACGCGCCGGCGCGCACGTCGCGGAAAAGCCGTTCGAGTTCTTGCCGGCGCGAGAGCGAACCCGCGCCGCTCACCTGCAACGCGAGATTGACCACACGCAGCGCGCCATCGACGGCGTGCTGCTTGGCCGCAAGGAGTTGCGCGAGCCACAGTTCGCCAGGTGCGTAGCCGTCCCACCAGCGCTGTGCGGTGCGCTCGAGCAGCGCCTCGATGCTCTCCAGTTCGATCGCGGCTTGCGCGACGTGGGCCTGCGTGAGCGGCTTGAACGCATACGTCTGGCCGCCCAGCGCGAGAGAACGCCGCGATCGTGCGGCATCGAGCGCAAGGTCGAAAGCGCGCTTCGCAATGCCGTAATACACCGCGCCAAGGCCCGGTAGTACCGCGCCGAGAATGCCGTCGACGAATGGATCGTCGGGCGGCCCCGCGGGCAGCACGCGGGTGACGTGCTCGGGCTGCGCAACGACGCCTTCGAGCCACGTGTCGTGACTACTCGTCGCACGCAATCCGAGCGCATCCCACGTGGGCTCGGTGCGATGGCCCGCCGCGTCCCGGCGAATGAAGGCGTGCACGATGCGCGGATTGGCCGGATCGCTATCGTCGCGTCCATGCACGCCGAGCCAGTCCCATGCGGGCGCGAGCGACGTGAAGATCTTGTGGCCGTCGAAGCGCCAGGCGCCGCCGGGTAGCGGCGTCGCGCGTACTGTCGAGTCCGCGAGGCCTGCATCGTTGCCCGGCTCGCCATGGCCTGCGGCGAATACCTTGCCCGCGCCGATCTCGCGCAGAATCCAGTCGGCCGAATGATCGCCGCGCCGCCACAGATGCAAGGCGGCGCCTGCCCAGTAGAGATGCATGTTGAGAGCGAGCGCCGTGGCGGGCGCCCGGGAGGCGAGCCTGATCTGTTCGCGCAATAGCGCCGGCAGCGTGAAACCAAGGCCGCCGAACTGGCGCGGTACGCTTGCACGCAGGAAGCCTGATGCGTGGAGGTCAGCCAGATCCTCTGCGAAGAACGCGTTCTCGCGGTCGTACTGCGCCGCGCGGGCACCGATGCGCTCCAGCAGTGATTCGGTGAGCAGTGGCGACCCCGCTTGCGGGGTGAGCGAAGATTGCGGCGCTTGCTGTTCCAGTACGGTACCCAAGACGTTACCTCCTGCATGGGGCGCGAGCGCGGGTCACGTCACCGTGTGGCGGAAGTGGCCGCAGCCGCAGCGATCCAGATACGGTTGAGAGGTCGCGCTTCAGGACTGCGGGAGCGCGCGGGCGGTGTCATCCGCTCGTTGCCATTATGGTTTGGGATGCGAGCCGTGGCCAATATCAAATCGAGATTTGCATATCGAAGTCAGATAATATGGATGCCGAATCATACGCGTTACCTTTCCGATTTGTTCGATGCAGCGGAAGGTGCGCGACGAAAGGGATGTTTGTCCGCGCCGCGATCAATGCACGTAGCCACCCTTCACGTAACGCACCGGCTCCGCGTCAATGCGTAACAGTAGCGAAGTGAGCGGATCGGACCGCCCGCGGCTCACGCGCCCGCCGCGTTCAGCGCGTTCTGCGCCCGCGCCGGCGGCTGTGCAGAGCAGCGCCGCGTTGGCCCATGCGGGGTCGCCCGGTTTCGCCTCGGCGCGCAGCCAGCCGTCGCGATCGGCGATCAGCTGCGCGCCCGCGAAGGCTTGCGCATTCACGCCCGCTATGCCCGCGAACACATTCCACGCATCCGGGGAGACGGCCACACACGAGGCGTCGCCATTCGCTGCCCAACGCGCGGCTTCGGATGGCGCGGGCAACGCGCCGTCGCGGAACAGCAGCAGCGTTTGCCAGCGCGGATCTTCGAGAGGCGGCGCGGGCCCATCGACGGCCACGGCCCTCACGCGCTGTCCTGCGCGCCAACTGGCCAGCGGCACGGCCGGCGCGTCGCCGCAGCGCACGTCTAGTGCAGGCAGCGCCACAGGCACCGGCCAGCCTTCGCCGTCCTGCGCGCCGCCGCCCGCGGCCAGCACCTTCAGGTAATCGAGAATGGCCCACGTTTGCGCATCGGACAGGCGTGCTTCGAATCCGGGCATCGATTGCGCGCCGTCGCGTGCGTGCATGCCATGCAGCACGCGCCAGAACAATTCCCCGTCCAGACGATGACCGAGCAGCGGGCCCACGACGGTCGGCGGCCAGCGCACGAGCGTGGCGGCGCGCGGGCCGTCGCCGCGGCCCGTGTCGCCGTGGCAGGCCGCGCACTCGTGCGCATAGTGTGCAGCGCCACGCGCGATCGCCTCGACCGAGAAGGGTGTGGTCTGGAAGCTGGTGGGCACGGCGTCGGCGAGCCACAGCGAGGTGTCGGGCCACGGCGCGAACCAGGCGGCGAGTGCGGCCACGGCGAACAGCGCGATGCGCCGCCCGCGCCAGAACAGGCCGGCGACCGCGAGCAGCAGTGCGCCGCCGGTGGCGGCGAGCGCGAGTGCGAGCCGGCGCGCGACGCCCGCGTCGATCAGCAGAACCTCGACGGCGAGCCGTTTCGGCCACGGCCACGCGGGCTGGCCGTGGCTGTCGCCTGCGACGCCGAGCGCGTGCGCAACACTGCCGAGTGCGACCTGCGCAGCCTGCAGCGCGCCGAGAAACGGGTTGAGCCAGGCGTTGCCGGAGAGCAGCTCGCTCATCGCTGCGCCTCGGGTGAAGCGTGCCGCACCGCTTACCAGCTCGCGTCGAGGCCGAGGTGGCGCAAGGCGTCGCGGCGCAGCGCGGCGAAGGCCGGGTCGCCGCGATGGCGCGGATAGGGCAGATTGACATGCAGCTCGGCCGCGACGCGCGCGGGCCGCGGGCTGAACACAATTACACGCTGGGCGAGAAAGAGCGCCTCTTCCACATCATGGGTGACGAGCAGCGCTGAGAAACGGTCGCGCTGCCAGAGCTCCACGAGTTCGCTCTGCATTGCCAGACGCGTGAGCGAGTCGAGCTTGCCGAGCGGCTCGTCGAGCACGAGCAGGCGTGGATCGTTGACGAGCGCGCGGGCCAGCGCCACACGCTGCGACATGCCGCCCGAAAGCTGGTGCGGAAAGGCATCCGCGAATTCGGTGAGGCCAACGCGTTCGAGTTCGACATCGACACGCTTGCGCTCCTGCTTGATCACGCCGCGCGCCTGCAGCCCGAGCGCGACGTTCGCGCGCACGCGCCGCCATGGGTAGAGCGTCGGGTCCTGGAACACCACGACGCGCGAGGGATCGGGCCGCTCGATCGGCGCGCCGTCTTGCAGAAGCCTGCCCTGCGTCGCCGGTTCGAGCCCCGCGACGAGACGCAGCAGCGTGGACTTTCCACACCCGCTTGGGCCCAGCAGCGCGACGAATTCGCCCGGCGCGACCGAGAGCGTCACGTCGTCGAGCACCGCGAGCGGGCCCTTGGGCGTGTCGAAGCGGTGGCTCACCTGCTCGACAGTGATCTGCGCGCCCCGGATGGCCGACTCGGGCGCAATCGAGGGCGTGGCGTGGGACACGGCGGCATTTACCATTTGACGGTTCCTTTCTGCCAGACGAGCGTGCGATCGCGCACGAGGAAGAGCAGGGTGATGAGGCTCGAGAACAGGACAGCCATCACGAGCAGCGCAGCGTACATGTTCGAGTACGACGCCCACCCCTGCGCCCATGTGAGGTACCAGCCGAGGCCGGATTTCACGCCCATCATCTCTGCGGTCACGAGCACCGTGAACGAGGCGCTCAGGCCCATGAAGAGGCCGACGAAGACCTGCGGCAGCGCAGCCGGAATGGCGACGCGCAGCACGAGGAACCGCTGGCTTGCCCCGAGCGTGCGGGCCACGTCGTAATACGCCTTGTTCACGCTCGCAACTCCCGACCACGTGAGCACGGTCACGGGGAACGCGGTGGCGAGCGCGATCAGGAAGATGGCGGCGGAACGGCTCGACGGGAAGATATAGAATGCGAGCGGCAGCAGCGCCGTGGCGGGCACGGGGCCGAGCACGCGCATGACGGGGTGCACCCAGTAGCCCACGGCGCGCGACCAGCCGATCGATACGCCGATGAGGAATCCGACCACGCCGCCGTAGAGAAAGCCTATGGCGAGCAGGCCGATCGAATGGACCACGCAATCGGTGAGGCGCGCCCAGTCGTCGCGATAGACCTCGACGAGCGCCTGCGGCGGTGCGAAGAACGGCGTAGGCAGGATCGCGGTCTTCGCCGTGAGGATCTCCCAGAGCGTGAACGCAACGGGCAACGCGATCAGCCACGGTCCCGCTTTTCTCAAGCCGCGCAGCGCGGGCCGCAGCCGCTCGCTGCTGCGTTCCAGAGCGGGCAGCACGAGCGCGAGCAGCGCGAGCCATGCCGCAATCGCCCAGGCGGCCGCGCCCAGTTCGGCGGTATAGGCCCAGTCGGAAAAACCGGTGATGCGGTTCGGCCACAGGCGCGTGACGCCGCCGAACACGGCCCATGCCGCCGCCACCGCGAGGCCGGTGTACCACACGGTTGGCTGCCCCGAAGAACGGCGGCCCCGCAGGTCGACATTCGCGAAAGGTTGGCCTGCCCCGTCACTGGTCTCCAGTGCGTCGCTGGCGCCGGCGCGGGCCAGCGCAGCCTGTTCGAGCGTCGTCATCGCGTCACCCCAGTACGTTGGTGTAGACGGCCGCGGCGAAGCGCTGCGGGTCGGTGGTGGGCTTGAGCACGCCGGCGCGCTTGAAGTCCTCGGCGAAGTAAGCGATCTCCTGCTGGAGATCGACGTTGGTCGGATGGTGATCGTAGGTGAGCGACGAATAGAGCTTGACAAGGTCATCCTCGGCGAACTTCGGCGTGTACTTCGCGAACGATTTCGCCGCTTCCCGCGGGTTCTCGCGCGAGAAGTCGGTGGCCTGGATCAGCGCACGCGCAAGCGCTGCAGCGGTCGGGCGATCGCTGCGCAGGAGCGAGCCCCGTGCGGCGATCACGCAGCAGACCTTGTGCGCGTATTCGTCGGAAAGATTGCTGGCGAGATGCGTGTATGCGCCCGGACGTTGCCGTTCCAGCAGATAGAGATTCGGGTCGCCGTCGGCGATGGCCTGGATCTCGCCCTTTTGCACGGCGACATCGAGCAGGTCCGCGGGATACTGGCGCCAGCTCACGTCGCGGTCCGGGTCGATGCCGTGCTTGAGCAGGAGGATGGCGAAGAAGTTCTTGCCCGGAGAGGCGAGGTCGCTCACCCCCACGGTCTTGCCTTTGAGCGCCGCGAGCGACGTGACGCCCGCCGCGCTCGAGCCGATCAGGCGCACGCATCCTCCATGCACGCTGCTGATGATCTTGACGTCGAATCCCGCCTCCAGCGGTTTGAGCCAGCGGTGGATCATGCCGACGGCAGCGTCGGCCTTGCCGGTGGAAAGCGTTTGCAGCAACTGGTCGTTCGAGCCGGCGTAGCTCACGAGATTGACCTTCAGTCCGTTCTTTTCGAAGAACCCCTGTTCCTGCGCGACGGCGACGGGCGTGAGGCAAAAGCCGTTCGGCGCCCACGCGAAGGTGAACGGCTTGAGCGCCGGCGCCGACCATGCCTTGCGGCCGAGCGTCAGAACCGGCGCGCTCAGCGCGGTCGCGCCGGCGGCGCGCAGCCATTTGCGGCGTTGCCCGTTCGGGGCGGGCGGGGTGAGGCTGGAACCGTGCAATGCGGCCATGAATCGGTCTCCGTATGGATCGAAGTGGAGGGGCACTTGAGTTGAGAGCGGTCTGCATACGTGCGCACGCGTCGCCGTTAATCGAATCGTATGTAAACCTAATTAAATAACGTAAGTATGGGAAAACGACATCGAATGTCAGCGTAATGCCGAATCTGGCTAGCCGCGAAATAATGAATTGCGCAAACCATATGCTGTCGTTTGTCATCGGACGTTTCAGCGTGAATATTCCCGCCCATGCAGGCAAAGTGCATCGTGATGACGAAGTGATGCCCGTGCTGATTTGCTAACGCCAAAGGCTTCTTTGCCGTCGCGCGCTTCTTGCACCACGATGAAGTGCCGCGGGCGCTTGTGTCCGCGTTTGTCATTACGGGAGCCTTCATGCGATATAAGGGCTACGAAGTCGAAGCGTCCGCACACGCATTGCCGAGCGGACTCTACGCGGCGAACCTGACCATCGAAAACTGGTCGTCGCCGCCCGGTTCGTCGTTTACTTTCGACGCACTCGATTACTTCTTCGAGGCCGATCACGCCATTGCGTACGCCTCGCGCTGGGCGCGACTGTGGATCGACCAGCGCGGCAGGCCGGCGTCACGTTGACGAGGGCGCATGCGATCGAATTCGCACGATTGCATCTGACACCGGTGCCCATTTGCATATCAGTTTTTATTGGTTGGAACTGCGGCGGCACACTCGCATAGTGGAATCCTGATGGCTATAGGCGGCAGCGCTCCGAGGGTCGGGGCGCTGCCGTCCACATTAAGGAGGCACTGATGACAGTGGAACTGCATGAAAAGCCGCTGCACGCGGATCTGGAAGCGGCGCGCGGCGCCGCGCGGGCGGCCGGCCTGCCATACGCGGGCAGCGTGACGCCGCAGCAAGCCTGGGCGCTCCATCAGGCGGGCGAAGCGGTGCTCGTGGACGTGCGCACGGCCGAAGAGCGCAAGTTCGTTGGCCACGTGCCCGATACGTTGCATGTGGCGTGGGCCACCGGCACGAGCTTCACGCGCAATCCGCGCTTCGTGCGCGAACTCGAGGCCAGGACGGGCAAGAGCGCGGCGATCGTCCTGCTGTGCCGCAGCGGCAACCGGTCGGCACAGGCCGCCGAGGCGGCGGCCAAGGCGGGCTTCACCCATGTGTTCAACGTCACCGAAGGCTTTGAAGGCGACCTGGACGACGCCGGGCGGCGCGGGCGCCGTAATGGCTGGCGTTTTCACGATTTACCGTGGGTGCAGGATTAAAGCCTGTTTCTCACGCCCACCACGAATAACGAAGAGAGAACTGGCGTGACCGTATTTCATGTGTCGGAAATCGTCGACGCGCTGCAGGGCGTGCGTCAGCAATGGCGGGAATTGCAGCGCCGCGCCCTGGAGCCGGGCGGGCGCGACCTGCCCGCGCGCGAAGCGCTGGCCGAGGTCGTCGAAACGCTCAAGGGCGTGCTGTTCCCGATGCGGCTCGGGCCGCCCGACCTGCGCCAGGAAAGCGAGAACTTCTACGTCGGCCATGCGCTCGACGCCGCGCTGCACGCACTGCTGGCGCAGGCGAGGCTCGAACTGCGCTACAAGGCGCGCCACGCGGAGGCCGATCACGGCGAAATCGATGCACGCGCATTGGCCGCCGTGCGTGCGTTCTCGCAGCGCCTGCCAGTCATCCGTGGATTGCTCGACAGCGACGTGCTCGCGGCGTTCAACGGCGATCCGGCCGCGGGCAGCGTCGACGAGGTGCTGCTCTGCTATCCGGGCGTGCTGGCGATGATTCACCACCGGCTCGCGCACGAACTCTACCGGCTCGGTTTGCCCCTGCTCGCGCGCATCATCTCGGAGCTGGCGCATGCGGCCACCGGCATCGACATTCATCCGGGCGCGCAGATCGGCAGTGCGTTCTTCATCGATCACGGCACGGGCGTCGTGATCGGCGAAACCGCGATCATTGGCGAGCGCGTGCGCGTGTACCAGGCCGTGACGCTCGGCGCAAAACGCTTTCCCCGCGACGCGGCTGGCAATCTCGAGAAAGGGCTGCCGCGTCATCCCATTGTCGAGGACGAGGTCGTCATTTACGCGGGCGCGACGATACTCGGGCGTGTCACGCTCGGGCGCGGCGCGGTGATTGGCGGCAATGTCTGGCTGACCGAAAGCGTGCCGGCGGGGGCGCATATCACCCAGGCGATTTCCCGGCACGAAGTG
The DNA here is from genome assembly GCF_040965695.1 of Paraburkholderia sp. BR10937. NCBI lineage: Bacteria > Pseudomonadati > Pseudomonadota > Betaproteobacteria > Burkholderiales > Burkholderiaceae > Paraburkholderia > Paraburkholderia sp. BR10937. Next base: position 172,094 of record NZ_JBFRCL010000010.1, read on the forward strand.
CGCGCGCCGGCGCATGAACGCCCCGGCACCGCCGCCCCGGATGCAATCGCAACGGGCGCGGCATGATGAGCGCCATCGTCCATGACTTCGGCGCCACGGTGCGCCGCCTGCGCGAGGCGCAGGCCTGGTCGCAGGAGCGGCTCGCCGAGCATGCGGGACTTAACCGCACCTACGTCGGCGAAATCGAGCGGGGCACGGCCATCGCCTCGATCGTCACCGTCGAAAAGCTTGCACTGGCTTTCGGCGTGGGTATCGCGGAGCTGCTTGCGGGTGAGACCGCGGGCGCACCGAGCGCCATCTCGCTTCCCGGCAGCACCTTGTCTCCCTGAGTCTTCCCCGCACGCTGCCGCCTATAGCCGGTTGATCCGGCTGCCTTGGCTCCTGATAATCGGCCGTCGTCATAAGCAAAGCAGTTTTCGTTATAAGTAACCGGAGCCCTCGTTCATGTCCTCGATTCAGAGCGGCCAGACCGCGCTTGGCGATAACGCCGCGCGGCAACTGGCGAATGCCACCAAAACCGTCCCGCAGCTTTCCACGATCACGCCGCGCTGGCTTACGCACCTGCTGCAATGGGTGCCGGTCGAAGCCGGTATTTATCGTCTGAACCGCGTTAAGGATCCCGAAGCAGTGCGTGCCGCCTGCACGGCGCGTGAGGACGAAGGCACGCTGCCCACGACATTCGTGCCTTACGAAGAGCAGCCGCGCGAATACTTCCTCAACGCGGTGAGCACGGTGCTCGACGTACACACGCGGATTTCCGACCTGTACAGCAGCCCGCACGACCAGATCAAGGAGCAACTGCGCCTCACGATCGAAACGATCAAGGAGTTGCAGGAAAGCCAGCTCATCAACAATCCCGACTACGGCCTTCTGGCGAACGTCGAGGAAGACCAGCGCATTTTTCCGCTGACCGGCGCGCCCACGCCCGACGACCTCGACGAACTGCTCACGAAGGTCTGGAAAGAGCCCGCGTTCTTCCTTACCCATCCGCTCGCGATTGCCGCATTCGGCCGCGAATGCACGCGGCGCGGCGTGCCGCCGCCTACGGTCAGCCTGTTCGGTTCGCAGTTCCTTACGTGGCGCGGCATTCCGCTGATTCCTTCGGACAAGGTGCCAGTTGCCGACGGCAAGACCAAGATCCTGCTGCTGCGCGTGGGCGACAAGCGTCAGGGCGTGGTGGGCCTGTATCAACCGGGCGTGGCGGGAGAGCAGGGGCCGGGGCTGTCGGTGCGCTTCATGGGCATCAACAACCAGGCGATCGCGTCGTATCTGATCTCGCTTTACTGCTCGCTGGCGGTTCATTCGCCGGATGCGCTGGCTGTGCTCGATGACGTGGAAATCGGCAAGTACCATGACTACCCTGACACCTACCGCTAAGCCAACGGAGATCGCGCATCCGCCGTTGCCGGGCGGACTGCCGGATCCCGCCACGCTCGCGCGGCTCGCCAACGAGTTCTTCAGCACGTTGCCGGGCGGCGCAGGCGCGCCTGGCATCGCGGCCGGCAGCGGTGCGGTAGGCGGCGTGCCGTCCGCCTTGCCCGCGGCCGCGCCGATACTCGCCTCGGTCAGCAATCCGGCGCCGGCGGGCTCGCCGCTCGCGGGTCCGGGCGGCATCGGCACAGGCGTGCCGGGCTTCGCGCCGCCGCAAGGCAAGGCGCCGGGCTTGAATCTCGCGCCTTCCGCGCCCACGCACGTGCTTTCGCTCGGCAATCGCGTACCCGCGCTCGCGCCGCATGCGGCGGCGGCGAACGGGCTGCCCGACAACGCGGTGACGGTCGCGCCGGCGCTGGAGCCGCGCGCGGGCGGTGCGCTGCTTGGCGTGCCGCAAGCGTACGCCGTGTCCGAGCCGCCCGAGCCCGTGCGAGCCACGACGAGCGAGCGTTCGCCGTTCTACTTCACGGAAACGGCGGGCAACGGCTGGCGCGATACGGCGCGCGATATCGAGGTGCCGGTGCGCGGGCTCGCCTCTCCCGAAGCGTTCGGCTTGCCGGGCGACGATGCGCTGCGCGGCTTGCTGACGCTCAATGATCCGGACTACGATGCAAACGGCGGCCCCGCGCGATACTTTCTCGACGAACGTGCGGCAGCGCCAGGCGGGAGCCCGGGCGTGCCGTTGCGCGGCGCGCATCCGCCTTTCGATGTCAATGCGGTGCGCCGCGACTTCCCGATCCTCCAGGAGCGCGTGAACGGCAAGCCGTTGGTGTGGTTCGACAACGCCGCGACGACGCACAAGCCGCAGGCCGTGATCGATCGCCTCGCGTACTTCTACGCGCACGAGAACTCGAACATTCACCGCGCGGCGCACACGCTCGCGGCAAGAGCGACCGACGCGTACGAGCATGCGCGCAAGACGGTGCAGCGCTTCATCAATGCATCGTCGCCCGAAGAGATCGTGTTCGTGCGCGGCACGACCGAGGCGATCAACCTGATCGCGAAGACCTGGGGCGTGCAGAACGTGGGCGAGGGCGACGAGATCATCGTCTCGCATCTCGAGCACCACGCGAACATCGTGCCGTGGCAGCAGCTCGCCGCGCTCAAGGGCGCCAGGCTGCGCGTCATTCCGGTCGACGATTCAGGCCAGGTGCTGCTGGACGAGTACCGCAAGCTGCTCAACGACCGCACGAAGATCGTCTCGGTCACGCAGGTGTCGAACGCGCTGGGCACGGTCGTGCCGGTGGACGAGATCGTGGAGCTTGCGCATCGTGCGGGCGCGAAGGCGCTGGTCGACGGCGCGCAGTCGATTTCGCACATGCGCGTGGACGTGCAGGCGCTCGATGCGGACTTCTTCGTGTTCTCGGGCCACAAGATCTATGGGCCGACCGGTATCGGCGTGATGTACGGCAAGCGCGAGGTGCTGGAAAACATGCCGCCATGGCAGGGCGGCGGCAACATGATCCAGGACGTGACGTTCGAGCGGACGGTGTTCCAGCCGCCGCCGTCGCGCTTCGAGGCGGGCACCGGCAATATCGCCGATGCGGTGGGGCTGGGCGCCGCGCTGGACTATGTGAGCCGCGTTGGCATCGAGACCATTGCGCGTTACGAGCATGATCTGCTTGCCTACGCAACGAGCGTGCTCGCCCCGGTGCCGGGCGTGCGCCTCGTGGGCACGGCCCGCGACAAGGCGAGCGTGCTGTCGTTCGTGCTGAAGGGCTACAGCACCGAAGAGGTGGGGCAGGCGCTGGGCCGCGAAGGCATTGCGGTGCGCGCGGGGCATCATTGCGCCCAGCCCATACTGCGCCGTTTCGGTCTGGAAGCCACTGTGCGGCCCTCGCTCGCGTTCTACAACACGTGCGAGGAAGTCGATGCGCTCGTGTCGGTCGTTCGCGGTCTGGCGCCGCGGCAGTAACACGACCCCGGAGCGGCGTTGCCTGACGCCGCTCCGCTTCCTCTTTTCCTCTCTCCCGTTCCGTTTTCCACTTCCGCGCGATATCGATAAGCCCGTTCGTGAGATATCGATCTGCCAATCCGTTATTGGAGCGGCGCGCGTCGGCTTTTTATACTCGGTTTTCCATCAGCACTCGCACGAGGCGAGTGCCAGTTTCACCGCGAATAACCGAGAGATAACCGCAAGGAAGCCACCTATGAGCCTGCGCCCACTGCACGATCGCGTGATCGTCAAACGACTCGACCAGGAAACCCGCACCGCGTCGGGCATCGTCATTCCCGATAGCGCTGCCGAAAAGCCCGACCAGGGCGAAGTGCTGGCCGTGGGGCCGGGCCGCCGCGACAACGACGGCCGCCGCATTGCGCCGGACCTGAACGTGGGCGACCGCGTGCTGTTCGGCAAATACGCGGGCCAGACCGTGAAGGTCGACGGCAACGAACTCCTCGTGCTGCGCGAAGAAGACATCGTCGCAGTCGTCAATCAATAAGCGAGAACCTGAGAGAGCACGTCATCATGGCAGCCAAAGACATCGTATTCGGCGATATCGCCCGCACCAAACTCATCGAAGGCGTGAACCTGCTCGCCGACGCCGTCAAGGTCACGCTCGGCCCGAAGGGCCGAAACGTCGTGCTCGAACGCAGCTTCGGCGCGCCCGTCGTGACCAAGGACGGCGTTTCGGTCGCCAGGGAGATCGAACTGGCCGACAAGCTCCAGAACATCGGCGCGCAGGTCGTGAAGGAAGTCGCCTCGAAAACGAGCGACGCAGCGGGCGACGGCACCACGACCGCCACCGTGCTTGCGCAGGCGATCGTGCGCGAGGGGCAGAAGTACGTGGCGGCGGGGCTCAACCCCCTCGACCTGAAGCGCGGCATCGACAAGGCCGTGGTGGCCGCCGTTGAAGAACTGAAGAAGATCAGCAAGCCCACCACGACGAGCAAGGAGATTGCGCAGGTCGCGACGATTTCGGCCAACGGCGAGGAGTCGATCGGCCAGCGCATTGCCGAGGCGATCGATCGCGTGGGCAAGGAAGGCGTGATCACCGTGGAAGACGGCAAGTCGCTCGCCGACGAACTCGACGTCGTGGAGGGCCTGCAGTTCGATCGCGGCTATCTCTCGCCGTACTTCATCAATAACCCGGACAAGCAGGTCGCCGAACTCGACAATCCGTTCATCCTCCTGCACGACAAGAAGATCTCGAACATTCGCGACCTGCTGCCGCTGCTCGAACAGGTGGCGAAGGCAGGGCGCCCCCTGCTGCTGATCGCCGAGGATATCGAGGGCGAGGCGCTCGCCACGCTCGTCGTCAACAACATTCGCGGCGTGCTGAAGACGGTGGCCGTGAAGGCGCCGGGTTTCGGCGACCGCCGCAAGGCGCTGCTCGAAGACATCGCGATCCTCACGGGCGGCCAGGTGGTCGCCGAGGAAACGGGCCTCACGCTCGAGAAGGCCACGCTCCAGGAGCTGGGCCAGGCCAAGCGCATCGAGGTGGGCAAGGAAAACACCACGGTGATTGACGGCGCGGGCGAAGCGGGCGCCATCGAGGCGCGCGTGAAGCAGATTCGCGTGCAGATCGAGGAAGCGACCTCCGACTACGACCGCGAAAAGCTGCAGGAGCGCGTGGCGAAGCTCGCGGGTGGCGTGGCCGTCATCAAGGTGGGCGGCGCCACCGAGATCGAGGTGAAGGAAAAGAAGGACCGGGTGGACGATGCGCTGCATGCCACGCGCGCGGCCGTGGAAGAGGGCATCGTGCCGGGTGGCGGCGTGGCGCTGATCCGCGTGCGTCAGGCGATCCTCGACCTGAAGGGTAAGAACGCCGACCAGACGGCGGGCGTGAAGATCGTGCTGCGCGCGCTAGAAGAGCCGCTGCGCCAGATCGTGAGCAACGCGGGCGAAGAAGCGAGCGTGGTGGCGGCGAAGGTCGCGGAAGGCACGGGCAACTTCGGTTACGACGCGGCGACCGGCGAATATGGCGATCTCGTCGAAAAGGGCGTGCTCGATCCGACCAAGGTCACGCGCACGGCGCTGCAAAACGCGGCTTCGGTGGCGGGGCTGCTGCTCACGACCGATGCCACGGTGCATGAGGCGCCTAAAGCCCCGGCGGCGCAGTCGCCAGTGGGTGGCCCTGGCGGCGCCGATCTCGGCTTCTAGGCCGGGCTTGCTGGGCTGAGCGGGAAGGCCGCCCTGGCGTGACGCCAGGCGCGGCTGGCATGTTTCGGCAACCGGGCGTTAGCGCGCTCAGGCGGATTGCCAGCGCGCATCGACGACCACGAGCTTCTTCGGGATCAGCTTGAGTTCGGAGAACGTATCGGCGATTTGCTGCTGGTAGGCGAGCGTGGCCGCGTCGATGGGCTGCACGCCGTAGCTCGCGCGCTTGAGGGCGAGTTCGAGCGTCGGCGCGTCGAGGCCGACAAGCGGTGACAGTTGAGCCGCAACGGTCGGAACGTTGTCGCGCGCCCAGGTGTCCACGGCGCCGATTTCCTCCACGACCGCATGCAGGACAGCCGCATGCGCGGTCGCGAAGTTGCGACTTGCTATGTAGTACTGCGTATTGCGAACGAGGTTTTCACCGTTCGCGATCGAACGCACTTTCGCCTGGCGTTCGATCGCCGCGAGATAGGGGTCCCAGATCACCCACGCGTCTACGCTGCCGCTTGTGAATGCGGCGCGCGCATCGGCGGGAGCGAGATAGACGGGTTGGATGTCTTCGTACTTGAGGTTGGCTTTCTGCAGCGCCTTGACGAGCAGATAGTGCACGTTCGAGCCTTTGTTGAACGCAACGCGCCTGCCGCGCAGGTCGGCGGGCGTGCGGATCGGCGAATCTTCGTGCACGACGATGGCCTCACCCTGCGGCGCGGGCGGCTCGCTTGCAATGTAGACGAAATCCACACCGCCGGCCTGCGCAAAGATGGGCGGCGTTTCACCCACGGTGCCGACATCCACCGCGCCGGCGGCAAGCCCTTCCAGCAACTGCGGGCCGCCGGGAAACTCGAGCCATTGCACGGTGAAGCCCAGCGGCGCGAGCCGCTTCTCCAGCGTGCGCTGGGCCTTCAGCACCACGAAGTTGCCGTACTTCTGGAAACCGATGCGCAGGACCTTGCCGTCGCCCGCGCGTGCCGCGCCACTTTGAAGCGCCAACGCGGCGGCGCTCGCGAGCCCCGTTGCGCCACGCAGCGCGGCGGCCGTCGCGGTCCCCGCAGCGAGCTTCAATAGCTTGCGGCGCGCGCTTTTTGCCGTGTGTTCATTGTGATTCTCGTAGTTGTCGTTCGACATCGTGCCGTTGCCCATTTAAATGTCCACGTTGAAACTGCCGCGCTTGCGCGGCGATCCGCCTCTCACCTTAATCTGTTTCAACATCGGCACAACCAAGATATTGTCAGATGCTTATCTGCGCTGGCGCCCTCAGCGGATTTTGCCGATCCGGAGTATGTTGTGAATTTCGTTTTCCGGTGGCCGAAGCGATGAACCGAAATCGACAGTTGCATCTCGGCGCATTCATGCGCCCCGTCAGCCTGCACACGGGGGCGTGGCGTTACCCCGGTGCATACCCCGACGCGAATTTCAACTTCGCTCATCTGAAGCGCTTTGCGCAGACGCTCGAGCGTGCGCGTTTCGACGCGTTCTTCATGGCCGATCACCTGGCCGTCTTGAACATGCCGGTCAACGCGCTCAAGCGCAGCCACACCGCCACCTCGTTCGAACCGTTCACCTTGCTCTCGGCGCTTGCCGCCGTGACGGAGAAGATCGGCCTCGTCGCGACGGCTTCGACGACGTTCGACACGCCGTACCATGTCGCGCGCCGCTTCGCCTCGCTGGACCATTTGAGCGGCGGCCGCGCGGGCTGGAACCTCGTGACGACCTCGAATCCGGACGCGGCGCTCAATTTCGGCCTCGAGGAACACGTGGAGCACGACGAACGTTATCGCCGCGCACGCGAGTTCTACGACGTCGTGACGGGCCTCTGGGACAGTTGGGCCGACGACGCTTTCGTGCGCGACCTGGAGAGCGGCGAATATTTCGATCCGTCGAAGCTCCATGTGCTCGCGCACAAGGGTGACTACTATTCCGTACGTGGGCCGCTCAATATCGCGCGGCCGCCGCAGGGCTGGCCGGTGGTGGTGCAGGCCGGATCGTCGGAGGCCGGGCGGCAGCTCGCGGCCGAAACGGCCGAGGCGGTCTTCACCGCGCAGCCGAATCTCGAAGCCGGCAAACGCTTTTATGCCGATGTGAAAGCGCGGATGGAAAAGGTTGGCCGCGATCCCGATCATCTGAAGATCCTGCCCGGCGCGTTCGTCGTGGTTGGCGATTCGCTGGAAGAGGCGCGCGAGAAGCGCGAGCGCCTGGACAGCTTCGTGCACTACGACAGCGGCATTGCCTCGCTATCGATCGCGCTCGGTCACGACGTCTCCGGTTTCGATCCCGACGGCCCGTTGCCCGAGATTCCGGAGAGCAACGCAAGCCGTTCGGCGCGGCAGCGCGTAGTGGACTGGGCGCGCGACGAGGGCTTGACGATTCGCCAGCTCGCGCAGCGTGTGGGCGGATACTCCGGCCTGCAAATGGTGGGCACGCCCCATTCGATCGCGGACGAGATGGAGCAATGGCTGGTGGAAGCGGGCAGCGACGGCTTTAACGTGATGTTCCCGTATCTTCCCGCAGGCCTCGACGACTTCGTGGAGAAGGTCGTGCCCGAGTTGCAGCGGCGCGGTATTTTCCGTCGCGAGTACGAGGGCAATACGCTGCGCGAGCACCTTGGCCTGCCGAGGCCGGAGAACCGGTTCTTTTGAGGTCATGGAAAACGTGGCTTAGCATCGGCGCGAATATTGTTGGATCGATTCATTCGTGGCGGCGGCAGCGGTCGCGCACGACAATCCCCGTGTGTCCTTAATTCAATCACGGAGCGTCTTCCGCCATGACTCGAGACCTGCTGCTGTTGCTGGAACCTGGCTTCACCGATCCCGCGCGTCCTGGCGAGCGTTTCATCTGTCCGGACGGCGCGCCGATAGAAGGACTGCTCGCGTCCGAGCCCGAACGCGTCGCGCGGCTCGATGTGCAACGCCTGCCGTTCGCGCGCCCGCGGGCAGCCGTGATCGACGTGCTCGACGAGGCGCATCAGGGGTTGCCCGTACTCGTGCTGGGCGACGAGCATCCCGTTCCTGAGGGCGTGGAAACGCTGAACGGCCGTCACTTCGTGACCGACACGAAGCGCATTCTCGCGCTGCTCGCCGAGCGGCACGGTTTTCCCAAGGTGCACTGAGGCGGTACGAACAGGCGGCGTCGGGCGACGCCGCCTGCATTTGCCTAGAACGAGGGCAGCGCCTGCGTGAGCGTGGAGACGAAGCGCACCGTGCGCGCATCGCGCGGGTGTGCGAAGAGTGCATGCGACGGACCGGCCTCGACGATCGCGCCATCCTTGAGGAAAACGGCGTCGTGCGCGACAGAAGCCGCGAGCCGTAAATCATGCGTCGCCATCAGCATGGTCGTGCCTTCCAGCGCAAGCTGCCTCAGCACGTCGACCACTTCGGCGGAAAGCTCGGGATCGAGCGCCGAAGTCGGCTCGTCGCAGAGCAGCACCTGGGGCGAGGGCGCGAGTGCGCGCGCTATCGCCACGCGTTGCTGCTGGCCACCCGAAAGCGTGGAGGGCCATGCGTCCGCCTTCTGGGCAATTCCCACTTTCGCAAGCAGCGCGGCGGCGCGCTCACGGGCTCGCTCGCTCTCCCATTTGAGGACCGTGACGAGGCCTTCCATCACGTTCTCGATCACGCTCAGGTGCGGGAACAACTGGAAGTTCTGGAACACCATGCCGGTATGCCGGCGCACCGAGGCGATTTCGGCGTGGGAGAGCAGCCGGCCGCGGCTGAATTCGAGGCGGGCATCGCCCACGCTCAGCGTGCCGGAGTCAGGCACTTCGAGTAGATTGATGCAGCGTAGCAGCGTGCTCTTGCCGCTGCCGGACGGTCCGATCAGCGCCGTGACGCTGCCGGCCTTGAGCGTGAGGTCGATGGCCGCGAGCACCTCGTGGTCCCCGAATGACTTGTGGAGTTTCTCGATGTGGATCATCAGCGCCCCGCCTGGAACAGGGCATGGCGGCCATAGCGCGCTTCGAGACGCCCTTGAGCCTGCGAGAGCACGGAGCTGAACACGAGATAGATCAGTGCGGCCTCGGTATAGAGAATGAGGGGTTCGTAGGTCACGGCCGCGATGCGTTGTGCAGCCTGGAAGATTTCCGGCACGGTCAGCACGGCCGCGAGGGACGTGTCCTTCACGAGCGAGATGAACGAGTTCGAGAGCGCGGGCAACGCCACGCGAATCGCTTGCGGCAGGATGGCGCGGCGCAGCGCCTGCGCGCGCGTCATGTTCATCGAATAGGCGGCTTCCCACTGACCGCGCGGAATCGATTCGATCACGCCACGAATGACTTCCGCGTTATAAGCGCCCACATTGAGTGAAAAGCCGATGATGGCTGCCGTCAACGGATCGAGCACGATGCCCACGTTGGGCAGCCCGTAGAAGATGACGAATAGCTGCACGAGCAGTGGCGAGCCGCGAAAGAGCCAGATATAGAAACGCACGGCCGCGACGGCCCAGCGTTGCCCGAAGAGGCGAATGAGCGCCGCGCAGAACGCGAGCGCCATGCCGATCGCAAACGAAGCCAGTGTGAGCGGGACGGAAAAGACCAGTCCCGCGTAGAGCAATGGCCACAACGATTGCGCCATCAAATGCAGCCATGCCGGCATCGTTCAGTCCGCCTTATTGCGAAACGTCTTTGCCGAAATACTTCTGCGAGATCTTCGCGTAGGTGCCGTCGGCCTTGATATCGGCGAGCGCCTTGTCGACGGCCGCGACCAGGTCCGGGTTGCCCTTGCGCAGCAGCACGCCCGACTGGTCGTCAGCGGAAGACGCGTCGATGGCGGCAATCTTGAGCTTCGCGTCCGGCTTGTGCTTCTGGAAGTCGAGGAACGAAAGCGCGTCGTTGACGGTGGCGTCCACGCGGCCCGACGTCAGCAGATCGATCGATTCGTTGAAGCCTTGAACCGGCACGACGTCAGCACCGTGCGACGCGGCGAGCTTGCCGAAGTTGCTGGTCAGCGTGTTGGCCGACTTCTTGCCCTTCAGGTCGTCGAAGGAATGGATGGTCGTGTTGTCCGAGCGCACGATCAGCACGGCGTGCGTCGAGATATACGGCTTCGAAAAATCGTACTTGGCCTTGCGTGCGTCGGTGATCGAAACTTCGTTGATCACGGCGTCGTAGCGGTTGACGTCGAGGCCCGCGATCAGGCCGTCCCATTTGCCTTCGACGAACTGCGGCTTCACACCAAGCCGTTGTGCGATGGCCGTGGCGATATCGACGTCGAAGCCGGTCAGCTTGCCGGTTTCGTCATGGTAGGTGAACGGCGCGTAAGTGCCTTCGGTGCCGACACGCAACACACCGGACGACTTGACCTGCGCAAGTTCGTCGCCAGCGAGGGCCGGCGCCGCGGCGACGACCGACAGCAGAGTGGCGAAAAGAGCGGAGCGGATGGCTTTCATGATTGAAATATTCGTAATGAGAGTTTCGTTGGCGGCATCAGTGAGTCGACGGATTCTACTGTCGGCGTGTCTGCCTGCAAACCAGACACATTCGCTATGCATATGCTCTGGTGGAATATAACGACGGATATGTCGCAGCGACGGATGCGCCGCGCGGGAAAGCTGAGATCAGCGCGCCAGAGCGCGCCGATCGGGGGTCATTCGGTGAACGCGAACGCGCCTTCCGCGGAAATCGCGGCCAACGGCAGGCGTCCGTTCGGTAGTTCGCGGGCGCGCAGCGCCTCATTCAACTGTGCGGGGTCGCCCGCGCGGCCGATCGCGAGGGCCGCTTCGATGGCATAGTCGTCCGGTATCGCGAGTTCAGAGCGAATCCGCTCGCGCTCGATTCCTGCCAGTCCGTGCGCCTTCCAGCCGGACAGGCTGGCCTGAAGTCCAAGTTGTGCCCACGCGGCACCGCTGTCGAACGAATGCGTGAGCGAAGCAACGGGATCCTTTGCGCCCGGCCGCACGAAAGTTTTCTTTGACAGGACGATCACGATGGCGGCGGCATGTTGGGCCCAACCACGGTTGAATTCGTTCAGAAAGCCGAGGAAGTTCGACCAGTGCGCCGTACCTCTGCGGGCATAGACGAAACGCCAGGGCTGGGAATTGTACGAAGAGGGCGCCCAGCGCGCCGCTTCGAGAAACGTGAGCAGCGTGGCTTGTGGCAGCGTGTCGTCCGTGAAGGCCCTCGGCGACCAGCGGTCGAGGAACTGTCGATCGATCGCGTGGTCGGCGGTGCGTTGATTCGAGGTCGTCATGGGTATGTCCTGTGGATGGGCGCAAGGAAAGAGCAGCCCGTGCGCGTGCGCGGGCCCTCGTTGCGACGAGTATAGAATCGCGCCTCTTTCCGGCTAACGCATTTGTTTTGGGTTGCTTATGTTTATTTACGCAGCCGGGGCGGGAACCACTTCGCCCCTCCCCAGGGCCGATTCGCGCTTCACTCGCTCGATGTCGCGATAGCGCGCCGCCGGATGCTCGTCGGGCAATCGTGCACCGCCGCCGAAGAGCTTTTCGCGCAAGGTGCCCGGCGCATAGTCGCGCGGGTACACGCCGCGCCGCTGCAGTTCGGGCACGAGATATTCGACGACATGCTCGAAGGTCTCATGCGCGAGCGCGTATGCCAGATTGAATCCGTCCACGCCGGTCTCTTCCACCCACTCCTGGAGGATGTCGGCAATCGTCGTGGGGGAGCCGACGAATACCGGCCCCATTCCGCCGACGCCGCCCCACTTCGCCAGCGCTTCGATGGTCCAGGTCGTGTCACCACCCGAGAGATGTTCGACAGCCGAGTGGATCGCATTCGTTTGCACGCGCTTGACCGTGTCGGTGGGCAGGTACTGCCCGAAGTCGATGCCGGTCCAGCCGGACATGAAGACGAGCGAACCGTCGTAGGAGACGTGGCGCTGATACTCCTCGAAGCGCGCCTGCGCCTTGGCATCGGTCTCGTCGACGATCACGGTGACGAGGTTGTAGATCAGCAGCTTGTTCGCATCACGCCCGGCGAGCGCCGCCTGACGGCGCACGTCCGCCACGTAGTCGCGCAGCAGGTTTTTTGTGAGCGCCGCGACGAACACACATTCGGCGTGCTGCGCGGCGAACGTCTTGCCGGGGCCCGATGCGCCCGCCTGAAACAACACAGGCGTGCGCTGCGGAGAAGGCTCGCAAAGGTGATAACCTGGCACTTCGAAGTACTTTCCATTGTGGCCGATTTCGTGCACTTTCTCGGGGTGCGTGAACACGCGCCGGTCCCGGTCGCGCACCACGGCGCCGTCTTCCCAGCTTCCTTCGAACAGCTTGTAGAGCACCTCGACGTATTCCGTCGCGACTTCGTAGCGGTTGTTATGGTCGCGCAGGCCGCCTTGCCCGATGTTCTTCGCGCCGCTCTCGAGATACGACGTCACGATGTTCCACGCGAGGCGCCCCTGCGTGTGATGGTCGGCCGTGGAGAGACGGCGCGCGAACGTGTAGGGGTGCTCGAAGCTCGTGGACGCCGTGATGCCAATGCCTAAATGCGACGTCACCATCGCGATGGGCGCGGCGAGTTGCAGGGGGTCGTTGACCGGAATCTGCGCCGCCTGATGAAGCGCGTGATAGTTACTTCCTTTGTAGACGTCGTAGTAGCCGATTACATCTGCGATGAAGATCGCGTCGAACACACCGCGCTCGAGTATCTTCGCGAGGTCGGTCCAGTAAACGAGATCCTTGTACTGCCACGAGCGATCGCGCGGGTGAGTCCAGAGGCCTGGCGACTGGTGGCCCACGCAGTTCATCTCAAAGGCGTTCAGGTGGATGGTTTTGCTCATGATGTTCACTTGCTCCCGCGTTCCGGTCCGTTGCCGATTTGCCAGAGAAAGGGTGGCTCGGTGCCGTTGATGGTCCAGTCGCCCACGGTCTTCGCCTTGTAGACGAGTGGATTGTGCGACGACACCGCGCGTGCATTGCGCCAATGGCGGTCGAGCGCGTGGCCGGCGCGGATGGCAGACGCGCCGAGTGCATCGAACAGATGCGTCGCCGCGCGCAGCGCGAATTCGGAGGCGACGATCTGGGCCTGCGCCGAAGCGATTTCGGCTTCCACGTTTGCCGCGCGCTCGGCCTCGTCGTCACCTTCGAAGCGCGCCTCGTAGGCGCGCTGCGCGGCTTCTCCAGTCTGCAGCGCAACGGCTTTTGCACCATAGGCCCACGAGGCGATCTCGCCGATCACCTGCTGGATCTGCGCGTCGTCACTCACACGCGGCGCGTTGCCGTGGCTGTAGATACGCTTGCGGTTGCGCACGAGGGTGGCGGCGTCGCGCCTCGCCGCCTCGGCAATTCCTGCGAGCGTGGCGACGTGAAAGAGCTGATAGAACGCGGTCTGATATTTGAAGCGGCGGTTGAAGTCGATGATGTTGCGTCCCTCGACCGCGGCGTCGCGGAACAGCGTGGTGCCGCTACCCGTGGTCGTCTGGCCGAAGCCGTCCCAGTCGTCTTCGCGAAGCACGCCGGGCTGGTCGGTCGCCACGGCCACGATCACGTCGCTGCCGTCTTCTTCGCGCTGCGCGAACACATCGATCCAGTCCGCGTAGAGGCTGCCGGTGCTGTAGTACTTCGAACCGTTGAGCACGAAGCCGCCGTCGCGGCGCGCGACCTTTGTGTCGATCTGGCCGAGCGCGACGTCGCCAGCCTCGGTCCACGCATTGCCGACAAGCTGGCCGCTCACGAAGCGATCGAACCATGCGCGCTGGTCCGCGCCGGCAGGCACGTTCAGCCAGTCCTCGACGAAGGCGAAGTGGCCGCGCAGCGCCTGCGGCAGGTTCGAGTCCGCAGCGGCAAGCTCGATGAGCAGTTGCGCCAACTGCGCGATCGAAGCGCCCGCGCCACCGTTACGCACCGGAATGCGCACGGCGCCGAAGCCCGCTTGCTTGAGCGCGGCAATCGCGTCATGCGGCAGCGTGCGCGAGCGCTCGCGTTCGGCGGCTCCGCGGGCGATCTCCGTGAAGATCGGGCGGAAGCGGGCGGCAAGGGTTTCGTAGTCGGCGCCTTGCGAGAGCGCGTCATGGGATCGGGGGACATTCATGCGTTCTTTCTCGGTTGGGGGTGGAGAGAATGCGCACCGCGCAGCGAAGAAGAAAAGTATAGAAACCCGCGCGCAGCGGCTCCAATAACGGATTGATGAATCGATATAGGCTTGCCCGATTTGCTCCGGCGCGTTATTCGCAATGTCGTCGAATCGGCTGTTGCGGCAGCGGATACGCCCTGTTGCTGTCAGGGCGCTTTCTGTACGGCGCTTTATCAAATGCGGACGCATGAATATGAGCATCGCTTCGTTGGGCTCTCTCCCCCGCCTCGCTACGATGGGCAGCAGTGTCCGCTAGCGATCTCCAACCGGCTAACCCATCGATGTCCGCTCCGATTCTGATTGCCCACTCGATCACGAAGCGTTTTGGCGCGACGCTCGCGTTGTCGCGGCTGAACTTTTCCATCCGCGCCGGCGAGGTCGTTGCGCTGATGGGCGCGAACGGCGCCGGGAAATCGACCTTCGTCAAGATCCTGAGCGGCGTGAATGCGCAGGACGAAGGCACGCTCACGCTCGGCGAAGACGCCTATGCGCCGGGTTCGCCCCAGGCGGCGAAGCGTCTGGGCGTGGCGACCGTGCATCAGAGCATTGCCGACGCGGTGGTGCCTGCGCTGTCCATTGCCGACAATCTTCTGCTCGACGAACTTTGCGGCGGCGGAGCGCGCTGGTGGACGCCGCGTGCCTCCCGCTACACCCGTGCAGCCGCGCTGGCCGCGCGCGTGGGGCTCGAAGCCGATCTCACGGCACCGCTCGGTTCGCTTTCTCTCGCCGGCCAGCAGCGCGTGGTGATCGCGCGTGCGCTGGCTTCGCGCCCGCGGCTGCTGATTCTCGACGAGCCCACGGCCAGCCTTTCCACAAGCGAGGCCGCACGGCTCCATGCGCTAGTGGATGACTTGCGCGCGGAGGGCGTGGCGGTGCTGCTCGTCTCGCATCGGCTCGGCGACCTGCGAAGACTGGCTTCGCGCGTGGCGGTGCTCCGTGACGGCCGCATTGTGGACGAACAGAACGCGCCCATCGATTTTGACGCGGCGCTGGAAGCGATGATCGGCCGCGCCCTGCCGCAGGCGCGAGCAGTGCCGCGCACCGGCCAGGCGGGCGCGGACCCTGCATTGCGGCTGCACGGCCTGCGCCTCACGGCGCATGGCGATGCGTTCGATCTCGCCGTGCAGCAAGGCGAGATCGTCGCGATCGTCGGCCCGGTCGGTGCGGGGAAGTCGAGGCTTGCCCAGGTGATATTTGGCGCGTTGCGCGCGGCTACGGGCGAGATGCGCCTTTACGGCAGCGCCTGGGCCCCGCGCTCGCCAACCGACGCGATCCGCGCGGGCGTATTCCTCGCCGGCGAAGACCGGTGGCGCACGTCACTCTTTCCCGACACCGTTGCGTTCGCATCGATCGCCGGCACGATCAGTTTTCCGTTTCTGTCCCGCTGGCAGCGCGGCGTCGGCCTGCCTCGCAATCGCGAAGCCGCGCAGGCGCAAGACGCCATCCAGACATTCGGCATTCGCTGCTCGGGTCCCGGCGATCGCGTCGCGCGACTTTCGGGCGGCAACCAGCAAAAGGTGCTGCTGGCGCGCTGGCACGCCGAGCCGGCCCGGCTGCTGCTGCTCGACGAGCCGTTCCAGGGCGTCGATGCGGGCGCACGGGCCGATATCGCCGCCGCTTTGCGCGAGCGCGCCGCTTCGCGCGCGACGCTCGTTTTCGTCAGCGACCTCGAAGAGGCGTATGAAGTCGCCGACCGCATCGTCATGTTCGACCGCGGCACAGTCGAACGCGCAGCCGTAGCGGAACCCCTCTTATCAGCCCACTCATGAGATCCATCACACCCACGGCAGCATCGGACGAGTCTTTAGCGCGCGACACGACCCGGCGGCGCCGGCACAGCCTTTTCGTCGCGCTCGAACGCGGCGGCCTGCTGCTCGTGCTCGTCGCGCTCGGCGTCATCTTCACGGTACGCGAGCCTGCGTTTCTGAACGTCGCGAACCTGTTCAGCATCTTGCAGGCCGTCTCGATCGTGGCGCTGCTCGGCATCGGCGTGACGATCACGCTCGCCGCGGGCGGCTTCGATCTTTCCGTGGGCAGCGTCGCCGCCTCGGCGCAGATGGCCGCGAGCTATGTGCTCGTGGTCTGGCACGGCAGCGGCTGGGAAGCCGTGCTCGCGTGCCTCGCGCTGGGCGTGGCGGCAGGGCTCTTCAACGGGTTGCTGATCACGCGCCTGCATGTACCGGACCAGCTCGCGACGCTCGGCACGCTCTTCCTGCTTG